>CAMDVN010000143.1 GCA_945877595.1 Cyanobium sp. NIES-981 | reverse complement strand
GTGCAGGGCCGCATCAGGGCCAAAGGCTTCGCCAAGATGGGGTCACCTGGCGCGACCCCATGCTGCTCCCCAACCCCTTCTGCCCCTTCAGCGCCGCCAAAATTGCCTCCCTGCAGGCCACCGTGTTGGTGTTAATCAGCATGCTGATCAAGGCACGGATTCAGATCAAAGCCGCCTCAGCCCTTGGGCTCACGCTGCTGGCGCTACAGACCCTGGTCTTTCTAGGAATTGGCGGGGCCGCCGTCGTTGCCGGTGGGGCGGCCCTGGCCCTCAAGCGCCGGCAGAGCCAACCGGCATGAGGCTGATCCCGGAGCGAGCGTCGAGGGCGCTGGCCGCTGGATCCTGCGCCAAAAAGCGCAATCTGGGGGTGCCTCCCTCCTGCTCCACCTCGTGCTCCACCTCAACACGGATCATCTGACCTGCCGTGAACTGTCCGCCCAGAATGCCCTTGGCAATGGGCGTTTCAAGCTCACGCTGGATCGCCCGCTTGAGCGGGCGGGCGCCGTAGACAGGGTCGTAGCCCACCCCGGCCAGCCAGTCGAGGGCTTCGGCACCCAAGGACAGGGTCAGCTTGCGGTCATCGAGGCGCCCGGCCAGGCGACGCACCTGCAGTTCGACGATCTGGCGCAGTTCCTCTTGCCTGAGGCTGTGGAAGATGATCGTCTCATCAAGGCGGTTGAGAAATTCAGGCCTGAAGTGGCCCCGCAGCGCCTCATTCACCCGCGCCTGCATCTCACTGTGGCGAGCCGGATCACCGGCCAGATCAAGAATTGAGCTGCTGCCAATGTTGCTGGTGAGGATCAGCACCGTGTTGGTGAAATCCACCGTGCGCCCCTGACCATCGGTGACCCGGCCGTCATCGAGGATCTGCAGCATCACGTTGAACACATCGGGGTGGGCCTTTTCCACCTCGTCAAACAAGATCACCGCATAGGGCCGCCGCCGCACCGCCTCGGTGAGCTGGCCGCCTTCTTCGTAGCCCACGTAGCCAGGAGGCGCTCCGATCAGGCGGCTCACGGCGTGCTTCTCCATGTACTCCGACATGTCGATGCGCACCATCGACGCCTCGGCGTCAAACAACTGGGCGGCCAAGGCCTTGGAGAGCTCCGTCTTGCCCACACCCGTGGGGCCCAGAAAGAGGAAGGAGGCAATCGGGCGGTTGGGATCACTAAGGCCGGCTCTTGAACGCTGAATCGCGTCAGCCACGGCGGTCACGGCCTGGTGCTGGCCGATCACCCGGGTATGCAATTCGGCCTCGAGCTGCAGCAGTTTGTCCATCTCGCTCTGGACCAGCTTGGCGACAGGAATGCCCGTCCACTTGGCGATCACCTCGGCGATGTCGTCTTCAGTGACCTCCTCGCGCAAGAGCGGCTTTTCGCCATCGCCGCCTCGACCAGCCCCCGCATTGAGCTCAGCTTCCTTGGCGGCAAGCTTCTTGTGCAGCTCGGCCAGGGTGCCGTATTCGAGCTGGGCGGCCTTGTTGAGGTCGTAGTTGCGCTTGGCCTGCTCCACCTGGAGCTGCACCTGCTCGATCTCTTCCTTGATGTTGCTGAGCTCATCAATGGAGCCCTTCTCGGCCTGCCACTGGGCATTGAGGGCACTTTGCTGCTCCCGCAACTCGGCCAGTTCCTTTTCGAGCCGCTCAAGTCGATCCTTGCTTGCCGGATCTGATTCACGCCCAAGCGACAGTTTCTCCATCTCGAGCTGCAGGATGCGCCGGTCGAGTTCGTCGATCTCCTCAGGCTTGGAAGTGATCTCCATCTTCAGCCGCGCGGCCGATTCATCCATCAAATCAATGGCCTTATCGGGCAGAAACCGATCGGCGATGTAGCGGCTGCTGAGCACCGCAGCTGCGACCAGAGCATTGTCGGCAATGCGCACACCGTGGTGCACCTCATAGCGCTCCTTGAGGCCCCTCAGAATCGAGATCGTGTCTTCGACCGTGGGCTGATCCACAAACACCTGCTGAAAGCGCCGCTCCAGCGCCGGGTCCTTTTCGATGTGCTTGCGGTGCTCATCGAGGGTGGTGGCACCGATGCAGCGCAGCTCACCACGGGCCAGCATCGGTTTGAGCAGGTTGCTGGCATCCATGGCGCCGCCGGTTGCACCGGCACCCACCACGGTGTGGATCTCATCGATGAACAGCACAATCTGCCCCTCAGAAGCGGTCACCTCCTTGAGCACGGCCTTGAGCCGCTCCTCAAACTCGCCGCGGTATTTGGCCCCGGCGATCAGCGCGCCCATGTCGAGGGCGATCAGCTGGCGGTTCTGCAGGGCCTGGGGCACATCACCGTTGACGATGCGTTGGGCCAGACCCTCCACAATCGCGGTTTTACCCACGCCGGGTTCGCCAATCAGCACCGGATTGTTCTTGGTGCGGCGGCTGAGAATCTGGATGGTGCGGCGAATCTCCTCATCGCGGCCAATGACCGGATCGAGCTTGCCCTCCCGGGCCGCCGCCGTGAGATCGCGCCCGTATTTCCCGAGTGATTCGTAGGTGGCCTCGGGGTTCTGATCCTTCACGGTCTGGGAGCCGCGGATCGCGGTAACGGCGTCTTTGAGCTTGGCGGCATTGGTGCCGGCCTGCGAGAGGAGCTGCTTGGCACAGCGATCGTCAATCGCCAGGGCCAGCAACAGGTGCTCGATGGCGATGAAACTGTCACCAAAACTGCCCTTGAGCTCGGCAGCCTGATCGAGTACCGCATTGAGCCCCTTGCCCAGATAGACGTTGTTGGAGGGGGCGCTCAAGGAGGGCTGGGTGGCGATATGGGCTTCAACCTTCTGGCTGAGACTGCCCACATCGACACCGGCCTTCTCGAGGATGCGGTTGGCCAGACCCAGCTGGGCCAGCAGGGCGGCGAGGAGGTGTTCACTCTCCATCTGCTGCTGGCGCTTCTGCTGGGCCAGCTGCTGGGCGGCCACCACGGCGGCCCAGGCCTTTTCGGTGAACAGCTCGGCGGTGGGATGCATGGATCGCTCTCCCGAAGGTTGGGTGATGGCAGGTGATGCCTGAACAGAACGTATGGCCAAC
>CAMDVN010000142.1 GCA_945877595.1 Cyanobium sp. NIES-981 | reverse complement strand
TATTCAATTTGGCGGCCCATGCTGCCGAGCTCCCCGAGCTCACTCCGGCCTTCTTGGCCAACAACATGTTCTTGTTGATCTGCGCCGCCCTGGTGATCTTCATGAACGCCGGCTTTGCCATGGTGGAAGCCGGCATGTGTCGTTCCAATAATGCCGTCAACATTCTCGCTAAGAACCTGATCGTTTTCGCTCTGGCGGTTACGGCTTATTGGTTCATCGGCTACAAGATCATGTACAACGCTGACTGGGTCATGCCCGGTTGGCTCAAATTCGGTGGACTATTCTTCGACGCTTCCCCTGATCTTGCTATCAAGTGTGCTGCAGGTCAGGGTCCCGAGGGTTGTGTAACTCTTGTGCCCAGTGTCGACTTCCTTTTCCAGGCTGCGTTTGCGGGAACAGCTGCAACGATCGTCTCCGGTCTTGTTGCTGAGCGCATCAAGTTCGGTGAATTTGTTATCTTCTCATTGATTTTGGTTGGAGTTCTTTACCCAATCTCCGGATCCTGGCAGTGGAACCTGGGCCAAGGGTGGCTCAATCAACTCGGCTTCTATGATTTTGCCGGATCGACTGTTGTTCACTCTTTTGGAGCTTGGTCTGGCCTAACCGGCGCAATTTTGCTTGGCCCCCGCATTGGAAAGTTTGTTAATGGTAAGGCGCAAGCCATTCCCGGTCACAATCTCGCTATTGCCACCCTGGGCTGTTTGATTCTTTGGCTTGGCTGGTACGGATTCAATCCTGGATCCGTTCTGGCAATGAACCAAACTGTTCCCTACGTCGCTGTGACCACCACTCTCGGTGCAGCTGGAGGCGGTATCGCTGCCACCCTGGTGAGCCAGTTCAATGGAGGCAAGCCCGACCTCACCATGACCATCAACGGCATCCTGGCTGGCCTGGTGGGCGTGACGGCTGGTTGCGACGGCTTCTCCATGCCTGCCGCCTGGGTTGTGGGCTTCATCGCCGGCGTGTTGGTGGTGTTCTCCGTGGCCTTCATCGACAAGCTCAAGATCGATGACCCTGTGGGTGCCTTCTCGGTGCACGGCACCTGTGGGATCTGGGGCACCCTTGCGGTTGGCCTCTTCTACGATAAGAAGGGTTTGTTCGTGGGCGGTGGCCCAGCTCAGCTTGGGCATCAAATTGTTGGTGTCCTTGTTTTCGCCGCCTTCTCGATCATTACCTCTTTCATTCTTTGGTCGATCATCGGTGCCATCTTCGGTGGCATCCGCGTCACCGAACAGGAAGAGATCCAAGGTCTCGACATCAGCGAACACGGTATGGAGGCCTATCCCGACTTCGCCGCCACGGCCAAGTAAGGGCGCCTTCGCCTGAATCCATCAGCCCGCGGCACACGCCGCGGGCTTTTTTGTTGGCCCGTGCTCTGGGCTGGTGCAGCGGCCCGGCTTCACCCCATAGCGTGAGGAACGTCCATCCTTGCCACCACCACCCCCCATGGGCAGCTCCTATGACCTGATCGTGCTTGGTGCCGGATCGGGCGGCCTGGCCGCCGCCAAGCGCGCCGCGAGCCACGGCGCCCGGGTGGCGATCGTGGAGGGCGATCGGGTGGGCGGCACCTGCGTGATTCGCGGCTGCGTACCCAAAAAGCTGCTGGTGTATGGCTCGGCCTACCGCCACCTGCTGGCCGATGCTCCCAGCTATGGCTGGGAAATGGGCGACGTGCGCCTCGATGCTTCCCGCTTGCTCGCCAACGTGCGCGCGGAGGTGGATCGGCTCAACAGCCTGCATATCGGTTTTCTGGAGAAAGCAGGCGTGGAGCTGGTGCGGGGCTGGGGCCGGTTCAGCGGACCCACCAGCGTGGTGGTGACGGATGCCCCCGGAAATGAGCGCGAGCTCCAGGGCCAGCGGATCCTGATCGCCGTGGGCGGCCGGCCCCAGCGGCCCGAGATCCCCGGGGCCGAGCTGGGCTGGCTCAGCGACGACATGTTTGAGCTGGAGAGCCTGCCCGAGCGGGTCGTGGTGGTGGGCGCTGGCTTCATCGCCTGCGAATTCGCTGGCATTCTCAATGGCCTCGGCGTGCAGGTAACCCAGCTGGTGCGCGGCGATCACTTGTTGCGCGGCTTCGACCGCGAGGCGAGCGAGGCGGTGCGCGCCGGGATGGAAGCCGATGGCATCGAGATCCGCTTCGCCCACTCGCCGGCGGCGATCACCGGCCAGTGCGCCCCAGGCGAGCTCAGCATTACCACCCAGAGCGGCGAATCGATCGCCTGCGGCGGCGTGCTGCTGGCCACCGGCCGCAAGCCCTTCCTCAAGGGCCTCAAGCTCGAGGCCGCCGGGGTGGCCGTGGAGGGCAGCCGCATCCCGGTGGATGCCGACCAGCGCAGCAACGTGCCCGGCATCTTTGCCGTGGGCGATGTGACCGACCGAATCAACCTGACGCCAGTAGCGGTGGATGAGGGTCGCGCCTTCGCCGACACAGAGTTTGGCCACAAGCCCCGCCAGGTGGACCACAACCTGGTGGCCTGCGCGGTGTTTTCCCAGCCAGAGCTCGCCAGCGTGGGGCTCACCGAGGAACAGGCCAGCGAGCGCTGCGGCGCGGAGGGGGTGAAGGTGTATCGGGCCCGGTTCCGGCCGATGAGCCAGGCCCTGCCGGCCCGCGATCCCAAGGTGTTGCTGAAGTTGGTGGTGGAATCGACCAGCGGCCGGGTGCTGGGCTGCCACATGGTGGGCGAGCACAGCGCTGAAATTATTCAGATGGCAGCTATTGCCATCGGTATGGGCGCCACCAAGGCCGACTTCGATCGCACCATGGCCCTGCACCCCTCGGTGGCCGAAGAGTTTGTGACCATGCCTAACTGAGCTGGCTCTGGCCTAAGTCGCCCCGCTTGCGTAGGTCATCGGCCAGCATCACCAGCAGGGGCGCCGCCACGATCAACGGCAGGGTCCAGCGCTCGAGGGGAGCCATGGCAACCAGCCTGGAAAGGGGTGGCCAGCCCAGTAGCAGGGCTGTGAAGACGACCTCCACCCCCACCCCAAACCAGAGCAGCCGGTTGCTGCGCCAGCCGCGGCGCAGCAGATCTACAAAAGCCGAGCGCCGCTCGCTGCGGCAGGCCATCGCCG
>CAMDVN010000141.1 GCA_945877595.1 Cyanobium sp. NIES-981 | reverse complement strand
AGCTGGAGGCCGAAGCCCAGGCGGTGCTCACAAGCTCAGCCACGCTCAGGCCGGAGGCCCGTACGCGCGCCTTGAGATCGGCGATGGCGGGCCCATCCACCAGGGGGTGATCAAGCGCCGGGATTGGGTCCTGCCAGATCAGCTCTTCGTCGGGCACCTCGGGGCCGAGGTAGAGGCTCCTGGGCCCCATGTCGCGGTGGGTGAGCTTGAACCAGGCGCGAGCGAAGGCATCGGCGAAGGCCTCCGGGTGCTCGTGGAAGTGGCGCGAAATCGGCTCGTAGATCGGATCGAAGCGCAGCGACAGATCCGCCGTGGTCATCATCGGCGGGTGCTTCAGGCCGGGGATGTGGGCATCGGGAATCAGGTGCTCCTCGCGGCAGTCCTTGGCCTGCCACTGCCAGGCACCGGCGGGGCTCTTGATCAGCTCCCACTCGTAGCCAAAAAGCATGTCGAAATAGCCCATGTCCCAGCGGGTGGGGTTGGGTTTCCAGGCGCCCTCAATGCCGCTGGTGGTGGCATCGGCCCCCTTGCCACTGCCGTGGCGGTTGGCCCAGCCCAGGCCCATATCCTCCAGCGGCGCCCCCTCCGGCGGCGGGCCCATCAGCTCTTCACTGCCGGCGCCGTGGGCCTTGCCGAAGGTGTGGCCGCCGGCGGTGAGCGCCACGGTCTCCGCGTCGTTCATCGCCATGCGCGCGAAGGTCTCGCGCACGTCGAGCCCCGATGCCACCGGATCGGGCACGCCATTCGGGCCCTCTGGGTTCACGTAGATCAGCCCCATCTGCACGGCGGCCAGTGGGTTTTCCAGCTGGCGATCGCCGCTGTAGCGCTCATCGCCGAGCCAGGTCTTTTCGTTGCCCCAGTAGATGTCTTCCTCCGGCTGCCAGATGTCGGCGCGGCCGCCGCCGAAGCCAAAGGTGCGCAGCCCCATCGATTCGAGTGCGGCGTTACCGGCCAGGATCATCAAGTCGGCCCAGGAGATGCTGTTGCCGTATTTCTGCTTGATCGGCCAGAGCAGGCGGCGGGCCTTGTCGAGGTTGCCGTTATCGGGCCAGCTGTTGATCGGCGCGAAGCGTTGGTTGCCGGTGCCGCCACCGCCCCGGCCAACGGCAGTGCGGTAGGTGCCGGCGCTGTGCCAGGCCATCCGGATGAACAGGCCGCCGTAGTGGCCCCAATCCGCTGGCCACCACTCCTGCGAGTCGGTCATCAGCGCGATCAGGTCGCGCTTGAGGCCGTGGTAATCGAGCTGGCTGAAGGCCTCGGCATAATTGAACTCGGATCCCAGCGGATTGGAGATCGGGCTGTGCTGGTGCAGGATCGCCAGATTGAGTTGCTGGGGCCACCAATCCCTTGGCGAGGGGCCGCAGCCCGACACCGCCATCGTGACCGCACCGTGGTTTACGGGGCACTTGCCGAGTTCAGTCACGGCGGCACTGCGCTTTAGGGCACTTCAACCATAGGCAGCGCGATCAGGGCCGTCTCTGGCCGGACACAGCCCGTGATGTAGCCCGTGACGCAGCCCGACAGTGCTCAGGCCCACCAGGGCTGGGAGCCATCGCGGAAATCGGTCTCGCTCCAGGGGCTGAGCAACACCTGATCGTTGTCGACCTGCCCATGGGCGAGGGCCAGCGAAGGGGCGCAGGACCGCGCACCACCTTGCCGGCCTCCGGGTTCCAGGGAATAACGCAGCCCAGGTGAGTGCAGATGGCGTTGATGCCGTAACTGCCGATAGCAGCGTCGCCGGTGACGATCAGATATGTGAGATCTCCCTTGAGCCCCTGCACCAGGCTGCGCTCCCCGCTCTTGTGGGCACAGAGCCAGCCGCCGGCTGGGGCAAGGGAACTGGTGTCGACCATGGAGAACTCATACAATGGTTACGTACTTACAGCATAATAGGATTAAGACTGGTACGCGATTCTCGCTGTGCGCTGTTCAGGAATGCCCCTGTCGATGCCTGTCGATGACCCGTGGTGCTGGGTGGCCCGGGCACATCAAGACTGGCTGTGGGTGAGATGAGTGCCGTGCCTCGGGTGGTGTTTTTGCATGGCTGGTGCGGCCATGGTGACGAGGCCCAGCACCTGCAGGCCGCCCTGCCAGCACCGCTGTTGGCCCCCAGTTGGATGCCGGCCCCGGGATCGATTGATCTGACTAGCTGGCCTGCGGAGGAGGGACCGGCAATGGCAGCGTCCATGGCCGAGGTGGCTGAACGGATCCTCCAACACGTACGTCAAGCGATCCTGCGGGCCGGCTTTGCCGGCTCCATGCTGATTGGCCACTCCATGGGAGGGGCCATGGCCTGTGTTCTGGCCTCCGACCCCGCGATTGCCGCCCGGGGATTGGTGTTGTTGGGTTCGAGCGTGCCGATGCCGACCCAGCGCCAGGCCGACACCCTGGAACGCATGGGACAGTGGATTGGGCGCGCGGTCACCGAGGGGCGCAGCGCCGCGCAAGCAGCCTGGGTGGTGGATCAGCCCAACCGCACCGAATACTTCTTTGACCCCAGCGACCAGGGGCCTGCCCGGGCGCTGATCGAGCGGCGCATGGCCCACGCCCCGGTGGTGGAGGCGGCCGCTGCCCTCGGCGGTTACGTGCAGTGGCCGATCAACGAGGCTTTGCAGCAATTGCGCTGCCCAGTGGTGGCCTTCGCGGCGGATCAGGGCCGGCTACCGGTTGAGGCGCTGCGGCAGGCCAGGCCCGACGCCGCGATTCACACCATCCGGCACTGCGGCCACTTTGTGCATGTCTTTGCCGCCGAACAGGTGCGGGCCGCGCTGCGGTACTGGGAACCCACCAGCAGACGAGTCTCGCCAACCCCACCACAGTGAAGTCATGCACTCACGCCACAACCCTTCCCAGCCAGCTTTGGCTGGAGCTGCCGCACCAGTGAGTGATCCAGCTCGGTGGGACCAGCGCTACCGCGAGGGCGGAGATGGTTGGGAACTGGGTCAACCGGCACCGCCTCTTGAGCATTTTCTGCGACACCACCCCCTCGCGCCCAGCAAGGCAGGCCGAGTGCTGGTGCCCGGCTGCGGCCGCGGGCATGAGGCCGCTTTACTTGCTGAGCTCGGTTATGAGGTCGTGGGGCTTGATTT
>CAMDVN010000140.1 GCA_945877595.1 Cyanobium sp. NIES-981 | reverse complement strand
GGAGGGGTCGAGCTGGAAGGCAAGTCGGCCTCGATCAAGTCGATTTCGGAGTGCATCCAGTTCAGCAACGCGAGCTCTTTCTCGAGCTGCTTCGTTCTCTGCACTGAGCGCTCGATCTGCATCTCGACGACGGGATCGCGCCGCCAATTGAGCATCCGCAAAAACGAGCGGAAGGGAGAGAGCGATGAGCCAGACGCCCCATTGCTGCTGGAGAGGGAGCTGACGGTGGGGGAGGGAGACGTGGTCATAGGAAGAAAACAGAGCGATCAGACCAACAACAGTGCCAACAAAGGCTTCCAGAACTGCTGTGCCGTCGAACCCCAGCCGCCACCAGGGCAGTGGTGCATCCAGTTCCCCAGAAGCTTCATTCACCTTAAGCAGCGCGCCCCAATTCCGACAGCCACCAGCTTAGTACACGCGTACGCCTCCACCCATGCCTGAAGCCACCCCGCCCGACGTATCCGCCCTCCTGGCCGGCCGCCGCCGCATCCTGGTAACCGGTGGGGCCGGCTTTATCGGCGGGGCGGTGGTGCGGCGCCTGCTGGCCGAGAGCGATGCCCAGGTGTTCAACCTCGACAAGTGCGGCTACGCCAGCGACCTATCCAGCATCGAGGCGCTGCCTGAGGCGGCCGAGCGCCACACCCTGCTGCGGGTGGATCTCACCGATGCCGCCGCCACCACCGAAGCGGTGCGCCAGGCGGATCCCGACCTGGTGATGCACCTGGCGGCAGAGAGCCACGTGGACCGCTCGATCAAGGGCCCCGCGGTCTACGGCTCGACAAGCTCGCCGGACTTCGTCTACATCGCCAGCAACGTGAGCGGCACCTTCCACCTGCTCCAGGCCGTCAGCGCCCACTGGGAGCAGCACGCCCACCGAGCGCCAGGCGTGCTTCCGCTTCCACCACATCTCCACCGATGAGGTGTTCGGCTCCCTGGGCGAAATGGGCCGCTTCTCGGAAACCACCCCCTACGACCCCCGCTCGCCCTATTCGGCTAGCAAGGCAGCCAGCGACCACCTGGTAAGTGCCTGGCACCACACCTATGGCCTGCCGGTGGTGCTCACCAATTGCTCCAACAACTACGACCCCCTGGCAGTTCCCCGAGAAGTTGATCCCGGTGGTGATCCTGAAGGCGGTGGCGGGCGAGCCGATACCGCTTTACGGCGATGGGGCCAACGTGCGCGATTGGCTCTTCGTGGAAGATCACGTCGAGGCCCTGCTCTTGGCGGCTACCCGGGGAACCGTGGGTGAGAGCTATTGCGTGGGGGGCCATGGAGAGAGGTCCAACAAGCAGGTGGTGGAGGCGATCTGTGCCCTGCTCGATCAGCGGCTCCCGGCCGGAGCCCCCCATGCCCGGCTGATCACGCCCGTGGCCGATCGGCCTGGCCACGACCGGCGCTATGCGATTGATCCCACCAAGATCAGCACCGAGCTGGGCTGGCAGCCGCGCCACAATTTTGAGCAGGGTTTGGCAGCCACGGTCGACTGGTATCTGGACCATCTGCCTTGGTGCCAGACGGTGTGCGCGCGTGCCGGTTACCAGGGCGAGCGGATTGGCGTAGCAGCGATTTGACCGAGGTAACCCAATACTATGGATTAGTGAATTCCAATTCTTTGCCAGTACAAACAATCTGCTGCATCGGGGCTGGCTATGTGGGCGGCCCGACGATGGCTGTGATTGCGGATCGCTGCTCAGAGATTCAGGTGACGGTGGTTGATCTGAATGCCGAGCGCATCGCCGCCTGGAACGATCCCGACCTCTCCAAGTTGCCGGTCTATGAGCCGGGACTTGATGCGGTGTTGGGCCGCTGTCGGGGCCGCAATTTGCACTTTTCCACCGCCGTGGATGCCGCCATTGCTTCTGCCGACATGGTGTTTCTTTCGGTGAATACCCCCACCAAGACCAAGGGGCTCGGAGCCGGCCAGGCCAGTGACCTGCGCTGGATTGAGGCCTCCGCCCGCCAGGTGGCGGCCTGCGCCCGCGGTCATACGATCGTGGTGGAGAAAAGCACCCTCCCGGTTCGTACGGCCGCTGTGATCCAGCAGATCCTGGACTCGGAGAAGGGCGGCAAGAGCTTTTCGGTGCTGTCCAACCCCGAATTCCTGGCCGAAGGTACGGCGATCACTGATCTAGAGAATCCCGATCGAGTGCTGATTGGTGGTGAGGATCCAGAGGCAATAGAAGCTCTGGCTGGGATCTACGGCCACTGGGTAGCGCCTGAGCAGATTCTGCGTACGAATCTGTGGAGCAGTGAGCTCTCCAAGCTCACGGCCAATGCCTTTTTGGCCCAGCGGATCAGCTCGATCAACAGCATTGCCGCCTTCTGTGAGGCCACCGGCGCCGATGTGCGCGAGGTTGCCAAGGCGATTGGCATGGACAGCCGCATTGGTCCCAAATTTCTGCAGGCGGGCCCCGGCTTTGGTGGCAGCTGCTTTCAAAAAGACATCCTCAATTTGGTGTATCTCTGCCGCCACTACGGCCTCGAGGAGGTGGCGGCCTACTGGGAGCAGGTGGTGGCGCTCAACACCTGGCAGCAACACCGCATTGCTCGCCTGGTGGTGACCAAGCTGTTTGGCACGGTCACCGGTAAGCGCTTGGCGGTGCTGGGTTTTGCCTTCAAGGCCAACACCAACGACACCCGTGAATCTCCGGCGATTCGGATCTGCCGCGATTTGCTAGAGGAAGGGGCCCAGCTGGCGATCGTCGATCCCAAGGTGCCTGCGGCCCAGATCGCTAAAGATCTCGGCCAGGCACCGAGCGCCCAGGCCTCTGATGGCGGTGGCGGTGGTGGCGCCCAAGGCGGCTGGCAGCTGGCCAGATCCGCTGTAGAGGCGGCAGCTGGCGCCGATGCGGTGTTGCTGCTTACTGAGTGGGCGGAGTTTGGCGAGCTTGATTGGGAAGGGGTCGCAGCTGTGATGCGCAAACCCGCCTGGTTGTTTGATGCCCGTGCCACGGCCGATGGCTCGGCTGCTCGCGCCGCTGGGCTTAACGTGTGGGTGCAGGGGCAGGGCTGATTCAAAGTGTGTCACAGGCACTCTTGCCGCTCTTGTCAGCATGGGTTGAGGTTGGCGGAATCGCCTCCTCCTTGTGTCCGAAAGCCTTTCAGCCGCAACCGATCTCGATCTGATCAGCTACCTCAAGGCGATCCCGGACG
>CAMDVN010000139.1 GCA_945877595.1 Cyanobium sp. NIES-981 | reverse complement strand
CGTAAACAGCTCCTCAGCGGCCGCATGGGCCGGCAACTGCACCAGCCAGCAACTGGTGCAGACAAACACTTGCAGCGGGTAAGTGATCTCGGACAGCGCCAGCTGCTCAGGCCGCAGGTAGGCGTTGCTGGGTGGCTGATGGCCTAGGTCAATCACCTGGTGCTGCAGGGGTGATCCGCAGTGGCGGCAGGGGTGCGGGCTCATGGCAGCAATTCAAGCAGCGGCAACGCCAGATCCCGCTCGCTCAGCCCCTGGGGCGGCAGCGGCCATCCGATGGCCAGCTGGGAGGCGTCGAAACGCACCCCGGTTTCGGCCTCGGGCACCCAGGCGCCCGAGTGGAGGTAGAGCAGCTCGCTGCCGGGCTCCAGCACCTGGAAGCCATGGGCGCAGCCCTCAGGAATCAGCAGCGCATTCGCCGCCCCGGGCGACAGCTCCACGGCATGCCACTGGCCCCAGGTGGGCGAACCGGGCCGCAGGTCCACCGCCACATCCCACACCCGCCCGCGCAGGCAGCGCACCAGCTTGGCCTCACTGTGGGGTGGCGCCTGCAGGTGCAGGCCTCGCACCGTGCCCACGGCCTCGGTGCGGCTGAGGTTCACCTGGGCGAGGCCCCGATCGCCCCAGGAGCTCATGAAGGCCAGCTCCTGGGCGCGGAAGGCATTCAGAAAGGCACCGCGATGGTCAGCAAAGGAGTGGGCATGCAGCTCGAACACGCCGTTGATCGGGGTACGGCGCAGTTCAGCGGACATCAGCTCAATCCTCCCGGTAGCGCGACAGATCCGCCAAACAGCACTCCCGTGGGCTGGCCCCCTCCGCCACAGCTCGGTACCAGCCCACGGTGCGCTCCACCGTGGTGGCAAAGTGCCAACGGGGTCTCCAGCCCAAGAGGTGATGGGCCTTATCGATCTGCCGGTGCAGGCGGCCGGCCTCGTGGGGAGCCGTGGGATCAGAGAGATTGCTCCAACTGCCGGGCCAGTGACTGAGGGCCGCTTCCACCAGCTCGCGCACGCTGCGGTTGGCTTCCAGCGAAGGCCCGAAGTTGAAGGCACCGGAATAGGCCTCACCTCCTGTCGCCAGCTTCTCTGCCAGCAGTAGGTAACCCCCCAGAGGCTCCAAAACATGCTGCCAGGGGCGGGTGGCCTCCGGTCGTCGTACAGGAATGGCTTCTCCGGCCGCCAAGGAACGCATGAGGTCGGGAATAATGCGGTCCTCAGCCCAGTCGCCCCCGCCAATCACGTTGCCGGCCCGGGCGGTGGCGATGGCCAGATGGGGGGTCTGCTGGACACCTGATCCGCAGAAGCTGTCACGCCAGCTGGCGATGGCCAGCTCAGCGGCAGCCTTACTGGCGCTGTAGGGGTCGTGGCCGCCTAGGCGATCCTCTTCCCGATAGCCGTAGTCCCACTCCCGGTTGGCGTAAACCTTGTCGGTGGTCACCATCACCACCGCGCAGGAGTGCTGCAGCGGCTTAAGGGCCTCCAGGAGGTGGAGCGAACCCTGCACATTGGTGACCCACGTGCCCAGCGGATCGCGGTAGCTGCGCCGCACCAGCGACTGGGCAGCGAGATGCAGCACCACCTCCGGCTGGGCTTGATGCACGCATTGGCTCAAGACCTCCAGATCGCATACATCGCCGAGGTGGTGCCGTAGTTGCCCCCAGTCGGCATTCTGGGTGGCTTGGTCAAGTCCCAGGTCGGTGAACAGGGCGCGCCCCGGCTCGGGTGCCAGCGCATAGCCCCACACCTCGGCCCCCAGGCTCAACAGCCACAGCGTCAGCCAGCTGCCCTTGAAGCCCGTGTGACCGGTGATCAGCACCCGCCGGCCGCGCCAAAAGCCTGGCTTGAGTATCACCACAGCTTCCAAGGGGCCTGACTGTTAGACCACAGCTCCTCCAGCCGGGTGCGATCGCGCAGAGTGTCCATCGGCTGCCAGAAGCCCAGATGCCGGTAGGCGCCCAGCTGGCCAGCAGCTGCAAGCTTCGGTAACACATCGGCTTCCCAACTGCTGCCGTCACCTTCAATCAGGTCCAGCACGCTTGGCTCCAGCACAAAGAAGCCTCCATTGATCCAAGCGTTGTCGCCATCGGGCTTCTCCTGAAATTGCACCACGCTTTGCCCGTCTAAGTGCAATGCTCCATAGCGGCCGGGTGGCTGAACGGCCGTAAGTGTGGCCTGCTTGCCCGCCCGCTGGTGATGCGCAATCAAGGCGCCCACATTCACATCAGCCACGCCATCGCCATAGGTGAAGCAAAAGCTACTGCTATTGAGATAAGGGCGCACCCGGCCCAGGCGACCACCGGTCTGGCTTGCATCACCAGTATCCACCAGCGTCACCTTCCAAGGTTCGCTCTTGCGCTGGTGCACTTCCATCCGATTATCTACATCCATATGAAATGTGACATCACTGGTGTGCAGAAAATAATTTGCAAAGTATTCCTTAATTAAATAGCCCTTGTAGCCACAGCAGATAATGAATTCATTAATCCCGAAGTGGCTATAAATCTTGAGGATGTGCCACAGGATCGGCTTGCCACCCACCTCCACCATCGGCTTGGGCTTGAGATGGGTTTCCTCGCTCAGGCGGGTGCCCAGGCCACCAGCCAGGATTACTGCTTTCATAAAATTATTTACCAGCTAGTTTTAGATTGACAAAGATTGGCTGCTGAGGAAGTGCTTCCTCCAAGTAGCGAAACCTCATGGTGTTCTCCCAGCTCCGTGTACAGCCATCACACTTTAGAGGTATGGGCGTGCGCCCTTTGATATAGCAGCTTCACTAAATAATTCCACTTTACACCACCTCTTTATGAAACTCAAGCCCCACTCTACTCCGCAATCGAGGGTTATTTGAAAGAGCAAGGAGCAGGTGATAAACCGCGTGTTGCACCGGAACTTTCGATCAACCTAGGCTCATCGACTCGACCCTCGTTGGATTTGGCCTCTGGAATCAGCAACAACAGACTCTTAAAAAAGAGCGCAACATGCTCCTGATCGAAAGACTTCCGAGTGTTGGCTGAAGTCCAAAACGGCTAAAGTTAATCATCCGAGAATTCAGGAAGGTCGAACCAATCCCCAGGCTGGGATGGCGATTGCGAAAGCCTCCCGCAACTGGTGAGCGTGATCCAGGTGCCCGCAGGTGGCAGCTCCGCGACCCTGCAGGCTGGAGGGAGTTCCACCAGTAACTGCATAGGGTGAAGTATTGGCGACAGTTACTG
>CAMDVN010000138.1 GCA_945877595.1 Cyanobium sp. NIES-981 | reverse complement strand
GCATCCAGGTGGCCGCGCCACTGAGCGTTGATGAAAGCGATCCCGCCCAACCGCTTCTGAGCGTTGAGCCTGCCTCCACCGCTGCTGCAGGCGTGCTGCGCCTAGCGGCTGCCGAGGATCTCATCGCCGGCACCGAGGGCGCCGCTGTCGATGCTGCAGCCCTTAAGGAAGCCATGGCCACTGCCCAGCCGGCCGGCGACTACATGCCGCTGGATCTGAGCACCCTGCCGGCCCTGCCCTGAGTACCGCCGCAGATGACCCTCCAACCAGGCGACCTGCTGGCGATCACCCGCCCCACCGGGCCCCAGCCCGGCACCTATCAGCTGCCTGCAGCGGTATTGGCGGAGCTGCTGAATCCTTCGCCGGTGCTGGCTATCAGCGGGGTGCTCTGGTCAACCGTGCGTTCAGCAGCAGATAACAGCTGGCAGGCGATCTGCTGGTCACCGGAGCGGCAGCTCTACGCCTGCGTAGCGGGTAGCGGCACGGGCAACCGTGTAATGACCTCAAGCGATGGCATCCGTTGGAGCGCCCAACCATCAGCAGCCGATCAGAACTGGGTGGCGCTCTGCTGGGCTGCGGAGCTGGGGCTGTTTGTCGCCGTCAGCGACAGCGGACTTGGGAATCGGGTGATGACCTCAGCGGATGGCCGCAGCTGGACCCTGCGCCAGACACCGGCCAACAACAACTGGACCTCGATCTGCTGGGCACCCGAGCTGGGCCTGCTGGTGGCCGTAGCCAGCACCGGCACAGGCAACCGGGTGATGACCAGCCCGGATGGCCTCACCTGGACGGCCGGCCCGGCTGCGGCGGATCAGGAGTGGCGCTCCATCTGCTGGGCGCCGCAGCTGGGGCTGCTGGTGGCGGTGAGCAGCACGGGCGGGAGCCAGCGGGTGATGACCTCCAGCGATGGCCGCAACTGGACGCTGCGGACGGCCGCCGCAGCCAACAACTGGACGGCGCTCTGCTGGGCGGCTGAGCTGGGCCTGCTGGTGGCGGTGAGCAGCAGCGGCCGGGGCAATCGGGTGATGACCTCCCCGAATGGAATCAGCTGGACCAGCCGCAGTTCGGCAGCCGACAACGCCTGGACCTCCCTCTGCTGGGCGCCGGAGCGGGAGCTGCTGGTGGCGGTGAGCAGCAGCGGTACCGGCAACCGGATCATGACCAGCACCGATGGCCTCAGCTGGACGGTGCGCAGCTCCCCAGCTGATCTGGGCTGGCGCTCGCTCTGCTGGTCGCACCAGCGGCGTCAGTTTGCGGCTGTGAGCAACAGCGGCGCTGGCAACCGGGTGATGGTGAGCCCCTGACCCATGCCTGAAACAACGACTGCGCTGCCAGCGATTGGGTCGCGCTGCTGGCGGGATTTGATCAGCCCAGAGAGCGGCGCCACGGTGCTGAGCCTTGCGCCCGAGTCCCTCAATGCCGATCCGATGGTGGAGCTGGCTTACGACGAGGGCGGCAGCGGCTGGTGGCCGCTCTCCACGCTGGTTTGTGCGAGCGACTAAGCCCGACCTACCGCGGTTGAAGCGCTGCAGCTTTTGCTGGCTAGGCCTTCAGCACCAAACTGCAATTCCCGCAGCAGGACCTAAAACTATGCGTAATCCGCATGAATTCAGCCAAAGGCACCTAAGCCTGCGCCCTAAGGTTGCGTGCTTATGACGAAGCGCAAATGAAGCCGCAGCCTCTGTTCTTTTCGCTCTCCATTGCGCTGCTGGCATCCATCCCCTTGGCGGCATCAGCTCAGCAGCTGATTGCCGATCCACCTTTTACGGCGGAGATCCCAACTGATCAGGACTGGAAAACTCCAGGATCAAAAGTTCCTCTCTCGACAATCGTAAAGCTGAAATCAAGTTTTGATGGCACCGTTGATTTTGCTGTCTTTGACAGAGATTGGATCAACAATGGTGATTCAACAGAAACAGGTGCATTCACAAAGTGGAGCATCGACACTTTGCAGGGAATTTTATATATCAAGACCGGTTGCGGTTTGCTGGCCTGCCCCTTTGGCCGTGTGCGGGACTCTCGGGGGCTTCCCAGCCCCATCATCATTGGCCTTGCGGATCAGCAATACAGGATTTATGGAGATGAGGGCGCCTTCTCCCTTCCTTCCACCTTAATAAAGCAACTGTCAGAGACATCAGGAGATCCATCTCTGAGCATCAAGCTCGGCGAAAGCGGAAAGGTGCTTCCCATTGGAAAGAAGACTGTTCAATCACTCAAAAGCCTTTATTTAGTTGCATCTGCCAAGGACCCTGTTCCACCCTTTTCCCTCGGAACAGCTCAGGTAACACCATCGGCGGGGTTCCAAAAGATTGTCGCCCTATCCTTGGACAAGGTTGTTGGCATTAAATCTGGAGTTGGTGCTGGGACAGGATTTGTTGCCGAATCAACAGGACTGATCTTCACAAACAGGCACGTTGTCCAGTCTAGAAAGACAGTCGATATCAGTTACGCCGATGGCACCGAGACAACAGCGAATGTGATTTTTCGAGATCGGGAAAAGGATCTGGCCATTCTTCGGCCCTTAAATGCACGGATTAAGTCGCCATTACCCCTTTGCTACGCAACTTATCCCAAGCCAGGGGAGGAGGTATTTGCGTTGGGTAATCCAAGAGGGCTTGCTAACACTGTGACCCGTGGAATCGTCAGCAGCGTTCGCCGTGCAGAAGGGGAATTCCGGACAGTTGTTCCTGAGGGCACCACCTTGATCCAAACGGATGCCGCAGTAAACCCTGGCAATAGCGGAGGCCCACTGCTGAATTCAAACGGCGAGGTCGTTGGAATCGTGACTTTTAAGAGATCAGCTGGTGAGGGGCTGAACTTTGCCCTCTCGATTATTGATGCCTTGGAGGCCATCCAGGTCAAGCGCCCTGCCTTAGTGGCTACTGGACAGCTTGTTAGTGCCTGCGGCAATCTCCTGCCCAAAGTCACTGGTAAAACCGCAGCCAGCAAGTAGTAAGCCAGTTTGCGTGGCGCCGAGTTCAGGCAACTTGTAATGGAGGCCTGCTACGAGGGGCCTCAGCCCCCGCCTACCAACTGCTGGCGCAGAGCCTCAAGAGCCTTCTTCTGGGCCCGCTGCACGGACATGGCGCTGATTTGCAGCTGCTCTGCTGCAGCCCGCAGTGACAGGCCTTCAAGGATGGTGAGCCGCAGAGCCGTGGCTTGAGCTGCCGGCAGCTGATCTACTAGCTGCTCCAGCGCCAGCTCATCAGCGGGCCCGGCTGCTTCTT
>CAMDVN010000137.1 GCA_945877595.1 Cyanobium sp. NIES-981 | reverse complement strand
GGGGGGCGAGCTATGTCGACCAGAGGGTTGGGGCTTGGTTTCCCGGCCATGACGGCTGCCTTGGCGTTAAGCCAGGCCGTGAGCAGCTGTTGGAGCTCGGTTTCGGTGGGGTTTGCAACCTCCAAGGGAACCGCGGGTCGCTTCGCCTGGCTCTTGGGCGTTGTTGGTGATGTGGGCGTTGTTGGGGATTGAGATTGAGCGGCCGGTAGTGGTGCTGGAGCCGCCACTGGGGCGGGCACCACGGGTAGGGCTTGGGTCTCGTGCTGGCCCTGGCGCAGCACAAGCACGGCGGCTCCCGCCGCCACCCCAGCGCCCAGCGCCGCCGCTGCCAACCAGCGCCCATTGGCTTTGGGTATGGCAGGCCACGAGAGGCTTAGTGACCAGTGTTGTGGCCATGGCCAGTTGTCTGGCCAAAGCCAACGGGCACGGCCGTCGTTGTCTTCCCCGTGCTGGGAGCTGTCTTCCCCTGTGACGTTGGAAGGGGGTGTGGAGCCTTGGAGCCCCAGTTCTCCCGCCAGCGCAGCAAATGGATTCGTTGGCGTTTTGGCACTTGATTGTGGGCTTGTGGCTGCTGCTGTTTGGGTTTCTTCGTCTGGGCTGCTTTTTGGGCTGCCTTTTGGGTTGTCGTTTGGGCTGATGGTTGGGCTGCTGGTTGGGCTGGTTGGCCTTGGGTCGTGGCGTTCGATGTAGGCCTGCACGTCGCGGTCGGCGAAGTAGGCATCGAGATCGGCGTCGGCTTCTAAATCCCGGTAGCCGGGCAGCACATCACGGCAGAGCCAATCGCGGCAGTAGGCGCAGAGCTGGGTCAGGCCATCGTCGCCTTGCTGCTGGGCCCAGGTTTTCAGCTCTGGGCTGGCGCCCTGCTCAAAACAAGCCAGGCCCTGTTCAACCTGACCCAGGAGCAGGTGCAGGCAACCAAGCATGGGGTCAATACCCCCCTGGCCGCTGGCCTGAAGCCGTTGCAGGGCCGCTGCAATGCGCTCGGGCTTGCGTTGGGCAAACCCTGAGGCCGTGAGGGCTGTGGTGGTCAGAAAATCGGCAGCGGCTGAATTGGCAGCCCAGGTGCCAAACAGATCCACCTGCTCCTGCACGGTCAAATAGGCGCGAATTTGCTTGAAGAACGCCTGGAATTCTTCGGGGCTGAAATTTGGGTCAGCGGTGCCTTCGAGCCCACCGCGACGCACCACCAGATCGGCCAGCATCGTGAGTCCCTCGCTGCGTTCGGTGCTGGCGGTGAGGGGGCGGCTCAGCAGATCCAGCACCCGGTAGGGAGCCAGGGCTTCGAGAGCTTCGGCCAGTTGTTGCCTCTGGCGTGGCAGTTGGCCCATGCGTTGCAGCAGCTGTTGGCCCTGGCCGATCAGCTGGGCGGCCACTTCGTAGCGACGCTGTTGGTGCAAGTCTTGGGCCCCCGCCAGGCAGGCCTGGGCGGCCACCAGGGTGAGATCCGCCTCGCGGCTACTGCCCAATCCCGGAGCCTGGGGCGGCTGAAGGGCACGGTTGGCGAGCTCGAAGCTCTCGAGGGGTTGTCCCGCCTCCAGCAGCAGCAATAGGCCCCCCACCTCGAGGCTGTTGGGGACGTCGAGGGCGGGGATGACGGCCATTCCGCCGCTGGTGAGGGCGGTGAGATCAGCCTCGTAACGGCTGCGGCGTTCGGTGTCGCTGAGGAGGTCGGCGCTGGCGCGTAGCAGTTCGGCCCGGGCGTCGAGGGCCTCGAGGCTGTACCCATCGCTTGGAACGCGATCCAGGCGCTGCTGGAGGGTGCGCAGTGCCGTTTGGGCATCGGTGGTCGGGCTGACGCCGAGCAACCTGAAGTGATCGATCGGCAGTTCCAATCCACGCCTGTAGCTGATGGCTGAGTGTAAGCAGTGTCAAGGGTTTTGGCTTTGATTGCCTCAGCACACGCAGACAGACCTCGTACAGTTGCTGGCATCACAAGGGCAGATATGAGTCGAGATCTTGCGGCCGCCTCTGGAGCTCCCTCCTGCTCCGCAGAGTCCACCCATGTGGCGGGCCCCCACGCTGAGCGGCTCGACAACCTCTACCCCGCGACTCCCGCTGTGGTGACTCGCGAGGAGGGCTTGATGCTCTACCGTGACATGAACCTGGGCAGGCGCTTCGAAGACAAGTGCGCCGAGATGTATTACCGGGGCAAGATGTTTGGCTTCGTGCACCTCTACAACGGCCAGGAGGCCGTGAGCACGGGCGTCATCAAGGCGATGCGGCTTCAGCACGATTGGTTTTGCAGCACCTACCGCGACCACGTGCACGCCCTCAGCTGCGGTGTGCCGGCCCGCGAGGTGATGAGCGAGCTATTTGGCAAGGAAACCGGCTGCAGCAAGGGTCGTGGTGGTTCCATGCACCTGTTCTCCAAGGAGCACCACTTGCTGGGGGGTTATGCCTTCATCGGCGAGGGAATCCCGGTGGCCCTCGGGGCCGCCTTCACCAGCCGCTACAAGCGCGAGGCCCTCGGCGATGCCAGTAGCGATTCGGTGACCGCAGCGTTTTTTGGCGATGGCACCTGCAACATTGGCCAGTTCTATGAGTGCCTCAACATGGCGGCACTCTGGAAGTTGCCGATTTTGTTTGTTGTTGAGAACAACAAGTGGGCCATTGGGATGGACCACAACCGTGCCACCAGTGACCCCGAGATCTGGCGCAAGGCCGCTGCCTTCGGCATGGTCGGCGAAGAGGTCGACGGCATGGATGTGCTGGCGGTGCGGGCTGCGGCCCAGCGCGCGATTGAACGGGCCCGGGCCGGTGATGGCCCCACCGTGCTCGAGTGCCTGACCTACCGCTTCAGGGGTCACTCCCTGGCTGATCCCGATGAGCTGCGCGCCGAGGCCGAGAAAGACTTCTGGGCCAAGCGCGACCCAATCAAGGGTCTGGCCGCCCATCTGATAGAGCACAACCTGGCCAGCGCCGAGGATCTCAAGGGCATCGAGAAGGAGATCGATGCCCACGTGGCCGATTGCGTTGAATTTGCTCTGGCGGCGCCGGAGCCCAAACCCGAAGAACTCACCCGTTACATCTGGGCTGAAGACTGAGGCTGGGCTGAGGCTTGAGGCTGGGCTGAAGCGCCATCGGCAGGCCTACAGCCCGCTGGGGGTGCGGCGGGTGAGGTTGCGCAGTTTGCGCAGGGCCTTGAGCTCCACTTGGCGCACTCGCTCGCGGGACACATCGAGCTGGCGACCGATATCGGCCAGGGTGTGACGGTCTTGGCCGTCGAGGCCAAATCGCAGGTGCAGCACCTGGCGCTCTTGCTC
>CAMDVN010000136.1 GCA_945877595.1 Cyanobium sp. NIES-981 | reverse complement strand
GCGGCGGTGAGCCAGTTCTGCAGATAGCCAGTCACCTCCACCGCCACCGAGGGCCAGGTGGTGTCGGTGCCCTGGCGGCTGATGTCGATCAGGGTCCGGCTCATGGCGCCAGCACCACGGCGGAGACAGTGAGGGCGATGGCGGCCTGGACGGTGCCGGTGTTACGCACCAACGCCCGCAGCAGTGGGGGGCTACCGGGGGCCGAGGCTCCGTCGGCAGAGAAGTAGGTGCCGCCCGGTGGGGCAGTGACCGTCAGCGCAGACGCGGTTGTGACCAGATCGAGCAGCACCCCGCTTCCCGGGACCGGGTCCTGGGTGATCGGGCGGCTGCCATCGGCTTCCCTGGCGCTAGCTGAGCTGTAGAAGCTCACCCAGGCCGGTGCATCGGTGCTGATGGCCAGGAAATGGCCGAGGCGCCCCAGGCCAGGTAGGTCCAGCAGGGCGCTGGCGCCTGGAAGCAGGGGCGTGGTGGTGGCGCTCACGATCAGCCGCTGACCGGGGACCTGGGTGCGCGGCAGCCAGTTGGCCATGGGTTGCCTCCCCGCGCCTTACGGCAACACCGGGATGCGGCGGATCGCTCGCACCTGGGTGGCGGTGGCGATGGTCTTGCTGTCGGCGAACTGGGTGCCCAAGTAGGTGGTGCGCTGATAGGCGGTGCCAGCGGCGGCCTGGGTGGAGGTCCAATGGAAGAACGGATCGTCGCTATAGACCTCATCGAAATACCGGAGCGTTTCCGCCCCACCGGCGCGGAACGCCAGCACGCCAGTGAGGGCCGGATTGCTGTCGCTGTAGTTGCCGCCCACCGGCACCGCATAGGGGTTGGCGCCAAAGCCCGCCCCCGAATAGCTGCCGTTGGGTGTCGCCTCCGCCTTAAAGGCCCGGTGCAAGATGTCCCATTCCTGGGCAGCGGGCAGGTACCAGTCGTCGTAGCCGCCGATGGTGAGCGAGCAGCAGAACTGCGCCGCCGGATGGCTGGCGTTGTTCATCGCCTCGCTGTTCGCAAACCCGTCGTAGACACTCGTCGTGCCGCTGCTTGTCGTGTTGGCTGTCTTCCAGGCCAGGTTGAGCGCCGAGCCAAAGGCCTTGGGCGCAATGATCAGGGCATGGCTGGCCACTCCGTTGGCGGTGTGACTGATCAGGCCGGCGTAGTGGCCGCCCTGGAAGGAACTGCCAATCGCCGGTAGGTGAGCAACACGCATGGGCCCGAGCTGATAGACCGTGCCGCTGAGCAGGTCGAGGTAGAGGTCGCCATCCACCGCACCAGGAATGGTTGATGGCGGTGCACCGCTGCCGGTGAACCAGCCCGTGCCGCGGGGACCGATCAGGCCATCGGTGCCGGCCGGCCCCTGGATGCCCTGGGGTCCCTGGGGGCCAGCCGGTCCCTGAGCCCCCGCCGCACCGGTCGGGCCGGCCACACCGGCTGGACCTTGCGGGCCCTGGATCGAGCCGCCATTCACCCAGCTGTTGCTGCCGCTGTCCCACACCCGCAGGGAGTCGTCGGCTTGCACCAGGTAGGCATCACCTTGGGCGGCGCCCGCAGGTAGGGCCGCCAACGTAGCCACCTGCCCCTTGAAGTTGATGCCGATGCCGGCCGGACCCTGGATGCCTTGCGGACCGGTCGGACCCGCCGTACCGGTTGGGCCGCTCGGACCGGCCGGCCCCTGCAAACCCGATGGTCCCTGCGGTCCCTGGGGTCCAGCCGGGCCCTGGACGCCCTGCCCACCGGGCGAGCCCTGCGGACCGGCGGGCCCCTCAGGACCGCGGATCGAACCGGAGGTTTTCCAGGAACCCATGGCAGAAGCAGTGCAGGCCTGGCCTTACAGCCGGGAAGGTCACCAGCTATTGCCAGGGATCAGTCCTTGCCCGACTGTTCCCGATGGGGGCCTCAGATGACCATTTGCCGCAGGCTCACCGCCGAGGTATTGAGCAGCATGTAGATGTAAACAATCTCGGTATTCCCCTCGCGGAAGGACACATCAAAGGCCGTATCGCCCACCACCGCCGCACCCTGGGGGTAGAGCATGGTGGTCCAACCATCCATGGCGGACTGGGCGAAGTCGTAGCGGAACCAGCGGCTGGTGGCGTCCTTCTGCAGATAGAGAAAGTCGCCGTTGTAGGCGAACTTTGTTCCTGCCGAGAAGGTCTCCGTCGCTGGGGCGTACGCGAAAGAGTTCTCCCAGCTGCCTGCGGCAAGGTCATAGCGGTCCAGCACCGCTGAGCCGCCGCCGCGGAACGAATAGAGGTAGCGGCCATTGCGGATCGCGGCCTCGTTGTTCCAGTCACTGGCACTCACCGAGTGGATCCAGTGGCCCGATAGTCCCGCCCCCGGCGCTGCAGCGCGGGCGGTGGCAGGCGAGAGGGTGGACCAGCTGTTGGCGCTAATGCTGTAGCGGTACAGCGTGATGGCGTTGTTGCCGATGAAGTACAGAAAATCGTCGTTGCCCTCGAGGCTGTACTGGCTGGTGGCATCGGGAGCGGTGCTCCAGGCGCTGCTCAGCGTCAGGGTCGTGGCGGTGTTGCTGGCCACGGTGCGGATCTGACCGGCGCCGGTGCCGGCGGTGATGCGCAGCTGGCTGTTGGCCCACTGATTCGTGGCCCAGCCCTTGGCCGTGTTGGTGAGGGTGGTGCTGCTGCCGCCGGTGGCGGTGCCGGAGGCAAAGGAGCGGAAGCCGCTGTCGATCCAGGCGGGGGTGGCCATCAGCCGGCCATCGGTGCCGATCGTGGCTGGCAGGCCCGTGTGGGCCAGGGTGATCCAGCTGTTGGTCGCGAAGTCGTAGCGCCGGAACGAGCCGGCAGCGAGGGTGCCGGCCCCCAGCACAAAGAAGGTGGGGGTGAGCAGGCGGTACTGGGTCGTGGCATCAAAGGCCGTCGCCTCCGCCTCGGTAAACGTGAGCACCGCATTGGCGCCGAGCGTGTTGGCGGCGATGGTCTTGAGCCGGCCGGCGTTGCTGCCGCCCACGATCCACACGCCGTAACCGCGCAGGTCCCGCTGCAGGGTCTGGTTCGTGGTCAGGCTGGTGGTGGTGCCGGCGCTGGCGGTGAGGTTGGAGGCAGCAGCGGTGGCCCCGGTGGAGAAGGCGGCGGCGGTGCCACAGGCGCCAGCACCAAAGGTGCCCGCAAGAGCTGGGGAGGGCACCTGCACCCAGCCATCCTCTGCCGGGTTGTAGAGGAAGGCGGCGGTATTGGATTGCACCAGCAGTTGCTGCTGGCGGTAATGGCGGCTGGAGACGATGAAGTGGCCGGCGGCAGTAGCGCTGGGCGCGGG
>CAMDVN010000135.1 GCA_945877595.1 Cyanobium sp. NIES-981 | reverse complement strand
ATGTCGTCGAGGTAGTACTCGATCGCTTGGCGGATGATGTCGGCCCGGCAGCGACTGAGCTGGGCAGCCGCCGCATCGAGCTCAGCCCCAAGCGCATCCGGCAGCCAAGCGGTGACTTGAACCATCGGAATCCCTCTGGAGTCTCTGAGATGCCAGTGAAATCGTCATAGGAGTGCATTGACTTCTTGGCATGGGCCAACCCAGCTGGCGCCTGCACTGGATCATCCTGCACAATGGAACGAGAATCAACTTGTATCTCTTTGCCCTGAGCCAGAGCTGCAGTGAGTTTGCATCACCTAACTGCATGCTTTTGTAGGTGGAACCACCTGATGTGGTTTAGGGATTTGCAGGCGTCAAGGAGCCATCAGCAACCCTGTTCCTCTGCAGGGATGGTGTGGAGAATCCAGAGGCCTTCTGCTTGCACCTCAAGGACATGGTTAAGCAGGTCCCCTCCACAATGTTGCTCGGCATAAGCCAGTGCTTCCTTCAGTCGTTGCCACTGCTGCTCGGTCCTCAGCTCAGCTTCCCTCAGGGCAATCACACCAGGATGCAGGTCGATGCCTGCTGCGAGCGTCATGAAGTCACCCACATTCACAGTCACCACCACCTGATCACGATTGAAGGCCTGGGAAAATACGCAGTCGTCTGAAGCTCCGGCAAGGCCTACATGCACCGCGGCTTCTGCGGGATAGCCCAGCTGGCAGGCCCAAAGAGCCAAACGAGGACTGAGATTTTCATCGATCAGCAGCTGCAAACTGAAGTGCCTCAGCCCCGTTGCAGCTGCAGCTTTGTCCGCGGCCGACCAGGGGGCTTGGGCAAACGCGCCTGAATTTCGGCGTAATCGAGGGCTTGTCGGCTCAGCTGAGGAAAGTCGAGCTCCAAGGTGGCTCGGGGGACGCCCAAACGAAACTGCTCCACGACCACCGCCGCCAGGATGCGCGTGCCTCGAAACACCGGCTGACCCGAACAAATCGCCGGATTGCTCTCCACCACTTGATCTGGGCGCTGAACCAGCCGGTACCGGTAACGCAGGTCGCGTCCGACCGTCGTGAAATCGAAGCTCATGGGCACCTCCCCATGGCGCTCCAAGTGACCCGGACGCCGCCGCCAGCTGCTGGTATACCGACCAGGCCTAAGGGCAATTACCGCATAGACCTCTTGTTTTTGGGCCGGAGACAGCTGCATGCCCTGTTCGCCAAGGCTTTCGATCACCTGGAAATAGAGCAGTTCGCGAAATCCAAGCTGCCGCTGGCCTTTGGCTGAAATCCCCGCCACCGGTGCCAACACGCGCCTGTATTCCTGGTTGAGGTGCCGTGGATCGGTGCCCAGCAGCGCAGCTCCCATGGAGGCATTGAGCTTGTGGGCCAAGGGAGCACAAAACCAGCTTCAAGCTGAAGCTTAGTTCTTTTAGGGGCTTGCTGCAGCGCAGTAGAGCATCGGCAAAATCCACCAACACGGATCATTGGCGGTCCAATCGGTCACCAGTTGCCCTAGGCCAGCACTGGGACCGCAACGCCGCCAGCAGCTGCAGAAATCCGATCCCATTCCTATCCCAATCTGCCGAGGGATGGGAAAGCCGAGATCTCCAGACCGGTTAGCCGCCTGTGCTTGCAAGAGGGGGGAGGGGGGGGGAAGCTTGGGTGAAACCTGGCTGGATGGGGCAATTGGATGGGGTTGGTGGCTTGAGATCAGCTGATCAGCCGCAGCTGCAGGGTAGGGATTCGGCGAAAGTCGGCATCACCGCTGACCATCACGGCTTCCGGTCCAAGCTGCAGGCAGCAAGCTGCCTGCAGGGCATCGGGTGTGCGCAGTCCGTGCAGGGCTCTCACGAGGGTGGCCTGCTCAACAACAGGAGCCGTGAGTTCGACCCAAATCAGGTCTGGTTGGGCAAAAACGGCATCGAACCGCTCCAGGCAAGCCTGATTTCCTCGGCGCAACGGCCCAACCCGGCATTCCAGAACGCTCAGCCGACTGATAGCAATCGCCAGGGATGGATCGTCTGCCGCAAGCCCTTGAAGCACTTACTGAACAGCGCCGCTCCAAACCGTGTCGCCATCCACCAGATAAATCAGAGCGCTGGCATCGAGAAAGGCGATCACCAGTCGCGTTCAGTCGCCAACTCAGCATCGATGGCGGCCTTGCTGCGTTGGTTTGGACCCGGCGGCAAGTTGAGTAGCCAGGGCAAGGTGGCTGGCTCGGCAGCGGGTGCCCGTGAGGCCTGAAGCTTCAGCTGGCGGTAGTGCTGCTCACTCAACACAACACCGGCAGCTTGGTTGCGCTTGATCAAATGCACAGGACCATGCTCAAGAGCCTGCTCGATGGCGGCGATGCCACGCCGCTTGAGCTCTGCCGAAGTGAGCACATTGCCCTCCAGGACGCCACCTGGAACAGGGGTGTTCTGACCCGTGTCTACATCCATTTCACGCACCCTTTCCGGCGATCAGCTTGGTACTAAAAACGGTACGGGGAGGGGGCGGGGCATCAGGTGTGATGGAGCAAGACGTCCTTACCGTCCAATGGCCAGCGCATCCTTGATTGAAGCTTGGCTGGATGGGGCAATCCGATTCGGGTTGGCGGCTTGCTGTCAGCCCACCAAGCCCCAACCGTGCGCATCGAGAATCTCCAGCACGGCGGGCGCAGTGCTGGCGGCTGGCCAATGCATCAGATCACCGAGCAACTCTTCCTCCCAGGCATCGCTGCAGCGCTCATAGATCGCCAGGTTGGTGCCACGGGGGAGCAGCCGCAAGGGATAGAGCAGGCCTGACATTGGGGCAGATGACGTTGCTGATGTCAGGGTTCAAAACAAGCAGAGGGTCAGCAAAGGTGACCATGCTCATCGCAGCATCAACCTCTCAAGCCCTTCAAACCGTTCGAAATCGCGATCAAAACTCACCAAGCGCCAGCCATGGGTGATCGCCAGCGCCGCCAGGTAGGCATCGGTGCACAGGCGGGGCGGCAGCTCACCGCTCCGCAGCAGCTGGTGAAACACCTCCCAGCCGGCACGCTCCTCTGAAGCCAGACTCACGCCCGGCTGCTGGCAGAACGCATCCAGGAGGGAGGAGGCTTCTGCCAAGGTCTTCACAGCTGCGCCCATCAGCTTCGGCTGGCACACGAGCCGCACGAGCCCCAGGGCAGTCACCGTGCAGAACAACACCTGACCTGCGGCTTGATGCTCCCAGTAGTGGACAGCCTGGCGGTGGTGGCTGTGGTCAGGGCATAAGAGCGCCAGCCACACATTCAGATCGGGCAAATCGGCTGTAACGCTCATGCGTCCAGCAAGTCGAACAGGGCCGCATTACTGAGTTGGTCACTCTCGAGGGCCAGCAGCCCCTCCAGC
>CAMDVN010000134.1 GCA_945877595.1 Cyanobium sp. NIES-981 | reverse complement strand
CGCCACCAGCGCCACCGCTGAGCAGGGTGAGAGAGAGCACCGTGCCTGCGATGAGGGCAATCAGCTGGGGTGGGGCGATTTTTTTGATCGCCGCCGGCGTGAACCAGAGGATGGCCAGGGTGATCAGAGCCAGAACCACTTCCGGCTGGCGGGCGTTCTGAAGCAGCTGGGGCAGGGCGCTGATGGTGCCCATCACGCCGCCCTTGGGGATGGCCTGGCCGAGGAAAGGACCAAGCTGCAGGATGATCAAAATGAGCCCGATGCCGCTCATGAAGCCCGAGATCACCGTGTAGGGCATCTGGGTGACATAACGCCCCAGCTTCAGGAAGCCGAAGACGATCTAGAACACGCCGGCCAGAATCACCACGGTGAAGGCCATGGCTAGGCCGTTTTCCGGATCGGCAGCGGTCAAACTCGCGATTACGGCGGTCATTACGACCGTCATCGGCCCCGTGGGCTCGGAGATCAGGGAGGGCGTACCGCCGAACAGGGCAGCAAACAGGCCCACCAGCACAGCGCCCCAGAGGCCGGCGGCTGCACCTGCACCGGAGGCCACACCGAAGGCGAGGGCCATGGGCAGGGCGATCACCGCAGCTGTGACACCGCCGAAGAGATCGCCTTTGATGTTGTTGGTGCTGATGTGTTCAGCAGCCGCAGGGCCGGGCGCTGGGGCGGCGACGGAGCGGATGTCATTATATGGATGTATTGGTTGGCACGGAACCTTAGGTAGGGCCCAATGCCGGTTGGGTAGTAGCAGCGTGCTCCGGATATTGCTTGTGGCAATGCGGGTGAGAAGCGGCGCTGATCACTGCAGATAAACCACCTCTGCGCCCCAATAAGAGATAGGTCGATCCATGCTCCCTTGGCTATTCGGTGGTCTCGATGACCGTGCTGATCCTGCTGGTGTTGGCCTGGTGCGGTTTGCGCACCTGGCTGGTGTTGGCCCAGGTGCTGCGCCATTCCCCCGAGGCCCGGCTCGGGAGGGCCTTTCAGCAGGAACTCAGGGATCGGGGCCTGATCGATGCCCCTTCTGATCGCTAAGAAGATCCCGGGTCTCAATCGCTTTGCCACCCCAAACGCAGGGTCACCGTCCCTATAAATCTGCATCCCCGACCATTACCGATGTTGCCTATTCCTCAGGTGTTGCTTGAGTTCAGTTCCCACCAGCTTGAGGTGGCGGAAACCCTGATTCAGGTGGGTCGCTTTGTGGTGATCTTCATCGCCGCCCGGGCCATCGCCGAAGTGATGGTGCGGCTGCAGCTGCCCACGATCCTTGGGGAGCTGGTGGCTGGGGTGTTGATCGGCGTCTCGGGCCTGCATCTGATCGTGCCGCCAGAAACCCAGGCCCAGCTCAGTGCTGGAGTTTCCAGTCTGCTGGCCTCCCTTGCCCAGATCAGCCCCGAGGCGGCGCGGGAGGTTTACAGCGAAACCTTCCCCAACCTGCAGGCAGTTTCCCAGCTGGGGCTGTTTGCCCTGCTGTTTCTCACGGGCCTCGAGAGCGAGCTCGATGAGCTGGTGGCCGTGGGAGTTCAGGCAAGCACGGTGGCTGTGGCGGGTGTGGTGTTGCCCTTTGCCCTCGGCACCGCCGGGCTCTACTTCCTCTTTCATGTGCCGCTGATTCCAGCCGTGTTTGCCGGTGCCGCCATGACGGCCACCTCAATCGGCATCACCGCCAGCGTGTTCGGTGAGCTGAAGTGGCTGAAGCGCCGCGAGGGCCAGATTGTGATCGGTGCTGCCGTGCTCGACGACATCATCGGCATCGTGATCCTGGCGGTGGTGGTGGCGATCGTTGGTGGTGGCGCCTTCAGTGTTGGCCCGGTGCTGAAGCTGTGTCTGGCGGCGGTGGCGTTTGTGGCGGTGGCTTTGGTGCTGAGCCGTAAGGCTGCGCCCGCCTTCGACTGGGTGGTGGATCAGCTCAAGGCCCCCGGCGATGTGGCCGTGGCCAGCTTTCTGGTGCTCACCGTTTGTTGCTTTGCCGCTCAAGCGATTGGGTTAGAGGCGGCGCTGGGTGCCTTCGCCGCTGGCTTGATCCTCAGCGCCTCCAAGCACACCCACGACATCGACGCGGCGGTGAAGCCCTTGGTGGCCCTGTTTGCCACCGTATTTTTTGTGCTGATCGGCACTGGCCTGGATCTCTCGGTGCTCAACCCTTTCGATCCCGCCAATCGGGAGGGCCTAATCGTGGCCGCTTTCCTGCTGGTGGTGGCCATGGCTGGCAAGGTGGCTGCCGGCTGGAGCTACTTCAGTAAGGAACCCACTAACCGCCTGGTGGTGGGGCTGGGAATGATGCCCCGTGGCGAAGTGGGCCTGATTTTCCTGGGGCTCGGCAGCCAGGCCGGCATTCTCACGCCGGCGCTGGAAGCAGCAATTTTGTTGATGGTGATCGGCACCACCTTCCTGGCCCCGATCCTGCTGCGGCTTGTGATTCCCAGAGAGCCTGGCGAGGGCGAGGGTCTCTCGGCTGAGCAGCCAGCCTGACTCCGTGCCCCTCGCTTCCGCCTATGCGGGTCGAGAGATCTGTCTCACCACGCGGCATGGCAAGGAGCGCGCCCTGGCCCTGCCTTTTTCCCTTGGCCTTGGCGCCAGCTTGACGGTGAGCCCCTGCAACACCGACCTGCTGGGCACCTTCAGCGGTGAGGTGGAACGGTTGGAGGATGCCCTCAGCACCTGCCGGCGCAAGGCGTTGATGGGTCTCGAGCAGAGCGGTTTGCGGCTTGGCCTGGCCAGCGAAGCCAGCTTTGGCCCCCATCCCGCGGTGCCGATGCTGGCGGTGGGTCAGGAGGTACTCCTGTTTGTCGACCTGGATCGGGGCCTGCAGGTGCTGGAGCAGCGCCTCGATTGGCGCACCAACTATGCCCAGAAGCTGTTGGAGCCCGATGAGGATCCGACGATCTGGTTGAAGCAGGTGGGCTTCCCATCCCACGCCGTGATCGCTCGGCCTGCCAATGCCTCCCCTGGCCGCTGGGATTGGCAGAAGGACCTCAGCAGCACCGCGGCTCTCATCGAGGCCCTTGAGGTCTGTCGCCGCGCCGACTCTCGCGGTCAGGTTTGGCTGGAAACCGACATGCGTGCCCATCGCAATCCCACCCGCATGCGCTCGATTCGGTGCGTGGGTGTGGCGTTGGCGCGGCGTCTTGGCACCCCCTGCCCCAGCTGCACGGCTTCGGGATGGGGAGTGCTGGACATGAGGCCTGGCCTCCCCTGTGGCACGTGCGGCACTGCCACAGAACTAACCGTTGCAGAGATCTGGGGCTGCGTTGCCTGCGGCCATCAGGTGGAGCGCCCCCGCCGTGATGGACTCTCTGCCGCTGATCCAGGTGACTGCCCGTGGTGCAATCCCTGAGGAATCTCAGCTGATGCTGCTGTGGCCCGGTGCCCACTGGTGGATCAGCTGTTCGAGGCGCACCAGCTGGTAGCGGGTCTGCTCGTTGGGCTGC
>CAMDVN010000133.1 GCA_945877595.1 Cyanobium sp. NIES-981 | reverse complement strand
GCGTTGTGCTGCTGTCAGCAGCCCCAGCGGCTCGACAATGCGGCTGTCTGGCCCAAGGGCCCAGTCGTCCCGCTGACAGCCGTAAACCCAATCACGGCCATCGGGAGAAAGTGCCCACAGCAAGGAACCGAGCTGGTCACGCTCAATTTCAATCGCCAGCTGCCAGCCGCTGGCCAAATCGAGGTGCAGGCGCCCCCACCAGATGTCCTGCCAGCTGCGCCTAGCCAGGAAGGCCTCGCGTGCCAGCAAGGCCAGCAGGGCAAGTTTGATTTCGGCGGCGCAGCAGCGGCTCAGCGTTGGCAGAGCAGGTGACGCAGGCCATTGCCACGGCACCCGAACACCCATCCGGCAGCGTGGCCGGACCGCTTGGACAGCCTTATCTAATTTGGTGCAGCCTTATTTGATTCGGATTAGCGAGGCAAGGCTTCTGCGGATAGGATTCCTCGACCCTTCGAGGAAGACCATGGCTCCGATGATGACTCCGCTCTCCGTGCAATTCACGCTTGAGCAGCAGGCCTGGCTGGACCGTCGCACCCGCGGTGGGCTGCTGTCGCGCTCCTCGGTGATTCGGCTGATCGTGGCCGAGGCGATGGAGCACGACCAGCTCACCAGGAAGCCCCGTAAGCGCCAGGGGCTCGATGGCCAGCGCTGAACCGGCTGCTCCTCCGGCGCAGGCCTGCATCGACCGTGGCGCCGCTCAGCAATTCCTTTCCCTGCTTGGAAAGAGCCCTGCCAAGGCTCGGTTGCGCGCCTTTCCCCACCGTGCCAACCCTGCCAAGGGTGAGATCGGCGCCCGCAAGGGAGCGTTTGATCTGGCCGTTGCCGAGCAATGGCAGCGGGAAGGGCGCGGCGTCTACCTGGTGATCAACGACGGTGGTGACCGTAAGAGCGAGATCACGGCCTGCCGGGCGTTGTTCGTGGAGTGGGACGACCGGCCCATCGCCTGGCAGCTGACGGCCTGGACGGAACTGGGGCTGCCGGAACCATCGCTGATCGTGCTCAGCGGCGGCAAGTCGGCCCATTGCTACTGGGTGCTTCAGCAACCCATCTCGACTCAAGAATGGGAGCCGTTGCAAGCCGAATTGATTGCCTACGCCGGCGGCGACCCCCACTGCAAGGACGCCTCACGGGTGATGCGTCTGCCCGGCTGCTGGTACATCGATGCCGGTGGCCAACAAGTTGTGCCAGTGGAGCTGGTGCACGTCAGCGGCCAGCGCTACTCGGCAGAGGACATCGCACTGGCGCTGCTCCCTGATGAGTTCGCCGAACCAGCGGCAGACCCGCTGCCGCAGCAGAGCATCCCATTGGAGCAGTCCAGTGAGGGCAAAGCCACCGGCATTCCCCTGGCTGACCTCGACGACGAGGACTTCGGGCTGTCCCGGCCGCTGGAGCAAATCCGCACCGCCCTTGCTGCCATCCCCCGCCGCGTGGCGGGTAGCAACACCTACGCCGATTACCGCAACATCCTCTGGGGTCTGATCCAGGCCTGCGAGCAGGTGGGCCACGACCGTGAGCTGGCGATCGCCCTGATGGAGGCCCATAGCCCATCGGCCAGCTGCGGTTGGGACATCCGCCAGGTGGCCAGCTCCGGCGGTGAGCAGATCAGCGCCGCCACCTTCTGGTTCCACGCCCGCCAACACGGCTGGCTGCCGCTGGAGCCTGCCCACACCCCCAGGCCACCCGGAGTGCAGGCTCCTGGTAGCAGCCGAAACCAGGGCGACGCCAGCGGGCGTCATCCCGGCGGCCGCAGCAGCACTGGCAACAGCAGTAGCCAGGGCGCCACGGTGTCTGGCCAGGCCGCCGGCCAGCAGCGCTTCTCGCCTCGGCCCGATACCCGGGTGCGCTGGGGAAAGGTGCACCTGCCGATCCCACGGCGGCTTCAGGCGCTGGAGCACTGCATCCGCTCCTTGGTGGCCTGGGAGCGCAACACCCTTTGGCGTTACGCCCGCGTGCGCGAGGCCCATGCCGCCCTGCAACTCAAGACCGCCCTGCGGCTGCAGGAAATCAGCCAGCTCACTCTCGAGGCCCTCGACATGCGCAACGGCAACCGCTTCCGCGCCCTTACAGAAGACGAACGCTCTGCCATGCCGCCACCGGCGGTGCAGTGGGAAATCCCGCTCTGCATCCCAAAGCAGGACCTGACGATCGTGGGCGGTCGGGCCAAGGTGGGCAAGACCAGGCTGGTGCACGCCCTCGCCCGCTGCCTGCTCTGCGCTGAGGACTTTCTTGGTTTTGGGGCGCCGGAGTTGCCAAGGCCGGTGATCCTTGTGACCGATGACCAGGGCGATGGAGATACAGCCCAGATGCTGCAGCAGCTGGGGATCTGGGATCACCCCTTGCTGCTCTGGTCACGCAGGTTCCGCGTCACCGAGGCCAACCTCGACGCCCTGCTGGCCTGCCTGGCCGAACACCCTGGCGCGGTTGTGATCCTCGACTCGTTGCGCTCGATCACCCGCAGCTGCTGCTTTGGCGAGAACGACCCGGAGATGGGCTCGCTGATCTACGACCTCAAGCACCAGGTCATCGACGCCGGCGGCACCCTGCTGCTCATCCACCACTGCAACAAGGCCAACGACACCACCGGCACCGAGGCCCTCTCGGGCCACAACGCCATCGCCGGTGCGGCCAACACGATCCTCACCCTGCACTACCTGGCCAAGGGCAACCGCCTAATCAAGGATTCCCCTCAGCGCCGCCTGGTGCGCGAGGCCCGCTCTGGCCCGCCGGCTGATCTGGTGGTGGCGCTCGATGGCAGCAGCGGAGCCTTCTCAAGGCTCGGCACCTATGACGCTCTGCAGGAACAGCAGGAGCAGGAGAGCGATCTCGATCGCGCCGGCCAGCGGGTTCATAAGGCGAGTGAAAAACAGCAGGAGGCCCTGCGCTATCTGCAGGCCCTCCACACCGCCGGGCTACCTGGGGTGGGCCTGCTGGAGCTGCTGCAGGCGATTGACCTGGCGCCGGCTGAGGCCCGGCTGATGAGAGACCTGGAGGGCGACGCCCTGAGCAGTTACAAGACCCTTGGCAGGTTCCTCGGCAAGCTCGACGGCCTGGTGACAACCACCCGCATTAGCACCGGCCGTCAGAGCTACTACCTGCGCTACGGCCTCAGCGATGCCGGTACGGAGTGGCTGAGACGCATGTTCGATCTGTAGGGGTGGAAATGGTGGAATCTTTAGAACCCCCTCCGGTGCATACGTTCTCGCGCTTCATGGGGGCTGGAAACAATCTGGAAACTTCCGATTCTTTGCGGCGGCTCCTCCCTCAGCGGTGCTGGTGTCCTCATCCGCCCAGCTCACAAAAGGGACTGGGAACTTCCGAAACATTGGAAATCCTTCCAGTGCAGTCGCTTTGGCCGTTCAGGTGGGCCGGAAACAACCTGGAAACTTTGGGAACCCTTGCAGCACAACGGTTCCCAAAGAATCACATGTTTCACACCATCGAGATTCCGCC
>CAMDVN010000132.1 GCA_945877595.1 Cyanobium sp. NIES-981 | reverse complement strand
AACAGCAGTTCGGCTTTCAGAAGACACGACTGCGGGGAATGCTCAAGAACCGCTGCAAAGTGAATGTGCTGGCCGCCCTCTCGAACCTATTTATGGCACGTCGCAGGTTGCTATGCAGTTCGTGATCGGAGGATTGGTGTGCCCATTGCGGGCAAGAATTCCCCCAAATAAACTAATTTTAGTTGCCGTGAAGGTGAAATCAGGCCTGTCAATCCTCAGATCCCCCAGAAATTGTTCATTCCGAGCAAATCGCAAGCTTGGACCCTCTTTGAGGTCTCGTTGCCCAGAGGTTCCCTAGGGGTTGATCTAAAAACCTATTTGCTTGTTATGTCTTTGAAGTTAAATTGACTAAGCAAGGTTATTTGGTGATGCGGGAGCTTTAGGACAAGATCAATCCGTCGCTAATGCCAGGTCGACTAGCCGACGGCTGTGATGATCCAGGGAACCCCAGAAGTTCTTCTCCGCAGGAGTGAAAGGAGCTGCAGTGCAATGAACAGGCCATGGCGGAGATGGCGGCCTTGTGGGCGCTGCGATACAAGTGGCAGGCCGACTCCGTCGGAGATGCCTGCGGCTACAGCCCGGTGACCGCGGAAGGCTGATCCACGCCTTGCACCGGCGGAAGGTGATCGAGCTGATTGGCGAGGTCAATGCTGCAGGTGCTGGCTTGGGATGTGGCCGAGCTGGAGTCGGTCGAGATCGTGGCTGATCTGGTGCAGCCTGCCTTTCGCCAGCAAAGTGGATGCCTGTGAAATGGCATGAAGTGCCGTCTGCTGTGTCCCACTCCCGCTGGGTGACTGAGTCGCTTGTCTAAACGCTTCCAACTTTGTGGATGGGTATGACCAGATCTGACAGGCCGCCCCTGGGCTGGATTGGTCTCGGTGCCCTTGGGGCGCCGATGGCCTCCAATCTTTTGGCAGCTGGCTTTCCGCTCACCGTTCACAACCGGACCGCAGGCCCCGAACAGCCCCTTGTGGCACAAGGAGCCCGGCTGGCGACCAGTCCAGCGGCAGCCGCGGCGGCGGCCGAGCTGCTCTGCGTTTGCGTGAGCGACGATTCGGCAGTTGAGGCGGTGCTGTTTGCCCCCCAGACCGATCCACACCGGGATCCAGCCAGCGCGGGGTTAAGTCCCGGCAGCTTGGTGATCGACTTCTCCACGATTGCTCCTGCCACCAGCCAATCGCTGGCGGTGCGGCTTGCGAAGCTGGGGGTGGCCTACCTGGATGCCCCGGTGACCGGGGGCACCGAAGGGGCCCGGGCCGGCAGCCTGTCGGTGCTGGTTGGCGGTGCGGCGGCCGATCTGGAACGGGTGCGTCCAATTCTGGACGTTGTGGGCGGTCGCGTTAGCCATCTAGGGCCGGTGGGAGCGGGCCAGCAGGCCAAAGCGGTGAACCAGGTGCTGGTGGCCGGTAGTTACGCCGCCGTGGCCGAAGCGATGGCCTTGGGCCAGCGCTTGGGTCTGCCGATGGAGCAGGTGTGCGACGCGCTGGCCGCCGGGGCAGCGGGTTCCTGGGCGTTGGAGAACCGCGCCGCCAACATGCTCAATGGCCACTTCCCCTTGGGCTTCCGGCTGTCGCTGCACCGCAAGGATCTGGCCATTGCGCTGGAGACGGCTGCTGCTGCCGGGTTGGAGCTGCCCGTGAGCGAGCTGGTGGCCTCCCTGGAAGACGAGCTGCTGGCCGCGGGCCATGGCAATGACGACGTCTCGGCTTTGGCCCGTTGGTTCAGCAAGCGCAAATGAGGTCGCCTGCTCCCCAGCTACGACGCCCTGATGAATGGCAGGAACTGGATAGTTCACCACCGGCATGGTTCCAGGGGCTGATCGCCCACGGTGAGCACCTCACGAGCCGGTGCCTAGGGTGGACCGATGCCCTGGTGCGTCAGAAGGGCTGGGCGCCGGAGGCGGCCTGAGCATCCCATGCACGTCGGTAGTGGGTCGGTAGTGGATCCCGCCGGCCGCTGGTACCCCGCGGCGATCAGAATCGGCGTCATGGAGCTCCATGCCGATCTAAGCCAGCGCGCTGTTCTGGATACCACCAGCCTGCCCTGGTCGCCATCACCAATGGCCGGGGTGATGCGGCGCATGCTCGATCGCAGTGGCGGCGAAGTGGCCCGGGCGACGTCGGTCGTGCGCTACGCCCCCGGCAGCCGGTTTGAGCGGCATGTTCATAACGGCGGTGAGGAGATCCTGGTCTTGGAGGGCACTTTCTCCGATGAAGAAGGTAACTATCCCGCGGGTTTTTATCTACGCAATCCGGCTGGCAGCAGCCATGCGCCCTTCAGCGACCAGGGTTGCACGATCCTGGTCAAGCTGCAGCAGATGCAGCCGGCTGATCAGCAGCAGCTGGTGATCGATACCAACAACGGAGGCTGGGTTCCAGGCCTGGTACGGGGGCTTGAGGTGATGCCTTTGCATGCCTCTGGCTCTGAACATGTGGCCCTCGTGCGTTGGGCGCCGCGAACAGTGTTTCAGCCTCATGGCCATCCGGGTGGCGAGGAGATTCTGGTGCTTGATGGCGTTTTCCAAGATGAACACGGCAGCTATCCGGCCGGCACCTGGCTACGCAATCCGCCGGGCAGTGTGCATCGGCCTTGGAGTGAGGCGGGCTGCACGATTTGGGTCAAGACCGGTCACCTGGTTGTGACGGTGGGTCGACAGGGCTGGGAGGCAGCCGCCGCTCCACCTGCAAAAACATCAACCAGGCCACCCCTGCCGTGACGCCACCGGTCCAGTCGCTGCGCAGCAGTTCCACGATCGACACCGTGCTGGCGCCGATGCGCAGACCACGCAGCAGAAAGCGGCCGAGTTGCTCAAGGCGGGAGGTCTCCAGAACACGCTTCATCGGCTCTTGACGCAATAGCTGCTTGATGATTACTGAGGTGGCCGCCTGAGCCAGGGTCGAGATGCTGGCTGCCAGGGTCAACGTGGCTCCCTGCATCTCAAGGCTTTGAGCGGCCTTCATCAGGGCTGTGTTGGCCACGGTGGGATCGATCAATTGGAGGCTGGCCAGAACGCCGAGGAAGGGCCCCGCAAGGGCTCTGGAGGGTTGAGGGCTCATGGGTGATCAGCCAAGGTTTTCCTTAGCGCCTGAGGTTCACAATTTTGCGTTGCAGAATTAACCCCGCAGGCAAGGCAGTAATGATGTTGGAAATCAGGACAGGTCCATTGCCCGTGACCAATCCAAAAATCGCCCAGACAACAATGCCTGAAGTGAACATCAAATACATCCCCAGCGAGATGCCAGAGGTGTCGCGGGTGCGCAGGGTCTTCAGGGCCTGAGGGAAGAAGCTAGACGTCGTCAGCACCGCAGCGACGTAGCCCAAAGCATCAGATGGTGAAGCGCTCATAACGAGAGCTAAAAGTCTCTGTAATCATCGCATGGGCCTACCGTTTCAATACTTCTGAAGGCTGGATTGCGGTTAGCCAATGCGACGCAAGCCCTGCTGGGTTTGATT
>CAMDVN010000131.1 GCA_945877595.1 Cyanobium sp. NIES-981 | reverse complement strand
CTCCGACACGCCGGCCTGCAGCGTGGAGATCTCCCCACTGGTGCCGCAGCAGCCACCGCGCAAACCCCAGCCCTCGGTGCAGGAGTGGCTGGTGCTGCATGAGCGGGGGGTGATCGATGGGGCCGAGTTGCGCCAGCACTTGGGGCTGGCTGGCGAGGCAGGCTGAGTTCCAGTGAACCTGGAGCAAGGTGATGGATCACCTGATTGGTGACGAGGAGAACATCCAGTTCGTCGGGCTGTTCCTCGATGGCCTCAGCCCACAGGGCCAGAAGGCCGCTCAAGAGCCCGTGCTCTACACCGAGGCCATGGCGGCGGAGGACGACGATCTGCTCGCGGGGGTGTCGGTGGATAACGAGGAGCAGGCACTAGGGGCATGACCCCGCCAGAGGTGCGTCATGGCGGGGGCATCGCCTTCCAGCCATGCTCCAGCTCAATCGCCACACCGCTCCAGCACGGCCTGGATCACCGCCGGAGCGATGCGGAAATCGCTGGCATGCAGGGCCGCGAACACTTCTCGGGCAGAAGCGATCAAGCCGCGTTGGCGGGCCAGGCCGATCACGGCGGCGGTGCCGGCCACGCTGAGGCCGAGCTCCTGGGCCACCGCCCGCCCGGCGCGTTCATCAATCAGTAGCAGCACCGGCTCGCTGCTGCTCAGGGCCAGGCGGATGCTGGCGGCTTCTCCCTCATCGAGATCGTGCAGCGCCGGTTCGCTGGTTTCAATGGCAGCAGCCTGCAACCAGCCCGCTGCGAGGGCCTGCTGGATCGGGGCTTCCGTGTCCGGGTAGCGGCCCGTGAGCACCTCAGAGAGCACCACGTCGGTGACCACGACCTCGGTGAACAGCTGCTGGAGCCAGTCCAGCCCGTTCACCCGGGCCAGTGCTATCAGCGGACTGGCATCGGTGATGACAATTGCAGCCACTGCTCCAGGGTGTCGAGATCGGCGTTGGTTTCGGCAGACGTCAGGCGGATCGCTGGGATGCCAAGGCGGCCGAGGTGGGAGATGAAGCTGGCCACATCCAGCTCGGCCACTCGTGCGGCCCGCACCAGCGACAGCTCACCATCGCGGAACAGGGCCGTCGCCAGCGCCGCCCGCACCCCGGGGGCCTGGAGCACTCCCCCCTGCTCGAGACCGATCAGCACCGCATCGGGATGGTCGCGGTTGAGCACCACCACCGGACTGCTCTTTGCTTGACGTAGTGCTTCTGCGGGGTTGTGCTTGAGCCCGCTCACGCTCACCGCATGCATGGCCCATCCCTCCGGGGATGACTGGATGGGATGAATCTAAGGGATATATGCCAGGGACGAATCAGCGCATCGAGGCTGGTCTGGCAAACGAGGGCATGACCCAGTCCTCCCCGCCCACCTGCAGCTGGCGCCACGGTGACGCCGAGGCCCTACGCATTGCCCTCTCGATTCCTGTCAGCGCAGCCTCTCTCTCGGCGCTGAACCGGGAGATGGCCATGCTGCAGACCCACTACCCCACGGGGGTGTGCACCGCCCAGGGCCATCTCGATGCCATCGCTGACCTGGATCAGCAGCTGGCCGCACTGACGCCAGCGGAGGTGAACAGCCCGGTGCGCAGCAGGCGCAAGGGGGTGGCCGGTGGGGTCGTTCCCAACCCGCTGCCGCTGAGCAAGTTGGCGGTGGTCGAGTACGCCACCGAGCTGCTGCTGGAGGAAACCGAAAGCGAGTGGAACCCAGCAGGGCCCTCGCCGGCGATGGTGCTGAACCGGCACAGGAGCCAACACATCGGCCAGCTGGCGCTGCTGCTGCCAAGGCTGCAGAACTGGCGCCAGTGCAACCCCGACCCCTTCCAGGGATCACTGGTGCGGGGCTAAGGGATGGAGCAGCTCATCTCGCCGCTGAACCAGGGACTTAACCCCGTGCGATCTGCAGGGCAGTGGGGCCAGCTGGTGGGGTTGCCAGCGGCCAGCCCGGCAATCGACAGCCGGGTGGCCTTGCCCGCTGCTGCGCTCCCCGGGGCTCTGCCTCTATGGCTGGCCTTGCAGCCCTACGCAAATGCCCGCCTCTGCCTGTTTGAGGTGGACCGGCCCGAGAGCCGCAGTCCGGTTCCGATTCGCCGCCACGTGATCGACTGCTTTCTCGAGCAAGCCGGCATCGTGGGCGGCTACAACGACACCGCCCTCACCGACCCTGGTGATGTGCTGCTGCGCGGCTACCTCTGTCGCTCAGCGCTCCTGCCGGTGAACACCAGCAACCCCTTTGACTGGCTTGCGGCCGAACTGCCCTGGGCCACCCCCGGCTTCCGCGACGAAGCACCGCTGCCCTGGGACTCAACGCTGCTGGGCACGGTTCAGGCCCCCTGTCAGGGGGTGATGTGGCTCGGGGATCTTGCTCAGCTGTCGCCCCAGGGCGGGTTGCCCTCCGGAGGTCGGGCCCAGTTCGCCGGCTGCCTGGTGCAGCACTTCGGGGCGGACTACGGCCCTGGTGGCATCGGTTTATTGGTGCAGCCGCTGCTGGGGGAGGCGATCCAGCTGGTGCTCAGGCCCCACAGCGTGCTGGTGCTCCGTGATGGCGACACGTTGAACCTGATCGCCGAGCGCTACGGCACCACCGTGGCCACCTTGCGGCGTAGCAACCCCCAGCTGGAAAGCACCCAGAGCATCACCTCAATCGAGGGTGATTCGTTGGCGGTGCTGGCTGGCCGCCATGGCACCACCGAGACCAAGCTGCGCAGCCTCAACGCAGCGCTGCAGCAGAGCGAGCCCTACCTCACCAGTGAGGGGGAGACTTTGAGCAGCGTGGCGAGCGAGCAGAACCTCAGCCTCTCCCTGGTGCGCGAGTTCAACCCGGAGCTGAGCAGCTGGCCCAGCGAGGAATCCCTGCCCTCCGGCATCACCCTGCTGCTGCCTGTCTACCGCTCGACCACGCCAATCCCGGCCGGGATGCAACTGCTGGTGCCTGGCTACTTACCCTCAACGCCGCTGCCGGCGGGGGAGTGGATTTATCTGCCGGCGAGGCGCTCTGCTTCCGTGCTGGAGGAGCTGCCTGCTTAGACGGGGTGGTGCCGCGACCCGTAGCTCATGCCGCCACCAGGCCCAGGTGCTCGACGTAGGGCTGGAAGTCCCGGTCGCTGAACAGCAGTGGCAGGTTGGCCTCGATGCAGGCGGTGGCGATGATCCCATCGATCGTCTTGCGCACCGTGATCCCTTTGCGGCGCAGCTGCCTGTAATTGTCAGCCGCTTTCCAGGGGTTGCTTCCCTCTAACAGAGGCAGCAGAGCTAGGGAATGGAACAGCTGCCGGGCGGTGGCAACATCCCGCTCGTTGCGGAATCCCTGCATCACCTCCACCAGGATGAGGTCGCCTATCGCTAGTGGTGTCACCCCGAGCAGCGCATCCAACTGATCCACCTCGGGGGTGCTGACCCCATTGAAAAAATCGATCCAAACTGAGGAATCAACAACGATCACGGCTGCTTGCCTGCAGGCTCCTCATCCAGGCGTTGGGCCTCCAGATCACCTTCCCAGGCCAGGCGCCCGCGGAAAGCGCGAA
>CAMDVN010000130.1 GCA_945877595.1 Cyanobium sp. NIES-981 | reverse complement strand
CCGCGACGGGGGGGGCTTCTGGCTTCCATTCCATGCGAGAACTGCATAAATCTGACAGCCTAATGCTAATTTAGTTGTCAGTCAGCCATGGCCATGACATGATCATGCCTGGTGACGGAACAATATTTCCCATCGGCTTGTCTTAATGGAGCCAACAGCCATAAACTCAGGAGTGCACGAGGTTTTCTCATCACGCTCAAAAATAGATTTCTATAACGACTGAGTGACCTCCACCCCTTCCAAGCCCCTCCACAAGCTCAAGCCCGGTGCCGTGGTGCGTTGCCGCACCCGCCGCTACCTGGTGGAGGACGTGCAGCGCCCTAGCGAACCAGGCGCAGACACAGTTGTGGCAATGGCATGCATGGAGGACCAGGCCATCGGTCAAAGACTGACGGTCTTCCTGGAGCGCGAAATCGATTTTGAGGTCCTTGGCGAAAGCAACTGGGAGGCTGTTGCCCAAAGGGGCTTTGACCAACCCCGCCAGTTCTCGGCATACCTCAACACCCTGCGTTGGAACTGCGTCACCGCCACCGACCCAGAACTGTTCCAAGCCCCGTATCGGGCTGGCATCGACGTCAAGGCGTATCAGCTCGAACCACTGCGCAAGGCCCTGCAGATGCCGCGCGTCGGTTTGTTCATCGCCGACGACGTGGGCCTGGGCAAGACCATTGAAGCCGGCCTGATCCTGCGGGAGATGCTGCTGCGCCAACGCATCAGGCGTGTGGTGATCAGCTGCCCACCCTCGGTGCTGCGGCAGTGGCAAGAGGAAATGGCCAACCGCTTTGGCCTGGCTTTCACCGTGATGGATCGCGCTTATGTCGCCAAGGTGCGCCAGGAGCGTGGATACGGGACCAACCCCTGGAGCACGGGCAACCGTTTCCTGATCTCCCATGCACTGATCCGCAAGAGTGACTACGCAGCCCCCCTGATCGACTGGCTGGAGCAGGGGCAGCGCGGTGAGGATCGGGCACCCCTGCAAAGCCTGCTGATCCTTGATGAAGCGCATAACGCCGCACCGTCGAGCAACAGCCTGCGCTACGCCATCGACTCAGGCCTGACCAGGAGCCTGCGTGATCTGGCACCGCGCTTTGAGCACCGCATTTTTCTGAGTGCCACGCCCCACAACGGACACAGCAACAGCTTCACTGCATTACTGGAGCTGCTGGATCCTGCTCGCTTCACCAGGGGTGTGCCGTTCAACCCCAGCGAGCTCGACGCTGTTTTGGTGCGGCGTCTCAAGGACGAACTCAGACGACTGGGAGAGGAATTTCCAGAACGGATTGTCCAACCAATTCGGATCCCCAAGGGCAGCCTGCCGCCCGACACCCCAGAGCTGGTGCTCTCCAAGCTGCTGCAGAAGTACCGCAAACAGCGCGAGCAACGCCTCTTGGCAGAAGGAGCAACGAAGCGCCAGCTCAATGAAGACCGGCTGGTCATCACAAACCTGCAGAAACGGCTACTCAGCTCTGTTGAAGCGTTTGCACGAACCCTTACCGTCCATCGCCGCTCAATCCAGGGCAAGTGGAGCGAACGGCGGGATTCTCAACTCGAGCTACTGCAAAGCGGCGTCAATTCAGACAGCGACCTTGCAGAACTGCCTGATGAGGAAGTGCTCAGCTTGGAGGAGGCCCAAACGATCGCTGCGTTGCGGCAAACCCTCACAGCTGATCAGAGCGATTTGGATCTGCTCAATGCCATGGGCGAGATCGCGGAAGCCAACCGCTATCGCCCTGATCCACGCATCGACAAGCTTGCCGACTGGATGCGCGAGCACCTCTGCCCGGGTCTTGGCTCCGCTGATTTGCAGTGGAAACCAACCCGCCTGCTGATCTTTACCGACTACGTCGCCACCAAGATCTACTTGGAAAGCCAGTTCAGCAAGCTGCTGGGAGAAGCCGATGCTCGAGCGCGAATTGCCACGTTCAGCGGTGGCATGAGTGAGGAAAACCGTGAACGATTGAAGGCCCGCTTCAATGCCGATCCCGATACCGAACCTCTACGGATCCTTATCGCCACAGACGCCGCCCGCGAGGGGGTGAACCTGCAGAACCACTGCAAACACCTGATCCATTTCGACATCCCCTGGAACCCAAGCAAGCTGGAGCAACGCAACGGCCGGATTGACCGAAAACTCCAGCGTGCCCCGCAGGTTTGGTGCCAATACTTCCTGCTGGAAGATCGCCCGGAAGATCGGGTGATGGAAGTGCTAATGAATAAAACCGAAGTGATCCGCAAGGAGCTGGGTTCGATGTCCCAGCTAGTTCAACGACAGGTCGACGATGCCCTCGAAAGCGGTATCGATCTCGATCAGCTGGATGAACTGCGCGATCAGCTTGAAACAATGGATGAGGCCAGCAGCGACCGTGGTGCCATGGTCGATTGCGCCCGAAAAGAACTGGAATCCAGCAGGCGTGTTGAGGCTTTGGAACTACAGCAGGATGCACTCCGCACACTGCTGAGCAAATCGCATAAGTGGCTTGCGTTTGATCACGACCCCTTCCGAGAAGCCCTGAACTGTTCCTTGGAACTACTCGGCGTTTCAGGACTGGAGGCCAGCACTGACGCCAAGGGAGAACCCTGCTGGCAACTGCGCAACCCAACGGAATTAGTGGACCAGACCAGAGATAAAAGCTGGGAGAGCACGCTCGACAGCCTGCGAGGGGTAAAGCCAGAGAAGACCTACCTCGACGAGTGGCGACGCGATAACCCTGTGCGGCCAGTCATCTTCACGGATCCAGGCAGCCTCAGCGCTCAATCTGTGCACCTGCATCTCGAGCACCGCATGGTGCAGCGACTTCTGAGCCGGTTCCTCAGTCAGGGCTTCTTGCACCACGAACTCAGCCGTGCCTGTGTTCTGCCCAGTCGTGATCCTCAGCCAAGAGTGATCGTGCTCGGCAGGCTCTCCCTATTTGGCCAGGGTGCCACCCGGCTCCATGACGAGCTGATAACGGTGATGGCTGAATGGCATACCGGATCCGATAGGAGCTCAGCGCTAAAGCCCATGGGCGAGCAGCAGCGTGATGCGATATGGCCAGTGCTGCAGCAAGCCTTAGCTGCCGCCAGCAGTGGTGTAACTGTTGCCGCAACGGATAACCAAAAGCTTCAGGCGCAAGCAAAAGACGATGTCGCTGCCTTGCTGCCCTTGCTTCAGCAGACTTCGCAAACGGCTATGGATGCAGCATCCGCCTTGTTGAAGCAAAGGGGAAGCAGCGAAGCCGACGCCATGAAGGAGGTTCTGCGCAACCAACGCAAACGGATCAATTCAACCCTTCGGCAGCGCACGCGGGATTTGGCCAAGCTGGACAAACAAGCTGCAGCCGCAGAGCCCACTGGCTTCATCACTGGTCTGGAGGAGCTGATTGACGTTCCGGAGATGGACCTGACCAAGCTCTCTAAGAGTTTGCAGAAAAACCGCCTGAGGGGCCGCGCTTTTCCCTCCTGAGAGCTGATCGCACTCCGTTCGGTCTCGTTTTCAGCGTTTCAGCGGCTCAGAGCGGCCGATTTCAGGCCTTTTGCCCCGTACGGGCTCCCTGATTGCGGC
>CAMDVN010000129.1 GCA_945877595.1 Cyanobium sp. NIES-981 | reverse complement strand
TGGGTCTGACAGCCAACACTGCCAAGGCGTCATGCACCTCAGAAGAACAGCATGCAGGCGCGACCATGCACCGACACCAACTCCGAAGGACCAAACCCAATTCCTCCTGGAACAACCGTCGACAGGCTGATCAGCAGAACTCCCGTCAGCGCAATCAACCGATACGTGGATCCAGGGAAAGCAAACAGTTGCAGCCACTTCGGCTGGTTCAGCTGTCCGCCAGAGAGAGCGCTTGATTTCAAAGCAGGCAACAACACAAACAGAAGAGAAAGAGAAAACGAGCGCAACCAAATGTCATCGACAAGCTGATATAAGAGCAACGCAACCAAGAGCGGGACAGCCATCAGACTCGCACCACTCATTGCCCAGCGCCTTGGAACGAAAGCCGTAGCCAAGAACGCCGCAGCAATCAGGCCAGGAAGTCCAGTCCAATAGAGGAGCGCAAGCAAAAGACTGTGTGGGGTACAGGTTGGAGCACGCTCGGCGACCTGACCAATTCCCACCCCTTGGAGCCCTTCAGACCAGATACCCTTCAGAAACGCCGTCCAAAGCACAGTGCGCTTATTAACATCAGGAGCAGCCGGCACGAGCTCCTGGGCATTTCTCCGGGCAATATCAACAACCGCCTCGCCCCCAGTGAGCAGGTAGTTGAAAGAGAAAGCCATTAGCAGCGACACAAGCAGGATGCAAACACAGAGCACCACCAACCTGCGACACCCCACCTGTTCACGAAAACCAAGCAAGCTCATCACAACTGCCGCAGCAACTAAGGAAACCAGCGCACCTCGACCAGCGGAGAACACTATTTGCGCCGACGCCAAAACCGGGATCAATCCGCATATGAACCACCAAAAAGACCTACGACTGCGAATCAGCCCAGACTGCAGCTGATCCAACAATGGAATGTAACTCCAAATCAGCAGCACTGCTGCCTGATTTGCCCAGCGAGCATTCAAAAAAGCATAGGGAGCCTCACTCAAGACCCCAGCTGGTGACATCTGGATGACCCATGCGTAAGGAGTAATGCTATGCACATGGTCAATCACCCACAGGCCCACATCAATACCAAGTACCGCCACCGCAAAAAGAGCCAGCACACGCACCGCATCTCTACCCCATTCGTTCCAGACGGGCCGAACAAGCGGCAACAAGCCAAATTGAAGCAAAGCAAGCCCAAGAAAGCCGATCGAGATCCAAGAAGCAGGCCCGAAAATGCTCGCCAGAAATGCAGACAATACAAACCCCACCAAACCCAATCCATACCAACCACCAATGACGGGCTGAGAAAAGAATGCAGGGGGCTGCCGCCGGTAGAACCAGGCCAAGAATCCGACAGCAGGAATCAGCTGAGCGAAGCGCTGGACCTGAAATTTCATGAAGGGATACCCCACTCCAATCGAGAGGAGAAATCCGATCAACAATGCCAACAGATACCAACTCAATGGATTGCGAAGGTGGTCACGGCCTATCAATAGCCCAGCCCAAAAAACAAGCTGAACTTAAGTCTGGTTTTCTGGTTTGGCAGCAAAGAGGAGCTAGATCGCCATCACACCACAAATCCTGAATCAATCCGGGCCATCGCCTCAGCCGCAATCCGGCACAGCTCGCCATGGGCCGGGCCGTGGCTGGCGATCAGGCAGCCGGCCTGGCGTACGTCGCCCGTGTTGTAGGTGAGGGGGCGGCCATCGGCGTGGCTGAAGGCACCGCCCGCGGCCCGCAGCACCGCCTCGGGGGCGGCCATGTCCCAATCCTTGGGGGCGCTGCGGCCCGAGAGTGAAAGGTAGAGATCGGCCTCGCCCCGCAGGATCATCGCCACCTTGCCGCCGACGCTGCCGATCGCCCGGCTAGCGCCCAGGGCTAGATCGGCCACCAGGGCTTCGAGCCGTTGGTCGCGGTGGTTGCGGCTGGCCACCAGCACCAGCTCCGGGAGCCGGCTGCGGGAGCTGGGGGTTGGCGCGAAGCGCTCGCCCCCCCGATTTTCACGCCAGGCCCGCGGCGCCCCACCCCCCAGAAGGCCAAACCAGAGCTCTTCCGGTTCGGGCAGCAGCACCACCCCCAGCACCACCTGCTGGCTGTGCACCAGGGCCAGGTGCACGGCGTATTCGCCCGTGCCCTGGAGGAAATCCTTGGTGCCATCGAGGGGATCGAGGATCCAGAGCCACTCGGCCTCCAGGGGCACCCCGTCGGTGAGCTGCTGCTTGGCCGTTTCCTCACTGAGCAGGGTCCAGGGGGCCGAGGGGAAGGCCTGGGCCAGGCCGTCGAGCAGCCATTGGTTCACGGCCAGGTCGGCCGCCGACACCGGCCCCTCGCCGCCCTCCTCCACGCTCAACACCGGCGCAAAGCCGTAGGGGGGCTGCTCGCCGCGCCCGTAGGCCCGCAGGATGGCGGCCGCTCCCCAGCTGAGGCGCCGCAGCTCGGCCAGCAGCACCTCCTCGCCAATCCCCTCGGGCAGCCAGGCCTGGGGCACGGGGGCACGGGGGGCTGGGGGCACGGGCGCCATCATGGCAACGGGCAGAGGGGGCATTGTGATCCAGGGCGAGGAACCGGCCGCAGGCGTGCTCTACCTGGTGGGCACACCGATCGGCAACACCGGCGACCTGTCGCCCCGGGCCCGCAAGGTGCTGGAGGGGGCCAGCCGCATCGCCTGCGAGGACACCCGGCGCAGCGGCCTGTTACTGGCGGGCCTGGGCATCAAAAGCAAGCTGGTGAGCTTCCACCAGCACAACCAACTCGGCCGCATCCCCAAGTTGCTGGAGGCCCTCGAGGCCGGTGAAGCGGTGGCGGTGATCAGCGATGCGGGCCTGCCGGGCATCTCCGATCCGGGCGAGGCCCTGGTGGCGGCCGCCCGGGCCGCCGGCCGCACGGTGATCTGCATTCCCGGCCCCTGCGCCGTGACCACGGCCCTGGTGAGCAGCGGCCTGCCCAGTGGCCGCTTCTGTTTTGAGGGCTTCCTGCCCCCCAAGGGCCAGCAGCGCCGGGCCCGGCTGCGCCAGCTCGCCAGCGAAGAGCGCACCCTGGTGCTGTTTGAGGCGCCCCACCGCCTGGTGGACCTGCTCGAGGATGTGCTGGCCGAGCTGGGCGATCGGCCCCTGCAGGTGGCCCGGGAACTGACCAAACGCCATGAGCAGCAGGTGGGGCCCACCGTGGGCGCCGCCCTCGAGCATTTCCGCCATACCGCTCCGATCGGTGAATGCACGGTGGTGCTCGGCGGCGCCCCAGAGGCCGAGATCAGCCGCCCCGATGACGCCAGCCTCCGGCGCGAGCTGGAGCAGCGGGTCGCCTCAGGCCTGAGTAGTAGTGATGCGGCCCGCCAGTTAGCCGTGGAAACCGGGATCTCCCGCCGGGAGCTCTACGCTCTGCTGCATCAACCGGGCCCGAGCTGATGTTGCTGCGCCTGCGCCTGCTGCTCACCTGCCTGGGGGGAGGGGCCATGCTGCTGCTGTTGCTGTGCCTGGGGGCCCAGAACCTCAACACCCGGGTGAGCCTCAACCTGGGGGTGGGACGCACGCCCGAGCTGCCCAGTGGTTTTGTGGTGGGCGTGGCCCTGGTGATCGGCGTGATCAGCGGCGGCAGTGCCACCGCCCTGCTGCTGCCCCGGGGCGA
>CAMDVN010000128.1 GCA_945877595.1 Cyanobium sp. NIES-981 | reverse complement strand
ACCAGCCGATCGGCAAGATCTTGCCGGCTTGGTGCAGGCGCCACGCCTTCACCAAGCACAGCAACGAGCCGGTGGAGAGCAGGATCGCCAGGCTGTATTGGCGGATCTCGAGGCTCTGGGCCAGGGCCAGCGGTGAAATCGCCATCCAGGCGGCCGCCAGCAGGGCGCCGCGTCGGCTTTGCAGGGCCACCCCACCCACGGCCGCACTGAGCGGCACAGCTGCCACCCCCAGCAGGGCCGGCAGCAGGCGGCTCAAGCCGATGCTGGCCAGGCCCGCCTCGGGCTGGACCAGCCGCAGCCAGCCATGGGCCAGCAAGAAGTAGAGGGGTGGGTGGTTGTCTTCGCTGAGCAGGTGCTGGATCACCGCACCGGGGGCCAGGCGGCCGCTCCCCTGCAGGGGCTGCAGAAAGCTGTGGAGGTCGACCAATCGGTTGATTGGCACGCTGCGGCTGCTGTTGCCCAGGCTGAAGATGGTCGAGGCCACTTCATCCATCCAGGGCGGCTGCACGGCGAGGGGCAGCAGGCGCAGCCCCAGGGCCAGCAGCACGATCAAGCCCAGGGCGATCCAAAACCGCCGTGGGCTGCCGGGCGGGGTGTTGGGGCGCCGGGTCTTGGCGTCCAGGTGGTTGACGTCCAGGGTGAGTCGCTTCATGGCAGATGTTTCATGGGTGACCTTTCAGCGTGAGAGGCGCCGCAGATCAGGTTGGAGGAGCAGGCAGGCCGCCCCCAGCAAGGCCGGCAGCGCCAGGGTCACAAGGCGCAGCACGAAGGTGGCGGCCACCGCCTGGCTCTGGCTAGCCCCGTAGAGGATGGAAAATCCCACGCTGGTGAGCTCGCTGCTGCCCAGGCCGGCCGGCAGCAGCGACAGGGCCCCGCCCAGGCTGGTAGCGGTGCGGATCACGCCGGCGGCGCCAAGGCTCACCGGGGCGCCCAGGGCCGCCAGCAGCTGCTGCACCAGCCAGCTCTCGAGCAGCCACACGCTGATCGTGAAACTGAGGCCGGCCAGCAGGGGCTTGGGGCGCAGCACCCGCCGCAGGCCCTCCAGGGCCTGGATGGCTTCCCACAGCACCCGATGCAGGCCGAGCCAGCGGCGTTGCAGGGCCCGTGGCCCCCGCAGCACCGGTGGCCCCAGCCAGGTCTCTAGGCGCTGCACGGCCTGGGGATGGCTGATGCCCCAGGCCAGCAGGGCCAGCAGCAGCAGGGCGAGCCCTACGCCGGGGAGCTGCTGGCCCCCCAGGCCCCAGCCCAGCACCAGCAGGGCGGAGATCAGGTCGACCAGCCGCTCGCCGGCGGTGGCGGCCACCCCGATGCGCAGGGGGATGCCATGGCGACGTTGTAACCACAGCCCGCGCAGGGCCTCGCCGCTGCGGCCTGGGGCCATGATCAGGCCCAGGCCGGCGCCATAGATCGGCAGGCTTGCGCTCACCGGCAAGCGATGCCCCAGCTGGGCCAAGTAGAGCTGCCAGCGGCAGAAGAGCAACCCATGCCCCAGCCCCACCACCGCTAGGGCGGCCAGCCAGAGCCAGGGCGGCAGGTTGGCCAGATCGCGGGAGACCACCCCCCAGCCCGCCGCCAGGCCCAGCAGGCCATAGAGCAGCAGGGCCAGCAGCAGGGCGGTGATCGCCTTCAAGGGGTAAAGCGCAGCTTGGTGGCCGCCACCAGGCACATGCGGGCCAGGATCAAGCCCTCTTTGACATGGGCGATGTTGGAGCTGCCGTAGCTGCGCTCCTGGTACCGCACGGGAACCTCCACAATTTTAAGGTTGAGCTTGCTGGCACCAAACAGCAGGTCGAAGTCGCCAAAGGGGTCAAAGTCGCCGAAGAAGGCCCGGCCGGCCTTGAGGCGCTCGTAGTCAGCTTTCCAAATCACTTTGGTGCCGCAGAGGGTGTCTTTGATGCGCTGGCGCAGCAACCAGCCAAACACCCCGGCAAAGAAGCGGTTGGCGGCCGTGTTGAGCGGCGGCATGGCGGCATGGCTGCGCGGGTAGACCAGCCGGCAGCCATTCACGAATTCGCCACGGCCTTCGGCCAGGGCGGCGATGAAGCGGGGCAGGTCTTCGGGCCGCACCGTGAGGTCGGCATCCAGGATCACCAACACCTCGCCGCTGGCGGCCTCAAAGCCCAGCCACACCGCATCGGCTTTGCCACGGCCGCTCTGGCGCAGCGCCTTGAGGCTGAGCGGTCCCTGGTAGGTGGCGCACAGGGTTTCGATGGCGCTCCAGGTGTCGTCGCTGGAGTGCCCCTCCACAAAGATCACCTCGGTGCTGCGGCCCAGCACGGGCAGGCGTTGCACGGCGGCGGCGATGTTGCCGGCCTCGTTGCGGGCCGGAATCACCACACTCACGCTGGGCAGCGCCGGTTTGGCGAGGCGGGTGGGGCGGGCCACCAGCCAGTGGCTGAGGCCGGCGCGGCCCAGCAGGGGCAGCTGGCTCAGCCAGCGGTTGGCCAGGGGGGTGAGCAGGGGGATCTGGCGGGGCAGCAGGCAGCGCTGGCCCTCCTTGAGCACCTCCCAGCCGGCCAGGTCGAGCAGGTTGGTGACATCGCCGGGGGTGAGCCAGCTCTCGGGGGGCTGGGGCTGTCGCTGGCCCAGGGCCTCAGCGGCCTTTAGCAGCGGTTGCCAAAGCCAGTTGAGAAAGCTGATCACCAGCCGGGTGCGGGGGTGGCAGACGGGCTCGAGCCGCTCCAGCACCCCCTGCACATCGGTCAGGGTGTTGAGGGTGTTGGTGAGCAGGATCACGTCAAAGGGCGTGGGCTCGCCGATGGAGGCCGGCGTGATCGCCGCCGCATCGGCCGTCACGATGCGCAGCTGCGGGTGCCGCTGCCGGGCGGCGGCGGCGGTGGGGCCATCGGCTTCGATGCCCACGGCGTGGGCCGGGGCCAGGGCGTCCAGCAGGTCGCCGAGGCCGCAGCCGATCTCGAGCACCCGGAGGCCTGGTGCCACCAGCTGCTGGTGCAGGCGACGCAGGTCCTGGTAATAGGTGCGGTTGCGCCGTTGGAACTGCTCCAGGCTGGCGGGCAAAACCATGGCGTCTAGGGAGGTCCTGGGGAGCGCTGCAGCTGCCAGCTCCCTGATTCGTGCCGCCACACTGCCACCCCGGCCGGCACGGTCTCGAGGCTGCTGTGGAGCGTGCCGAGCTGGGGCGCCGCCAGCGCCAGCAGGATCAGCTCCTTTTGGGCTTCGTCGTTGAGGGGGCCGGTGGCCACAAAGTGCACAGGCCCCTGGCCCTGCAGGGCCGCCACGGCGGGCTCAGCCAGGCGTTGGCGCAGCGCTGGGCTGTGGTCGATGAACACGCCGCCCTGCAGCAGGCACACCAGGGCCAGATAGGGGCCCAGCAGCCAGGCGATCAGGCGGCGGCGTGGTGTGGGTTGCCAGGCGCTGGCCAGCCAGCAGATCCCCAGGGCCAGGGCCGCAGCCAGCAGCCAGCCCAGGGGCAGCTCCCCCAGTGGTGGCAGGGGGATCCAGGCTGCGCTGATCACCAGCCCGCCAATCAGCACGATGCCAATCAGGGCGCCGCCAATCAGCAGGGGCGGCAGCCGCAGCCCGGTGCCGAGTCGTCCGTGTTTGTGGCTCACCCACTGCAGGGCCTGGGCTGCGGCAAAGGCGATGAAGGGGGTGAGCTGCAGGGGGTAGT
>CAMDVN010000127.1 GCA_945877595.1 Cyanobium sp. NIES-981 | reverse complement strand
GCACCGCCGCCACCACCCGGTGGTCGCTGTCGTGCTGGAGCTGCCCCAGGGCCGCCCGGGCCTCTGCGCTGATGGCTGGAGCAGAACTGGGCTGACTGCCTTCGCGCACCAGGCGGCCCAGAATCTCGGCCCCACCCACCCGCACGGTGCCATCGGGGTCGGCCACGGCCATCAGGGCCAGCTCAAGCAACCAGTCGCGGGGAAGATCTGGCAGCTCGGCCAGGGCCGAGAGGATGCTGCAGCGCAGTAGCCAGTGGCTGTTGGCCTCGAAGGCCTCGCGCACCAGGGGCCAGGCCCGCTCAGGCCCATAACTCACCAGGGCATTGGCCGCTTCGGCGCGCACGTTGGGATCGTCATCGTGCTGCAGGGCTTGGGCTAGCGCCGCCCAACCGGCTTCACTCTGTTTGTACCCAAGACCTGCGCAGCTCAGCGAGCGGATCATGAACGTCTCCTGCTGCAAGCCCAGCAGCAGCAGGGGGATGGCCTGCTCGGCGGCCACGGCCCGCAGACCCGCCAGGGCCGGCATCGCCCGGGAGGGATCCCCCGAGTCGATCGCCGCGCTGAGGCGCTCGATCTCCTGGACTGGAAGGTGCTGATCAGCCATCGCTCTGCCTCAGGGCCTGCAAAACACGGCGCCGGTGGCGCCTGCGCCCCACCACACTGCTCGCCAACAAACCACTGCCGATCAACAGCGCCGGCACCGCCTGGAGGCGATCGGCGCCGCGCCGCTGCAGCAGGCCCAGCACAGCCAGAACGATCAGCAGCGGTGCCGCCACGGCCAGCCAACCCTGCAACCAGGCGCGCTCCCTCATGGCTCCACAAGGGCACGGGCAGCCATCCAGCGCAGCAGGCTGAGGCTCAACACCTGGATCCCCACGGCGATACTGCCCTCATCAGGGTTAAAGGTGTTGCTGTGCAGGGGGCTGCAGCCCCCAGGCCCCGCCACCCCCAGGCGGAACATGGTGCCGCGAATGCCCTGCAAGAGCTCGGCAAAGTCTTCGGCGCCAAGGGACGGCTGCTCCAACCACTCCACCTTGCCAGGTCCCAGCACCTCCTGGGCCGCATCCGCCACCAACTGGGTGAGGCCGGGGTCGTTGTGAACTGGCGGCGCAATTAGCCGGTAGTGCACCCGGGCCTCGCCGCCGTGCCCACGGCACAGGGCCTGCACGGTGTCGTCGATCCAGCCAGGCAACTGGGCGTGCACGTTGGTGTCGAGGCAGCGCACCGTGCCCAGCAGACGCACGTGATCGGCGATCACGTTGTAGGCCTTGCCACCCTCAATGCGGCCAAAGCTGACCACCACCGGGTGAAGGGCATCGAGGCGGCGGCTGATCGCCTCCTGCAGGCCACTCACCACCCGGGCCGCGATCCAGATCGCGTCGGTGCTCTGGTGGGGCCGGGCACCATGGCCACTCTCCCCCAACACCTCGATCTCAAGCTCACCGGCAGCAGCGGTGAGGCTGCCGCTGCGCACCCCGATCGTGCCCACGGGCAGGCTGGGGAAAACATGCACCCCAAACAGGGCTTCAACATCTTGGGTGGCACCATCGGCCCGCATCCAGGCCGCCCCCTGGGCCGTCTCCTCGGCCGGTTGAAACAGCAGACGCAGGCGGGCGCTGATCAGCTCGGGATGGCGACGCTGCAGATCCCCCAGCAGCTGGGCCACCCCCAGACCCACGGTGGTGTGAATGTCGTGGCCGCAGGCGTGCATGAGGCCCTGCTGGCTGGAGGCATAGGCCAGGCCCGTGCGCTCCTCCACCGGCAGGGCGTCCATGTCGACCCGCAGGGCCACTACCGGCGCCGCCGCACCGCCACCCAGGTGCTGCGGACCCAACTCAGCCACCACTCCGGTGCGGCCCACGCCCTCCCGCACCTGCCAACCCCAGCGCCGCAGCTCGCCGGCCACCAGCGCAGCGGTCTGCTGCTCATGGCCGCTGAGTTCAGGGTGGCGGTGCAGATGGCGCCGCAGCCCGATCAGCTCAGCCAGCGAGGTCTGCAGCACTGGCCCCAAACCCAAGGCGCCCCAGAGGGGGGCCGCTCCAGAAGCTGGGGTGATCGTTTGGAAAGGGCTGGTCATCGCTGGGCAACCCGGCCGTCCAAGGCCAGAAACTGCTGCAGAGCTTCAACGGGCACGGGGGGCCAGCGCCGCACCTCTCGTAACCATTCGGGCTGGCGGTAGCGCGGATCCAGACCCGATGCCGAGGCCCAGTGGCTTTCGGCCTCGCCGCGGGCACCCTGGCGCCAGAGCAGGGCGGTGAGCCCGGCACGGGCATCGGCAAACAGCGGATAGCGGCGAATCAGGTTGCGCAGCTCCCGTTCGGCAGCGGGCAGATCCCCGAGCTGAAAGGCCGCCAGGGCGCCGCTGGAGCGGGCCATGGCAAAGCCGGGCCGGGCGTCGGCAGCCTCCTCAAAGCTGGCCCGGGCGGCGCTCCAGTCGCCGTTGGATCCCTGCACGTTGCCGAGGTTGTAGAGGGCAGAGGCGCGGGTGTCGCCCATGGCCGCCGGATCCCCATCCAGGATCCAGCGGTAGTCGGCCTCGGCGTCGGCCCAGCGAGCCAGAGCCTCCTCGGCCGTGCCGCGGTTGAGATGGGGGTCAGGGCTGAGCGGCTCCAGCTCGATGGCGCGGCCCTGATCAGCAATGGCCGCCACCGGATCCCCGAGGGCGAGCTGCACATTGCCGCGGTTGCTCCAGGCGGCCGCATCGTCGGGAGCGAGCTCCAGCACGGCATTCCAGAGGGGCAACGCGTCGGTGAAGTTGCCGGCCCGGCTGGCCGCCAGGGCCTGGTCAAAGAGCTGGGGCAGGGCCAGCTGGGCCACCAGCAGCAGGGCCAGCAGGGAACTGATCACGCCGCCTCCGCTGCAGCCCAGCCCATGTGGAGGCGGGCGGCCTCAGTTGCCACCCGCCCCCGGGGCGTGCGCTGCAGAAAGCCCAGTTGCAGCAGGTAGGGCTCCACCACCGTCTCGAGGGTGGTGGCGTCCTCGCCGAGGGCCGCGGCCAGGGTGTCGAGCCCGGCCGGGCCGCCGCCATAGGTCTCAAGCAGCAGGGTGAGCAGACGCCGGTCACTGGCATCGAGGCCGCGGCCATCGACCCGATGCAGGCTCAGGGCCTCGGCCACCAGGCCAGGACCGATGCAGCCATGGCCGTTGACCGCAGCCACATCGCGCACCCGACGCAACAGACGGTTGGCGATCCGAGGCGTCCCGCGGCAACGGCGAGCCACTTCGGCGGCCGCGGCGGGCTCCAGATCCAGTCTCAGCAAACCCGCCGCCCGTTGCACGATCGCCTGCAGATCATCAAAGCCATAGAACTCGAGCCGTTGAATCAGCCCAAAGCGGTCCCGCAGAGGGGAGCTGAGCGCACCGGCCTTGGTGGTCGCTCCCACCAAGGTGAACGGCGCCAAGGCCAGGCTGCGGGTGCGGGCCGTGGTGCCCTTGCCCACGGTGAGATCGAGGCGAAAATCTTCCATCGCCGGATAGAGGATCTCCTCGGCCACCCGGTTGAGCCGGTGGATCTCGTCGATGAACAGCAGCTCGCCGGGCTGCAGGTTGACCAGGAGACCCACGATGTCGCGGGGGCGCTCAAGGGCGGGGGCGCTGGTGATGCGGCAGCGCACCCCCAGCTCCTCCGCCAGCACCAGGGCCATGGTGGTCTTGCCCAGGCCGGGCGGGCCGT
>CAMDVN010000126.1 GCA_945877595.1 Cyanobium sp. NIES-981 | reverse complement strand
GGAGCTGGAACGCACTCTGGAGGAGCTAGACAAGGCGCGAAAGGAGGCCTTTGAATCATGGGCTTAGCAAGAACAGTTCCCTTGAGAAACTTGCAGCCAGTGGTCAAGTCCCAAGCCAACCCACCAAGCGCCTAATAGGCCCCCTGCAGAGCGCTCCATCGCCGTACTGTCCAGCGACAGCACCCCAGACAAGACGCGAGTGGCCGGAGTACCCAGAAGGCCTGCTGGGTGCGACCAGCAAGGGCGAGCAGATCCCCTCGAACCAACTGACCTGCCTGCTGCTGGGCCATGCCCAGCTTCTCCTGCAAGTAAGCGTTGATGCCTACGCGGGTGAATGCGAGCAGGACCTTCCTGGCTGTACTGGACGGGCTGGACGCAGTGATGCCGTAGTACTCAAGGATGAAGGGGGCGGCGTCTTCTGGAATCCCGCCGGTCTCGCCCCATGTCGAGACGTGAACGGGGTCAAACCCTTGCGCAATAGGGGATCTGGCGCATGGAAGGGCATTCTCGTGAACGGCGGAACTGAGCCTGCGCTTAGTCCACTGAACGCAATGCCCGCCATCGAGGCCATGCCTCGGATTGAGATGCGTAATGTGCCGTCGGGCTGGATTTTGAACTGCGACTGGTCGAACTCGAAGTCCCTAATCATGGTGCCCACCACTCCAGAAGGAGGCTGGTGATTTGCCCTCGCAGAGGAGCATTATGAGCGAAGCAGGTGGCATCGTCGGCGTTGGGCCTCAACGCACCAAGGAAGACGCCCTCCCACCCCAACTTGCCGCCTCTGCATGGCGCGGTCCGAATCCCACTAGTCTCACACCAGCCGCTTACGTCACCGGGGCAAAAGCCCAGCACCACATGGAATCTGGCGCATGGAAGGGCATTTTCGTCACCAGCTGATTTGAGGCAGCGAGCGAGGCCGCCTTGGTCAACCCCAGCAGTAGCGGTGACTGGGTAGATGCACTGAGCCATTACCTCTTTCAGCTGGGGCTAGGTCCACCCGCACCAGAATGAGGCCTGTGACGCACACAAATGGAAACGCCCCACCACATCCCCGGCCCCTCTTACCTGGAGCGTTGACGATGCCACCAGCCTCAGCCCACTTCGAGAGGTGATCGGGGCAAAGCCACTGTGCCAGCGGGGATCTGGCTCATGGAAGGGCATTCTCGTGATCGCCCGAATTAGGCCCCTACCCCTGAAAAGGGGGCCAACTCAACGCTTCAGGGCCAGGGCGTAGCGGGGCGCAACGTTATTGACACCGAGCTTTCTGCGCTGCTGGCCGTCATCCAGCTGCGCCACCAACCCATCGGTGGGCAACTCGCTCCACAGCCGACACTGCAGCCATGAGTGGTGGTGGCGTGCCACCTGTGCAGCGCCACAAAGCAGGTATGGGGGGATGAGCAGACCCCAGCGCTCCAGTGCAAGCAGTTGGCTGGAGTGATTGGCCGCACTCTGCATCACCTCAAATGCAGCGAACACCAGTCCTTTGCCGCTGGGCACCTTGCGGCGCAGGGCGGCGGCGGGCGTGCTCTGGCGTCCATCAAGGCCGTAAAGCTCACCACGTATTTGCACACTTATCGGCGCGCTGAGCCTGAGCGGCACGTTGCCCACCAGGGGCAGCAGGTGCATGGCATCAGCACCGCTGCGTGTCCACGCTGCCGTGAGCTGGCCCAGGCTGTACTCCAGCGCAATGGCGCAGCCGTCGAGCTTGGGGGTCACCGAGAAGAGGCCAGCAGCGGCACCACCAAGACCCGCCAGCCACTCGCTCAATTCCTGTTTGTCAAGACTCAGCAGCTTGCTGCCACCGCCGGGTGTAAGCAACTCAGGCGCAGTGGGTTCGAGTTGCTGCAGCTCTGCCACCAGCCCATCAAATTCGGCATCACTGAGGTACGCCTGGCCCGCCCTGTAGGCGGCATCAGCAGCGCGGATGCCTTGGCGGAGGCGGAGGTGCCCCTGGACCCTGGAGCGGCCAAGAACTTCAGCCTGCATTGCTCAACTCCTCAGCAGCCATTTGAGCCACCCCCACCAGCACAGACCACTGCAGAGCGCTCCATGGCGGTGGGCCCCAGCAATCAAGTTCTAGGTAGCGGTTGCAGATAGGGGCCACATCACCCCACCAGTCATGGGCAGGAGTCGCACTGGTCTTCGAGATGGCGCTATTTACCTGCCTCCTAATCAATCGCCTAACTGTCTCCGCTAGTCCATCGAGTTCAAGGCGGCGTGCACCGGTTGGACTGGTGCGCTCAAAAGCACTCAATGATCCGTGCTTGAGCAGCCTGTAGATCGTGCTGCGGCTCCGAAATCCAAGTGCTATCGATGCTTCTGTGACACTCACTTCCATTGGGGACTCCTGATATGCAATGAGGGGCACTCCTGGCACAGGGGAGGCGGCTAGGGACTGCAATAGCCACATTAGCCGATTTTTGTGGTTGTCCTAAAACATCGGCCCCGTACCTGGCTCACCAGTGCGGCTCGAATTACCTCTCATAACAGTCACTCAAGAAGGACCCATATTGCAAGTAAGTCACAATTAGCCGGCAAGATTATGGGCTGACTTAGCTAGAGCAACTGCTGTGACTGCAGCCTTTCTCAATGCAGTGCTTACTGGCGGCGGCTAGAGCAGAACCAGAGCAGAACCCCTGGCGCCCAGCCGCCCACCCTGGCAGCACAGGCGTTCGCATGCAGTAGTTGCCATGGCGCCAGCCCCCCTCTCCCGCCTAGGGCCCTCTCGCAAGGGGGAGATCGAGGACTGGCCTTGGTTGGATCATGCGGTGCTCCGCTCCAGCCGCAGCCGCCTGCATAAGGTCCTGATCGACCACGGTGAGCACCGCACCTACCGCTGCAGCGGCTTGGCCGACGACCTGCTCCGTAATTGTGGCTGGGCGCCTGAGGTGGCTTGAGCGGGGGATCCATAGCCGCCCGCCGCTCTCACCCCGGGACGGGTGGCTGAGTGATGGCCGTCAGGTGCTCCATTTCCAGCCATGCCGCTACGACCGCTGGAGCCAGGCGCTGGAGGTGACTTTTGGAGAGGTGATGCCCGGCGGGGAGCCACCGCTGCTGAAACATCGCAGGGAGCTGATGCGAAATGAGGCGATCAAGCTATGGGCCGAGAAGCGCAGAGCCGGCTGGCAGGCCTGCGAGCCGCAGTGGACGCCGCCACCACTGTGCAGGGCCTGAGCCGCAGCAGGCCACAAAGCAATCTCACCTTGCTCTGGTCTGCAACCAGAAGCAATGCGTTTTAAAGCTGATTGTGCTCAGCCATTAGCTCAGCGATGCTGTGCTCATCAACCAAGGAGGCGCCCAACATGGACGACACGCCACCCCGCCAGGTTCGAGAAGCACGCTGACTACAGGCCCCTGCTCCAACAGTCTTCACCCATCCGTAGGCGGGTCGTTCAGCCGGGCAATAGAGCAGCACTCCCTAGTGCAGCTCACCTTGTGCGCCTGACTGATCGACACTCCAGCCGCACCGCCACAGGTGCCCTTAGGAGGATCATCCGCCCCACACCTGGAATGCATGGCCCCAGGTGCCAACGTCAGCAGCTTCGCTAGCCCATTCCACGCTCCAGCGTGTGACGACACGACGACCCCCGGGGTAAACCTTGGGGTTTTGTTTTGTCAGCTCAACAATCCCTTTTCAGCAACAAGGCCCACTGCTGCCTCCGCCGCCTCGATGCAGCGCTGAGCCCGGCGTTTGGCATCGTCCTGGCCCTGAGCCCGCAGTAAGTACCCCTCCATCGCTTCTGGGGTTTC
>CAMDVN010000125.1 GCA_945877595.1 Cyanobium sp. NIES-981 | reverse complement strand
CGTAAGGCCGGCGAAATCATCCCCGAGGTAGTTCGTGTAGTCACTGAACTGCGGACTGCGGGTGCGCCAGCTGTGCAGCTACCGGATCACTGCCCCGCCTGCGGCTCTGAGTTGGTGCGAGCTCCTGAGGAAGCTGCCACCCGCTGCATCAACAACTCCTGCCCAGCCCAGGTCAAGGGCGCCATGCGGCAGTGGGTGAGCAGAGCAGCGATGGATGTGGATGGCCTGGGCAGCCGCACGATTGCCCTGCTGGTTGAGCGCGGGCTGGTAAGCAGCCTCAGCGACCTTTATCGCCTGGATGCGGCAACGCTGGCATCCCTGGAAGGCATGGGTAAACGCTCAGCCGAAAAGCTAGTTGCAGCGCTGGAGCACTCGCGGCAGCATCCCTGGCACCGATTGCTGTTTGCTCTCGGCATCCGCAACATCGGCCCCGTGAATGCCAAGGCCCTGGCTGCTGCATTCCCCTCCGCTGCAGCGCTATCCCAGGCTGCATTGCACGATCCAGAAACCTTGCTGGCCACCTATGGCATCGGCAAGGAAATCGCGGAAGCGCTAGCTGAATGGTTTGGCAACCCCACCAACCAGAGCCTCCTGCAGGATCTAAAGGTGCTTGGTTTTCATCTGGAGGCCCCAGCCAGCGCTGCCGAAAACCCAGCCGGCGGCCTATTTAGCGGCAAGACTTTCGTGCTCACGGGCACGCTCCCCAGCCTCAAGCGCAGCGACGCCCAGGCGCTAATCGAGGCAGCTGGCGGCAAGGTGAGTGGGTCGGTCAGCAAGAAGACCAGCTAAGTCGTAGCGGGCGAGGAAGCTGGTAGCAAGCTCACTAAAGCCGAGCAGCTGGGGGTGGCTGTGCTCGATGAAGTCGGGCTGCTGGCCTTACTCCAAAGCTGACGCATTGGCTTTTGGTCACCCCCCGGGGGTGTAGACCCTCTGCAGCTGATCACCAACCCAGTCGTTGAGCTCGTCGATCTTTTCGCGACCTACTGCTTCCACCACCAGCCGTTGCCGCAGCTGCAGCATGCCGGGGGCATGGGGATCGGGCTTGGCCAGACTTAGTGCCTCACGGGCTCTCGCGAACTGGGCGCGACTGCGGCCATATCGAGCGTTCGTGTCGCTGTAGCCCATAAGTTCCCGATAGCCGAAGGACGCCACTGAAATCCCGATCAGTGTTTCTGCCCAGAGGAAGTGGATGAATCCGGCTCCACCACCCCAGTAGGCAATCGAGAAAGCCAGGGCTAGTAGAAAAGTGACTGAGCCCACCAGCACGTAGCGCTGATCCCAACGTTGCTGTTCAACGATCTTGCCGTCCAGCCACTGCTGCTGCCGGTTTATCCAGCTCCGGCAGCACTCGAATGCTTCAGGCAACGGCGGCACACTCTCGGGATTTGCCTGTAGTGCCATCAGTTGCAGGCGTCTGGCGCGCAGCACCGTGCGAATCCATGTGAAGTTCTGGCTCGTCTGGCTATGGAACAGGTCGGCCGTATCGCCCTTGATCCCTATGGCACTCCAGAAATCAGTGACGAGAAGGCTTTCGGCCAAGCAGCGCCACTGGATGAAATCCAGCTTGGGGCTGCGCTGAAGCTTGGGAAAGATGAGCACCGCTGCAAGCACCACCAACAGGCCCGCTGCCTGCCATTCCTGCTGGGAGGTGCCGAGCCCGATCAGCACACTGGCGACCATCACAACCCGGCAAAGCCGCATGTAGCCGTTCTTGCCGCTAACGGCACGGTGATCGGCGTAGCGCCAGAGACTTGACTGCACACCGGAGTCATGAACCGGCTGCGGCGGCCAAGCAGACAGCTCACTGTTGATCCCCTCGATGAGTGAGGGAATGCAGCCCTTGGTCGCTACCAGGGCCGCCAGATTCGACCGCTCCAGAGTCGCCAGGGCACTGGAATTAATCTTGCCGCCATCAAGGTTTTCGCCCCAATAGCGAACACGGCCCACCGGGAATGTGAGCTCAGGATCAGAAAGCCGCGGCGTAGTGATCTCCACTACAACCCCTGGCTCATGGGAGGCAATCACCTCATCCACCTGCAGAAACAGCGGGTATACCTCACCTCGCTGCATCGCCACCGTCTGGCTCGTGCCGCCCAACTTGCCGGAATCAATGCCGTTGGAGAACGCCACCAACAGGTAGGCGTGCCGCACCAGAAAGATGCCTTGGTGCCCATAACAACGCGCATCCCAGAGATCCCGAGCCTGCGCATTTGGTAATTCAGGGAGAGCAAGCTCAGGACATTGATCACCATCGAGCACAGCCCCACAACGCGGCAGGAGGCTTTCGAGTCGGCTTCTGGCGCCGGACTCGCTGGGAAAGTCTTCTTCGATGTAGAGCTGGCGGGGCTTGGGCAGGACCGCCACTAACTGATGGTGTGGTGCTTGGAGGTGTGACTGGTGCTGCTCCGTGATCAGCTCGAGAAACAGCTCAGCCGCTTCCGTATCCATTCCCTCTGCCAGCCCATTAAGCAGGATCAGTGGGGTGTGGGGCAGCGTTTCCAGCAGCTCACGGATCAGATCCCTGAATCGATCGCGCAGTTGTGGCAGATCCTGCGGGCGCGGATCGCGATGGCCTGCCACCGCCAGCACCAGGGGCACGGCGCCGGGATCTTGCAGAAGCCCTGTTGCTAATAGAACTTGTGAGATCACAATTTAAAAACTGAATAACGGCCTTGATCGGCAGACTTGTGCATGAGCCGCTCCGGGTAGGGAGCCGTGCGTATCAATGGATAGGAAAACTTCGGCTGCAGTTCTCTGTCTGAGAGCGATCGGACCATTGGGTTGTTGATGATGATGATGGCAGTGGCCTTGAGCCACTCACCATTACCTTTCGCCAGGTTCGCCCCCTGCTCTGTCATAGGAGTCAATGACGCTGGATGCTCGCTGTTGAGATGCAGCGTGGGCCAGCCCGTTATTCGCACAACAGATTCATCTCTACTCGGGTAGTGGTGGGACAGTGGATTCCAGGAGCAACCAGACTCAGTGCGATTAATCCACACCGCCGACTGGCAGATCGGCAAGCCCTACGGCACGGTTGCCGACGAGCAGAAGCGCTTCCGGCTGCAGCAGGAGCGCATTGCAGCGATTGGCCGCATCCGCGACGTGGTGCGAATGCAGGAGGCCCAGCTGGTATTGGTGGCTGGCGATCTATTTGATTCACCCACACCCGATCCCACGGCGGTGCTTGAGGTACTCGAGCTGATCGGTGAGATGGCGGTGCCTGTGCTGGTGATCCCCGGCAACCATGACCACGGCGCTCCGGGCACGGTGTGGTTCAGCGATGACTTCCAACGACACCAACCCCGTGCGGCCCCCAACCTGCAGCTGTTGCTTGAGCGTCAGCCCCTGGTGCTTGATTCAGCCGTGGTGCTGCCCTGCCCGCTGCTGCGCAACCAGGACAGCAGTGATCCCACCCAGTGGCTGCGCGGGCTGGATTGGAGCAGTCTGCCCACCGACCGGCCCCGCATCGTGCTCGCCCATGGCGGTGTGCATGGCTTCGGGGGGCGGGACTACGAGGGCGACGAGGAGGCCCAGGCCGGCGCCAACAACCTGATCGACCTGGCGGCCCTGCCAGCTGAACAGATCGACTACATCGCCTTGGGCGATTGGCACAACCTCAAGCAGGTGTCTGCCCAGGCCTGGTACCCCGGCACGCCTGAACCAGATCGTTTTGATCAGGGTGACGACAACCAGCGCGGCCAGGTGTTGTTGGTGGATTTGCAGCGCGGCAGCACGCCGGAGGTGAAGACCCATCCCACGGGCCGCGTCCAGTGGCACAACCT
>CAMDVN010000124.1 GCA_945877595.1 Cyanobium sp. NIES-981 | reverse complement strand
GCTAGCGCTCCTGTTGGATTGCCGGTTGTCTTGTTCTTGCCGGTTGCCTGATCCGCGTCCCCGGTGATGAAGTAAACCCCTGCACCCACTCGGTTGTCGGCCCCCAGGGCGACTACGTCTAACCCCTGCAGGTCGGCGCCTCGCCTGCTGACGTTTGGCAGGCTGCCCTGCTTCCGTGGGATAGGTGTGAGCGTGCGGAACCAGGTAACAGCTGGATCTTTGCCGAGGAGCTTCAGGAACCGCATTGGCTCGTCTACTTGAAGTTGATGCTGGTCCTTGTCGATTGATTCAGTCATGAGACCTCAAAGGTGGGTTTGAGGTCCGTGGCCCTGGGTATGCCTTTGCCGGACACTAAAAATTGCTATGCACAAGTCACCCGCGACGAGACCAGCCCAAGCTGAATCTCCCGCGGGTGCGCTAAAGTGACACTGAAGCCATAAATCCTCCCTGTAGGAATTTGTGAGTGGTGGGAGCAAGGTCGGCCGTGGAAATCCAGGCCTCGCTTCCCTATGTCCTGCGCTTAGATAACACTGTCCAGGTCACCCCAACCGAGTGACTGGGCACCTGCTGAGATCAGCAAGCGAGCCAGCTCCGAGGACCTGGATTCCAGCTGAATTGCCTTAACTGCCAAATTGGCCGCCATCGGCTTGGACACACGAAGCGATAACGGCTGATTTACAGCCAAATACCGCTCACGATCTCGCCTTTCAGTTAAAGCCTGCATTGGTCTACCTCCACGCTAAGTATAGCAACGTATGCATATAAAATGGAAACACTTGGGCCCAAATAGGCTTAATGCTTCTACTGTTAAACAGTAAGGCTGCTGCGTCAATTGAGGAATTACTTAAGCACTCCTGTCCACCCGGCCATTGCTATCCGTACGGCCGCTATTGACCACAAACGTGGACTGGTGCGATGTGGGCCTGACGCAATGAAGTGCTCTCCAGCGCGCAAATAGCCGTCGCGACAACGCCTATGAAGAGTGTCGCGACTAATCTGGAGAATATGAACAGCTTCGTTAGTTCGAAGCCACTCGCCTGTGTGAATCTGATTCGGGATTGCCATGGCACTGGGTCAGTCCCTCTTTTCCGCCTTTTAACTCGCGGAACGGGAGGGTTTGCCTGAGGAGCGCCATGGGTGGGCCGTTATTTCAACATTAGCCCGAATCTGCCAATTGCGTCAACTTGCGATAGCGCATGGCTGCTTCCATCGCACTGTCGATTGTTGCCTCGTCGGTCCACCTGCCGTAATGCCGAGAGTGGGTCTCGACAGAGTGGCCCATCAGAGCTGCAGCCACTCGCGCACTCAGCCCATACGCCTGGTGCGCACGTAAGGCATACCCGTGTCGGAATCCATAGCAGGTGGCTCCTAACGCTGTTAGCTCTACCCAGCCTTGATGCCGGCTTAGGTAGCGACGGGCGGCATCAGCCACTCCACCACCAAACGGAGGCAAGCCCTCACCCGCTTCGAGCCGCTCACGCAGCTGCCAATCGGCTTCCCACTCAGGATGCAGGGCCCGCAGCTGACGCGGCCTGGTCGATCCCCCACCACTTCGTTTTACGTAGTCACACCAGAGAGAACCCGTCGGCTCAAGCCGCAGGTGCAGAACCTCGACGGGACGCAATCCGTAAGCAGCCATCAGCTGCAAGGCGTACCGCCACCTCAGACCTGCCGAGTCTTGCGGCAATCCTCCGATCAAGCTGAGAATTTGTTCGTCACTAAGGGGAACACCGTCCACCCGGCTGGCAACTTTTTCGCCGACAAAGCTTTTCAGAATTGGAGGTGGAGTCCAACGGTCTGGAGGCAAAAGGTCTGCTTCAACAGCCCAGCGGCACATTGCTGAGAGGTGCTGCAAAACCACTTGGCGCCGGCGCGACCCAGGAGGCCAGGCTTCTCCCGCAAGTGTCAGCAGTGACTTGGCATCGACTGCCTTGGCAGCCACTACCCGCAATCGCTTGGCCGTCTTGCCGTAATCGACAAGCCAGGTGCTGGCCTTGATCTGACCGGTTCGATGAACCTTGTGCTTTCCGAAAGACTCCCAAGCGGCAAGCAACTCTTGGCCCCCAGAACCGGTGGCAGGTGCGGGTGCGGTGGGGGAGGTCCCCTCGATCAGTTCAAGTGATTGCCGCAGGGTGCGGCCCATGGACAGCTGCTGGGCGACACGCTCTACAACCTCTTGAATCTGCCGCGCCTGTGAAGGTACCCACTGAACTGGAAGGACCGCCGTTCCTCTGCTGCCATCGGCATAGCGGACATCCAGCTTTGCCTTTCCGCGTTGCTCAACCAACCGGTATGCAGGTCCAACGGTGCTGCGCAGCTGAGCCCTTAAGCCCTGTACCCAAATTGGTGAGTCGGATCGACGGGGCATGGCCCAACGGGGCGAGTGACAGGCGAGTGACGAGCGAGTGACGCTCAGCTCCAACATGCTGCCATTTGCGCCTAACCGCTACAAGCCCCAAACCCGTTGGCACAGCATGAATCCAGTACTGGCCTGCAGTCCCTTACTATTACAAAGGAACGGGGCGTGGCGCAGCTTGGTAGCGCGGGTGCTTTGGGAGCACTAGGTCGCAGGTTCGAATCCTGTCGCCCCGACTAGTAACAGCAAGGGTTCTCGGCAATACCGGGAACCCTTTTTTCTTGTCTGCAAGAGAAAGTGCAAGAGAACAAGGGGTTCCAGGCCTTGCGTTGCTCAGGTGCGGACATGGGTCGGTGGTCGCTGGAGTCAGGACCATCTGGCATGAGATGGGGCCACAGCCCGAGTTTCTCTTGCATCTCTTGCAAACCATCGCCGATGCGGAGCCCTGCGGCAGAGCAGCAAGCTCCGCTGGGCTCCGGCCGGCAGCGGCCGTCCTTCAGCGTGCCACGGCTAAGCCGTGGCGTGCATCGGCCAGCCGCCGCCGCCCTCCGCTCCGGGGCCGGCGGTGTGGGGGTGGTGGGCATGGCCGCTCTCCCGCGGCTGCGGTGGCTTGGCGGCCAGTTGCTGGTGGGTCGCTGGTGTGAGGCTCCAGCTTTCCTCGCGCGGCTGCGCGGGCAATGGTCGATTTTGATCGGATCTGATGGCCTTAGTTCTTAGTAAGCCGAGGCCGCTGCGCATGGGCTTGCTTTGTGTAGATCAATTGCCTTGCAGTGGTTTTGCTGCCCCTAAGTGCACTTGTACTGCTAGAATAAGGGCTGCGCCAAAGGCCTCAAGCCCATCGCCTGCGGCAATCCAATCCCCTGATCTCGCCAGCACTGCCGCTGTTCTTTTTGCGGTGTGTTGCCCCGATTGGTTGTCACCTCTGGCAGCTGATTCATGGATCTTTGTATTCCTTGTGGGCCCGCAGTGGCTCCGTCCCATTCGCTTGTGATCGCGGCTGGAGGCGGCCGTGATCTGGCCTGGCCCCAGCAGCGGGTTGCCGCTGAGCTGCTTGCTCGCTCCGGCGGTCGGCTGGTGCATCTGCTCCTCCACGGTGGTGCCCGCGGCGCTGATGCCGCCATTGGCCGCGCTGCCCAGCAGCTGGGTTGGTCAGCTCTGGTGATGCCAGCTCAATGGCAGCTCCACGGCCGGGCCGCTGGGCCAATCCGTAATCGAGAGCTACTCGAGCAGGCCATTGCCCGGGCCGAGGCCCACAGCTCCCCTGGCTATCAGGCCTCGGTGCTGGTGGTGGCTTTCCCCGGTGGTGCCGGCACGGCCTCGCTCATGAGAGAAGCCCGCCGCATGGCGTCGCGTTCCCCGGTGCCGATCTCCGTGGCCGAGGTCAGCCCATCGGCCGGGCTCTGGGCAGTTCCGGCTGGCGTCGGCCGCTCCTGATTTCCCAGTCCAAGCCGTTCGCGCCACTGGCGCTCCGTTCCGTTCTTTCCGTCCCCATCGTTTTCTCATCCTCATGGCTGTTCTCACTCCCATCCCCGCCGCTGCCGTCAAACCGCTAGCGGCTTCTCCAGCTGCAGGCCCTGCCTGCTCCCTGCAGCGCTCTGGTTCCCTATGGCAGCTGGGCAGCGAGGCCCAGGAACTCACCACCGCTATCTCCCAGC
>CAMDVN010000123.1 GCA_945877595.1 Cyanobium sp. NIES-981 | reverse complement strand
ATTTGAACCCCTATTACGACCCGGCCCTCAAACGGGCGCGGCTGGCTCAGTTGCAGGCCACCGCTGCGCGTAGCGGTACCCCGTTTGACCTGATCGAGGCCGATCTGGAAGACCGCGCTGCGGTTGAGGCGGCCTTTGCCGAGCACAGGCCCGTGCGGGTGGTCAATCTGGCTGCCCAGGCGGGGGTGCGCTACTCGATCGAGAACCCAGCGGCCTACATCCAGGCCAACCTGGTGGGCTTTGGCCACATCCTTGAGGGCTGCCGCCACCACGGCATCGAACACCTGGTGTATGCCAGCAGCAGCGCGGTCTATGGCGGCAACACCAAGCTGCCGTTTTCTGAGCACCACCGCGTGGACCACCCGGTGAGCCTCTATGCGGCCAGCAAGAAGGCCAACGAGCTGATGGCCCACACCTACAGCCATCTCTATGGGCTGCCGGCCACGGGCCTGCGCTTTTTCACGGTGTATGGCCCCTGGGGCCGGCCCGACATGGCCCTGTTCCTGTTCACCAAGGCGATGCTCGAGGGCCGGCCGATCCAGGTGTTCAACAACGGCGCGATGGTGCGCGATTTCACCTATGTCGACGACATCGTTGAGAGTTTGTTGCGTGTACTCGACAAGCCGGCAGCCCCCGACCCGACCTTCGATGCCGCCCACCCCGACCCGGCCACCAGCTGGGCGCCCCATCGGGTGTTCAACATCGGCAACTCCAACCCGACGCCGCTGATGGACTACATCGAGGCGATCGAGGCGGCCCTGGGGGTGGTGGCCACCAAGGAGCTGCTGCCAATGCAGCCCGGCGACGTGCCCGCCACCGCGGCCGACACCGCAGCCCTGGAGGCCTGGACCGGCTTCAAGCCCAACACCCCCGTGCGTGAGGGTGTGGCCCGCTTTGTGGCCTGGTACCGGCAGTTTTACGGGCTCTGAGCCGGAATCTTTTTGGTGGCTCTGGTGGCTCTGGTGGCTCTGGTTGCGATGTGCGCCTGCCCCGCTGGCGCTCTTGCGCTGGTGTGGGCCAGCTGAGCTTCGAGAATGGGTGCCATGGGATCCCCCGCGTCACCCCGGCTGTTTGCCCTGCTCAGCGATCGCTTTGCACTCACGCGCCGCTTGGCCCTGGTGCTGCTGGATGGCGCCCTGATTGTGGTGGCCTTTTGGGTCACCTTTTTGCTGCGCCTTAACGACCCCTGGGACCCCTGGCTGCTGCAGAGCCTGCCGATGCTGGCCCTGCTGGTGCCGATTGCCCTGATCACCTTGATGGTGAGCGGCTGGTACCAGGGGCTCACCCGCTACTCAGGCAGCCATTCCCTCTACGGGCTCCTGCCCCGCACCGCCCTGGCCCTGCTGCTCACGGCGTTGGCCCTTGGGGTGTTTGGTCTGCCGTTTCCACCGCGCTCGTTTTGGCTGATCTTTTGGCTGCTGTTTTCGGTGCTGGCGATTGCCTCGCGGGTGCTGCTGCGTGATGCCCTGCGCCAGTGCCTGGCGATCAAAGCCAGCTCCTCGCTGCCAGAGCTGCCGCCGATGCGCCGGCCGGCGGTGGTGTATGGCGCTGGGGAAGCGGGTTCACGGCTGATCGATGCCCTGCGGTTTGACGATCGCTGGCAGCTGGTGGGGGTCGTCGATGACGACCCCTCCCTCTGGATGTGGAGCCGGCGGCTGCAGGGTTTGCCGATCTCGGCCCCCGAGCAGCTGCCCCAGCTGGTGCGCCGCCATGGGGTTTCGGCCGTGCTGCTGGCGATTCCTTCGGCGAGCCGGGCCCGCCGCGCTGATCTGGTCAATGAGCTGCGCGACCTGGGCCTTGAGGTGCTCACGATCCCCTCGCTGCAGGAGATCGCCTCGGGCCATGTGCGTGTTGCCGATCTGCGTCGCGTCGCGATTGAAGACCTGCTGGGCCGCGACCCCTCAAGCCCCGACCCGGCCCTGTTGGGTGCTGCCGTCAGCGGCAAAACCGTCTTGATCACCGGCGGCGGCGGCTCGATCGGCAGCGAACTGGCCCGCCAGGTGCTGGCCCTGGCCCCCAGCCACCTGATCCTGCTCGACCATTCCGAATACGCCCTCTACGCTATCGAGCGCGAGCTACGCATGCAGCTCAGGGCCCAGCCGAGCCCAGAGCCCCAAGCCGGCCGGGATCGCCTTGAAGCAGGCGCTGGCGCCCCGCAGCATCGGCCGATTGAGCTCACGGCCGTGTTGGCCGATGTGACCCACCAGGCCCACCTCGAGCGCCTCTGCCGCAACCAGGGCGTGCAGGTGGTGTTTCACGCGGCGGCCTACAAACACGTGCCGCTGGTCGAGAGCAACCTGGCCGCTGGCCTTCGCAACAATATCCTCGGCACCCAGGCGGCCCTCGAGGCGGCGATCGCCACCGGGGTGGAGCGCTTCACCCTCATCTCCACCGACAAGGCCGTGCGGCCCACCAATGCGATGGGGGCCAGCAAGCGGGTGTGCGAGCTGTTAGTACAAGAGGCTGCGGCGCGCCAGCGTGGCACCACCTGCGCCATGGTGCGCTTTGGCAATGTGCTCGGCTCATCGGGCTCGGTGGTGCCCCTGTTTCGCGAGCAGATCGCCACCGGCGGACCGGTCACCGTGACCCACCCCGATGTGATCCGCTACTTCATGACCATCTCAGAGGCGGTGCAGCTGGTGCTGCAGGCCTCAGCACTGGCCTGCGGTGGGGAGGTCTTTCTGCTGGAGATGGGCGAGCCGGTGGCGATCAACGACCTGGCCCGCCAGATGATCGAGCTATCTGGCTGCACGGTGCGTGATGCCGCCAACCCCAACGGGGACATCGCGATCGAATACACCGGCCTGCGCCCCGGTGAAAAGCTCTACGAGGAACTGCTGGTCAGCCCCAATGACCGACCCACCGGCCATCCGCTGATCCGCCAGGCCCGCGAAACCGCACCCGAGCCCCAGGCCCTGCTGGCAGCCGTTGAGCTCCTGCTCCACGCCGCCAACCAAGGCCACGACCCCCAGGCCCTAGCCCGCCTGCGCGCCCTTGTGCCCGATTACCAACCCCGCGCCGCGTCCGTGGCCACCGCCCTGGCCGCGGGGCGCTGGCTTGATCGGCCCCCAGCTCCAAACGCCCTTGGCGCATGAGCCTCCGCCCGAGCGGAGCATTGAGCCCCTCCAACCTGAAGGCGTGCTACTTCATCCCGCAGCATCGCCAGCAGATCCTTAGATGCCTGTGCACCAAGGCCAGCAGCAGCAGGGCATCTTCAGCCGGCGACATAGAGGACCTGCCCTTCGCGGGCCACATCGCCCATAACGTGCCAGCGGGATTGGGCCAGGCGGGCGGCGTCCTCCCAGCCGTTCACGATCAGGTCAACCCCGACCCCCACGCCATCAAGTTGTTGTTGGTAGCGACTCCAGGCGTCGAGCTTGCGGTTGGGCTCGATTTGGGGCAGCACGCTGATCACCGCCAGATCGAGGTCTGAATCGAGCCGAGCGTCGCCGCGAGCGCGCGAACCAAACGCCACCAACGCTTTGACATCAGGATCGGCGGCTAAACGCTGCAGCCCAGCCTGTAGCGCCTCGAGGTTGAGCCCTGCGCCCACCACGGGCGGCACCCTCAGGGGCATCGGTTGCAGCCAGGGCAAGGGCACCGGTTCCCAGCTCAGAGTGGCACCAACCCCAATCCTACGAACAAAGATCCAAAGGCCAGAACCTATTCATCAATCCAGAACCTATGCATTAATCCAGAACCCATGCATTAATCCAGAAGCGATCCATCAATCCAGAACTGATGCATAAAAAAAGCAGAGCCCGAAGGCTCTGCCAAATGGAAGGGTGGGCCCGAGATTCAGGCCGAACCCACGCCGACGTAGGCGCCGTAGAAGAACAGACCCACCACGAAGATCACAGCCATGCCGCCGGCGGGGGCCACGAGCCAGAGGGGGAGAACGCCTTCGGTCCAGCGCGAACGCCAGGCCACGGCTGGACGGCCGTCGGGAAGACGGTCGGGAATCCGGCCGTCAGGCAGGTTGGATTTCTTGCCGCTCATCGGAAGTGCTCCGGATC
>CAMDVN010000122.1 GCA_945877595.1 Cyanobium sp. NIES-981 | reverse complement strand
TCGCTGCCCTGGATCTGGGCATAGGCCACGGCTAGGTCCGGGTTGTTCAGCAGGGCCGCTTCGATCGACTGCTGAAGGGTTGCGCTCTTGCTCCGGGCTTCGAGGTCGCTCGGGAGGCCAGCGAGTTGTCCCTGCAACTCGCTGGCTATGGGGTTGGGCTGCACTTGGGGGGCAAGTCGTCCGTTAATGCGGTAGCCCTGGACGAACTGGGCTTCGGCTCGGGACGTTACCCCTGATGAAAGGCAGGCAGCACAAAGCAGCAACGCCAGGGGATTGGTGATAGGGGAAGGCGCTTGCATCAAGTCATTGTCTCCATTTTTCGCTCAGACTGCTATCAGCTCAGCTGCAGATCGCAGCACGCCTCCGACACATTGACTCAGATTCAGAAAAATTTGGTTGGTTTCGCAAGCCAAATAGCCAGCCCAACTCCAAACGGCAGCCATAAACTGGCCTGAAATAATTCATGCCGATATTGAGCAATTCTGTCGAGCCGTCTCTAGAGCAACGGATGCGCCTGGAGGGCTGGAGTCTTCACCAACGGCTCAGCTGGATTGCCGGCCAGGACCAGCCCCCTGGGTGCGGGAGCCTGCGGGACGAGGCCCTGCACACCTGGCGGCAGGTTGTCGCCCCCGACAATCCGGCCAATTTTGAGAAACGACTGGCCTGGGACGGGCTGACCCCAGCGACAGCGGCGTGGGCCTTGGCCCCCGATCCTGCCGACTGCCCGCAGGAGCCAACCTGGTGGCCCCTGCTGGAGTCGCTGAGGCAGGCAGCAAGGGACACGCATGGCGATACGGAGCTCGATGAGCGCGGCAACAGGCAACCGTTCGTGCACGCCTGGCGGCCAGCGGCCAGCTGGGCGCTGCAGACCCTGCAGCTGCGTTGCGCTGACCTAAGCAGCTCCTTACAGCTGAGCGATGACGCCTGGCTTGATCTAGGCGAAGCCCTACTAGAGCGCCTGTGCAGCTCCGCCGATCAGGAGTTGTGGGAGCTGTTCAACCAGCGCCGCACACCGGGGCAGATGCTGCTGGCACATCTGGGTGCCCATGGGGATGGCAACGGCGAGCTGGTGCACGAGGCCTATGACGCCTTTGTGGCCGAGCTGCTGAGCAGTGGCTACGGCCTGCTGCTGGGTGAGTTTCCGGTGCTGAGTCGCCTGCTGGCGGTCATCACCGAGCTCTGGCTCGAGGGTAGTGAAGAGATGCTGCAGCGCCTGGCCACCAGCCGCCTAGCGCTCCAGCAGCACTTTGAAATCGCCCCAGACGCAGTGCTGCACAAGGTGAAGCTGGGGCTCAGCGACCCTCACCGCGGCGGCCGTGCTGTGGCGATTTTGAGCTTTGGCGACGCGGTGGCCGGTGACGTCATCAAGGTCGTCTACAAACCCAAAGACATGCAGGTCGATCAGACCTACCAAGACTTTCTGGAAACGCTCAACGACGCCTCAAACCTGCCGCCGTTGCGCCGTCTGACGGTGCTGAGCTGCAACGTCTACGGCTTCATGGAATGGGTTGAACATCGCCCCTGCAGCAGCGACGACGCACTAGCGCGCTTTTACATCAATGCCGGCCGCACCATGGCGGTGCTGCACCTTTTGGGCTGCACCGACTGCCATTACGAAAACCTCATCGCCAGTGACGATCAGCTGATATTGATCGACACCGAAACCCTGCTCGAGGCCGACCTGCGCGATCTGATCAGCGATGACGGTGATTCCCCCGATCTGCTATCGGACCTGCAGACGTCGATGCAAGGCTCGGTGCTGCGTTCAGGGCTCCTTCCCCAATGGCTGATGTTCGGCGCCGGCAAGAAACTGGCCCTTGACATCAGCGCCCTGGGCATTCAGCCACCACCCCCTGAGCGTGAGCTGCCCGGCTGGCTGGGGCTCAACAGCGACGGCATGATGGGTGGCCGCAGCCGCCAACCCTGCGAGCTGCCCACCAGCCTGCCGGTGGAACTGGGAAGCCCGCAACGGCTGACAGATTTCATCGAACAGTTGTGTGTTGGCTTTGCCCAGCAGCTGCAGGAGGCGATTCGTCTTCGTTCGCCATTGCTGCAGGCGCTGTCACGCTTTAGTGGCCAGCCGCGGCGCCTGGTGGCGCGGGCGACGAATACGTATTTCACGATTCAGCGGCACATGCTGGAGCCGGCGTCGTTGCGCAGCGCCTTGGCCCATGGGCTCAAGCTTGAGCAACTGAGCCGCAGCTTTGTGCTGGCCAGCGAGAAGCCGCTCAACTGGACCATGTTCAACGCCGAGCTGCTGCAGATGGAGCGGCTCGACATCCCCTTCTTCGAACACCTAATCGACAGCGAGGAACTACCCCTACCCGAGGGGCTAGCGCCAATCCCTGGATTCATGAGGGCCAGTGGCCTGTCGGCCGCCCAGCGCCGCCTGCAGAAGCTGAGTGGGGTCGAGATCACCTTTCAGGAACAGTTGATCCGCGGTGCCATTGCAGCCCGCCATCTCAAGGCCAACCCACAAGCCAATGCGGCTGGAGGACTGGAGGAGTCGGCCGAGCCCCAATGCTCCAGGGCAGCAGAGATCGCCAGCCTGGATGCCGAGGTGTACCGGCAGGAAGCGTTCCGGCTTGGCGAAGAGCTGTGGAGCTCATCCATTCGCGACCGTCAAGGGCGGCCCGAATGGCTGGGCATGGATCTGGGGGCTGACGGCGAATCGTTTCACTTTGGACTGATCGGCAGCTCTCTGTATTCGGGTGCCAGCGGCATTGCCCTGCTGTTTGCGCGCCTGGCCCTGGCCAGCCCTGATCCCGTCGCAGCCAACCAGTGGCGCGAGCGGGCCTGGAGCTGCTTTGCCGGCGTAGCCGAACTGGCAGAGCGCAACAGCAACGACCAGCGGTTTCGCTTCATGCGCGATCTGCCTTTCGGCATCAGCGGCAGCGGCGGCATCCTGCTGGCCCTGCTGTTGCTCGCGCAGTCCGGAATCGGAGAGGCGTCCCCGCTCGCAACCCAACTGGTGCAGCAACTGCGGCCCGAACGCCTGCAGTCCGATGAAGGCATCGACGTGATCGGTGGGGTCACCGGCCTAATCGGCCCCCTGTTGCTACTGGGCACCAGCCAGACCCTGGAGCTCGCCAACGCCTGCGGTGAACGGCTGCTGGCCCTGCAACTGGACAGTGGCGGCTGGCCATCGGGAGCTGGTCCTGCCACCAACCACCGGCCGGCTCTGACGGGGTTCTCCCACGGAGCCGCCGGTATGGCCGCCGCCCTGGCGCGCCTGGCCCAAGCCACAGGGCATAAGCGCTTTGAGGAGGCCGCGCTCCGGGCCGTGGCCTACGAACGGGGCGTATTCGTGGCCGACAAGGGCAACTGGCCAGATTTCAGAAGCAGCAGAGAGCCCAACGAATTCATGCTGAGCTGGTGCCACGGCGCTCCCGGCATCCTGCTATCGCGGCAAGTACTACGGGCTGCGGGGCTGGCCGATCAGCAGACCGCCCGCGAACTGGAGAGCGCCCGCGCCAGCACTGTCGCCGCCCTCGAGCGGCTCAGGACCAGTGGGGCCGATGCCGCAATGCATTTGTGCTGCGGTGTTCTGGGCCTCACCGCTCTGCTACGCATCGATGCTGAAACCGGTGACATGCCGGTGAATCAAGCGGTGCCGGCCGCTGAAGCGAGCAGCATCAGCCTGGCCCAGTCCAGTGGCAACTACACCTTCTTTAGTGTGGACTCCGGTTCGCTCAACCTGCCCGGTCTGCTCACGGGCAAGGCCGGTGTGGCCATGGCCCTGCTCGAAGCGGCTGATGGCCAGCGCTTGCTACCTAAGATACTTAGCGCTGGATTGCTGGAAGGCAGGGATGCGACGAGTTGAGGCCGGATCTGGCAACGCCAGGAAGTTCTGCCAGAATTGATAAATTGGCGAAACCGAGACCTGACACATGGAAAGCGGAAGTTTCTCCCTCGCCACCGTGCTGATCTTTGGTAGCGGCTTATTTGTGCTTGCCACCCTGTTTTTTGGCACCAAAGGCGGCTACTACGACAGCGACGACTACGACGGCAACGGCACGGCTCACTGACCCTGACTAGGCAGCCGCTCGGCC
>CAMDVN010000121.1 GCA_945877595.1 Cyanobium sp. NIES-981 | reverse complement strand
ATGGATCAGCTTGGAAACGTGCAATCAAGCAAAGTGCCAGGGAATAGAGGTTACTAGCAGAACACACACGGGCTTGCTATCAATCGAGATCCCGCCAGGTTAATTGCAAGGGTTGCCGGACAGATAAAACGATATACCATTTTCAGCATGGTGGCATTATCAAATCAGATTTTCGCAATAGTGGCGTTAATTCCATTTCATTCAAGAACGAAGAAGCGGGCCTTCGCGTTACCTCCGAGGATGTATGGAAGAAGTTGATGCTGCGACAAGGAAGAAAATCGACAAGGTTCAGCGCTTTGCATGGGAACAGTCATCCTTTGTTGCACCAATTAATCTCGACAAACTGAGCCATCCAATGCAGTGAAACCCATGGGGAGATCATGAAGCAATTAAAAACTACTCTCCAGCCAAAAGATGAGGCCCATTTATCTGCCTTGACAATGTTTTCTGGGCATGGAACAATCAAAAGAATCCATGGCAAGCAGGACATAATGACACCTTTAAAATCCCAATGGCTCAGATATTGCTTACATGCATTTTTGCAGTGCTTTTACGCATTGTCCCTATCGCTAATCAATCCCGTTGTGATCGCGATTAACTTTGCCTTTCTCTTTGACAAGTTATCAATCACTTCAGATAACAATATAGCATCAATCCCGATCAAGCTTGTTCCCGTATGGATTGCGGCTGGCATGGGTACCTACGTCGCAGCGAGCTTAATACTATTTCTTATCCTCCGGGCCACGGCTAAATTATCTTTTACTCAATTTGCATCCGTCAATATACTGGCTCATTTGCCTTTTGTCCCTTTTTGCCTTTTTTCGTGGTTACTCATAACTGAGGGGATGGAATGGAACCTAATGGGCTTTATAACAGTGCCCCTTTTCATTCTGATGACCTCGATATTAATTCCCGTCTCTTTTTTCGTTGCGGCAATTGCTATCCGCAAAGTGCGGCGCGGGCAAAACTCCATCACATCCTTAGGACCTGCGCCCCAGGCCAAGGGCGTCGGCATCGATGGGGAGCGATCAGGGGACGTTGATCAGGGCTCGGAAACGGGCGGGGTGCGAGCATCGAAGCCTCTGCCCGCAGGCTTAATTGTGAGTGCTTCGACGCCCCCGCGGGTTTCCATCGTGTTGCCCACGTACAACGAGCGGGGCAACATCGAACCGCTGCTCGCCCAGCTGCTTCCGCTACAGCAGCATGTCGAGCTGGAAATCCTCGTGGTCGATGATGACTCGGCCGACGGCACGGCAGAACTGGTGCGACAACTGGCCCATGGCGAGCCTCGGCTGCGTTTGATCCGCCGGGTGGGTCGTTCGGGGTTGGCCAGCGCCATCAAGGAGGGGCTGCTGGATGCCACCGGCGATTGGGCCATCGTCATGGACAGTGATGGCCAGCATGAGCCGGCATCGGTGCTGCGGGCCATCGAAACACTGCTCAACAGCGACCTCGACCTCGTGATCGGCAGCCGCTTTCATCCTGAGGCCAGCATCCTGGGACTGAGCGGACGTCGCGAAACCGGTTCAAACTGGGCCAACGCCTGGGCCAGGTTCAGCCTGCCAACCCGCTACAGCCAGCTCAGCGATTACATGAGCGGCTTCTTTGCCCTCCGACTGGAGACCCTGCTGCCGTTCATCCGCGCCGTCGATGTCAACGGTTTCAAATTTCTCTATGAGCTCCTGGCCGTAAGCCGGGGCCGGCTGCAGACCGCCGAGGTGCCGCTGCAATTCCAGCCGCGCCATTACGGCAGCTCCAAGCTCGATCTGGCGATCTTCTGGGATTTTCTAATCTCAATCCTGCACAGCCTCAGCCTTCGGCTGATGCCCCGGCGAGCCATCAGCTTCGGCCTGGTGGGGGCCAGTGGCGTGATCGTACAGCTGGTGGTCACCCAGACCCTAATGATGGCCATGGGCCTGGGGTTTGAGAGGGCCCTGCCGATCGCGGTGGTGGCAGCCGCCAGCTCCAACTATCTGATCAACAACGCGCTCACATTTCGGTTTCAACGTCTAAAAGGAGCAGCTCTCCTGAGGGGCTTGCTGAAGTTTCTGCTGGTGGCGTCGCTACCGGTTTTGGCCAATGTTGGGCTGGCGTCGGCCTATTACAGCTTCGTGGCCCGCGACACCTTCTGGGCACAACTCGCCGGAATCCTGGTGGTCTTCGTCTGGAATTACGCCGCGTCATCGCGCTTCGTCTGGAATACTCCCTGAATTGATAGCGGAACCACGCATGGCCCTCTCCTTGAATGATCTGCGCGGTCTGCGCACGGCCCCGACCCTCTCAGCCAGCGAGCGTCAAGAGCTGCGCGCAGCCCTGCAACCCCGAATGGCCGCTTGCGACTGGTTCACGATCGGGGTGATGGCCCCCAGTGGCCCGGCAGCCGCGACGGCCCTGCACGCCTGCGAAGCGGCCCTTGGCTGGCAGCCTCTTGAACTGGATCCAGCCAGTCCCCTACCCAGCGCTATCGAGGGGTCCAGCTTCCTCAAAGGGAACCAGAACACCGGGCGGTTTCAACTGCGGCCAGAAACCGGCCTGGGCAACGGTGTGCTGATCACGGGCCACAGCGTGGCCAATCCCGACGCCGAAGACACCTGGGGACCGTTGCCGCTGGATCTATTCGACTGAGCGCTCAGCGCCAAGCCTGAACAGGCCCAGCCCGCCGCTGGATGGTGGGCTAACTGGTGAGCTAACTGGTGGGCTGGCTGGTGCGCTGCCTGGTGGGCTGGCTGGAACTGGAGGTTCCGGCCAAAGGCGACGGCTGATCAAGACCTGGTGGAGCCAGCCAAAGGCGTGACCTCCTGTGCCTAGTCTTGTCGGCTGTGATTGGGCAGCTGCCGCTGCTTTTGAGGGTTCTGATGGCCGCCTCCCAACTGCGCATCGCCTCCCGCCGCAGCCAGCTGGCCATGGTGCAGACCCACTGGGTACGCGATGAACTGATCCGAGCCCACCAAGACCTCACGATCAGCATCGAGGCGATGGCCACCCAAGGCGACAAAATTCTCGATGTGGCCCTGGCAAAAATTGGTGACAAGGGCCTGTTCACCAAGGAACTGGAGGCCCAGATGCTGGTGGATCAAGCTGACATTGCCGTCCACAGCCTCAAGGATCTGCCCACCAATCTCCCCGAGGGACTCATCCTGGGCTGCATCACGGAGCGGGAAGATCCCGCCGATGCGCTGGTGGTGCACCAGAAACACAGCGATAAAACCCTCTCAACCCTGCCCGAGGGGGCGGTGGTGGGCACCAGTTCGCTGCGCCGTTTGGCCCAACTGCGTCACCACTTTCCTCACCTCACCTTCAAAGATGTGCGCGGCAACGTGATCACCCGGCTCGAGAAGCTCGATTCAGGCGACTACGACTGCCTGATTCTGGCGGCCGCCGGCCTGGGACGCCTGGGCCTGGGCCAGCGCATCCATGAACTGATCGATCCGTCGATTTCGCTGCATGCTGTGGGCCAAGGAGCACTTGGAATTGAGTGCCGCGCGGGTGATACCAGGGTGTTGGAGCAGATCAAGGTGCTGGAACACCTCCCCACAGCGCGCCGCTGCCTGGCCGAGCGCGCCTTTTTACGACAGCTCGAAGGGGGCTGCCAGGTGCCGATCGGCGTCAACACGCACTTTGACGGAGATGGTGACGATGCCGAGCTCGTGCTCACCGGCATGGTGGCCAGCCTGGATGGCCTGCGGCTGATCCGCGACACGGTGCGGGGCGATCAACGCGATCCAGAAGCCTTGGGCATCGCCCTGGCCCACAAGTTGCGGGAGCAGGGGGCTGGGGAGATCCTGGAGGAGATCTTTGCAACCGTTCGTCCCGAAGCCTGAACCCGGCGAGCAGGCCCCGGCATTCCAATGGAGCCTGCTCGCCTGGGCCGCCCTGGTGGGCACCCTCACGGGCCTCGCCGTGGTGGGCTTCCACGAGCTGCTCAGCTTCCTCAACAACTTTTTGTTTGGCCCTTTTGTGGAGGGTCTGCTCGAAATCGGCCGTGGTCAGGCCCATCCAGCGGCAGTGGTCGTGGAACCAATGCCGCTGCCGCCAACGCCGAGCAGCAGCCTCGGCAC
>CAMDVN010000120.1 GCA_945877595.1 Cyanobium sp. NIES-981 | reverse complement strand
GCGGGGTGTGCGGCAGCAGCTGACCCGCTTCTCTGAGATCAACCCGGAGGAATACTCCCGCCTGCAGGAGGCCGAACGTCAGAAACAACTGCTGGAGCAGCAGCTGGAGCTGCGCGAGCGCCAGATGGAGGAGGCCGCAGCCAAACGGGTGGCTGCTGTCTCAGCTGAACGCGATGCTGCCCACGAGCGGGTGCAGGAGCTGCGCAAGGAGCGGCTGCTGGAGCGGGCCTTCTCAGAGGCAGAAGGGCGCACCGGCGGCGATAGCCGGGGCACCTTCTTTCAGGTGTTCAAGGGTCAGCTGTGGGATTGCTTCCGCTTGGGCAACAGCAAAGATGGTGGTGACGTGCTCGAACCGCTTGATGCTCAGGGGCAGCCCCTGCTGGGCGATGACGGCCGGCCCATGACCACCGCTGATTACCTCGATCAGCTGCGCATTCATTCCGTCTACGGGTTCTTGTTTCAACAACGCGGCGCCATGGGCACAGGGACACCTGGACTGGCAATAACTCCCGCCGCTGGCAGCGGTTTTGGCGAGGTGCTCAACCCCCAGGCGATGAGTGCCAGTGAGCTTTACCGCGCTGGGTTTACAACCAGTGGCGGCCGCAACAGCCGGCGGTGAGCTGAAATCCATGGCGAGCTGGCGCTACTACCTGGCGTTCTGGAGCCGCAGGAGCACCGCCACGGTGGTGACGGCCAGCAGCGCAAGCCAGGCCCGCAACCGTGCCAGTGCTCGCCAGAAGATGGGTTATGGAACCTTGGTGTCGGTGCAGCAGGCCAATACTGCTGATAGCCGTCTGATTCGACAGGGGCAATGGGTACGGCGTCGTTGTAATGGCGTGAGCCCCCAGTTCGGAACAGCCCTCCAGCGCAGCAGTGCCCGCGCTCAACGCAGTGCTTATCGGGGATGGCTGTAACGACACATCAAGGTGTACTCCCCGGCACAGCCAAGACGATTGCGGGCTGGTCATGGTGATGAGCCAAGGAGAACGCAGGTGCAGATTGTCACCAGCCAAGGCTCAGAGCGTTTTTACCGCCTGATCGATTCCGGCTGTGAGCCCCATCGGGAGCTCGACGCGCAGTACAGCAGCCTTGATGACGCCATCGCTGATGCCATTGCCTGGGTAGAAGCGATCGCTGAAAGCAATCACCCTGCTGCGTTGATCGGTGTCGAGGTCTCTACCACCAAAGGTGACTGGCGCACCTGCCGGATGCCCGGCCCCTTGCTTTGCCCGCTCCCGCGCTGATAGAGCTTGCCGGGGATAGCTGCCCGGAGTATCACCCATGTTTTCAAACGCCCAGCAAGAGAAAAGCCCCGGGAAGATCGAGGGCATTTCTGGAGCAGCCGGGCAAGGAAATGCAGGCGCTCATGCCGGCACCAAAACCACTGGTATCGGCATGTCACTGTGCAGGAAAGTACAGACGGCAGCAGGCTGCGCGCAACAGATGCCCATGGTCAACTGCCTGTCGCTGATCACGCCTCTTCTTCTGTGCTGCCTAATGGAATCAACTTGATCTGCTTTTTGCCCAGCTTGATCTCGAATTCATCACCGGGCTGCAGGTCCAGCACGGCTGTGTAGGCCTTGCCGACCAACAGGTTGCCGTTGCCCTGAACTGTTGCGACGTAGCTGAGGCTGCGGCCACCTTTACCGCGTCTGTTGCCGGGGCTATCGCCGAGGTTCACGCCCTTGGCACCAAGCAGTGCCTCATAGAACGCCGTGAAATTGAGGCGCTCACTGCCGTCTTTTTTGCTGCTCACGTAACCGCAGCTGCGCACTAGATCAGATTTGCTCACATCGCCTTGTTCTTTGACCTTGGCGAGCAGTTCGGGACCAGTCAGCATGTTGATTCTTTGGTGAAGTCTTCAACATAGCAACCCTGCATACTTTGTCCAGCCACTAAATCTGCAGCCAGGCTTTCCCTTCTACTGGATTCCACAAAAATAAGAATTGCAGCACCGGAATATCGCAAAAGCTGTCGGTCAACGGAGAGCCTCGCAGGCTTCACCGTCGCTGTTGCCATCGAGATAGGTGTGCCCCTGGCGCAGTAGCTCCTGGGCGCGGGCGTAGGAACTGATCTCGCTGCAGCGGTAACGGCGGCCGCCGGGGGTGGTGCCATCAGGGATAACCGCTGAGCGGCGAGTGCGGCGGAAGTCCCAAGGCCGGGTGATGCCGCCTTTTACCTGCCACACCCCAAGGTGGGCGCGACTGGCACGCTCTTCTGCTTCTAGATAGGCCTTGGCATCACAGCCGCTCAGGTACTGCCGGTAGGCAAAGGCCAGGCCGTCTTCCACCAGCGCCAGGTTGATGTTGATCTCGCTGATCACTTCAGCGACGGTGCGGCTGTAACGATCGATGGTTTTGACGTTGAGGCTTACCTCCTTGCCGATGGGTAGGCGTTGTTGCAGGGACTGCCGTGCTTGTTGGCCATAGGGCGCCTGGGCCATTTCAGGGGCATCGATGTAGGCCAGCCTCACGGTGATCGCTCTTCCCTCCTGGCGCACGCGGATCGTGTCGCCATCGCCGATCGAGAGCACGGTGTTGCTAAGGGCCTCGACTGGCCAAAGCGGGATCAATAGCAGTAGTGATACCCAATGTCGCGCCTTGGCGCTCATCGCTGTTGAACAGCTGGATCGGTGCGCTGTAGCAGCAGCTCCAGCTTGCGGTCTTGACGCTCGAGAACCACCAAGAAACCGGTCACCGTCAGGCTCAGCACGACAAGCCAGCCCAGGGAGGTCCACGCCACCAACTTCCAGGGGTTGGCCGTGTCTTTGATTGACCTTGCTGCATTGCCAATCGGTGTGCTGTTCAAGGAGAGCGAGCTGCTCACGCCTTGTGCATCCGTCTGCAGATCGAGCACGAGCCGCAGCAATGCCTCTGGTGTGGCGGGCACCAGGGCCGAGCTGGCATCGTCTGTGCTGACACGATTGACCAGAAGATCGCGGCAGTGCTGCAAACCACCACCAGCCCAGAACAGCCCCCAGGCCCGCTTGTCGAGCTGCAGGGCGACCCAGCGATGGGGCCTGGCGTCATTGCGCATGAGTTGCGTCGCTTTGGCCATGCTCCAACTGCGACCTGCGGCCACTGAGGGCTGGGACTCGAGCAACAATCGTCCCTGGGGGTCACGGACGTAGCCGGTGACCACCTGCAGGGAGAAGACATCGATGATCTGGACCTTGCACCCCTGCTTGCGCTGCTGGACCTCAGGTGACCAGAAGACAAGCGAGCCCCGTTCCTCTGAGAGGCAGCTCTCCATCTGGGTGTTGTTGGGCATGGAGTACTGAAACGTGGGCTGTCTTCTCAGGCGAGTCTGTAGCCAGCGGCGCCTTAATGGCCCCACGATGGAGTGAAGCTTTCGGATCAGTCGGCCAGTTGATCATCTGAGTTAGGACTGAGGCCAGGGCCGCCGCAAGGCTTGCTTGCTCGCGCTCTGGCTGCTGCTCCCATTGGCCCACACCCGATGACCAAGGCTTTGTTGCTAGCTGCCAGCTTCCTGCTGAGTAGCGCCGCCTGGGCTCAACAGCCAGTACGCCCCCTCCCAAAAGTGGGAGGCTGCCCCCTCGGGTATTACAGCTCCGGTAGCTATTGCGTGCCGAGCAAAAACGCCAACACCCGCGGCGCGATTGAGAAAAGTGGTGCTGGCTGCCCGCTGGGGTTTTATTCCTCTGGCAACTACTGCCTCAGCAGCCCCAGCAACGAGCGCGAGGCTATTCAGAAAACCGGCAAGTCCTGCCCGCTGGGCTGGTATTCATCAGGCGGCTATTGCGTCAACAGCCGCTGAAGCGCGTACCGGAGACCTTCTGCCTGGAGCAGCTGGGCCTGGCTGGTGTTGCTGCAGGTGGAGCGGCGGTTGCCGCCCCTCAGCCCAGAGACCGAGGACTGATTCGCAGTTCGGCGTAACCAGTACCAGTATCCAACTCTCGACTGAACCGCCACTCCGGCAGCAGAGCAACCACCAGCTCGGCGGTGGTGCGCACCTGCGAGCCAGGGCAGAGGTGACCGCCGACTACGTCGCCTTTGCTATCGGCCACAGCGATGTGGAGATGGGCGCCATCGGCAGAAAGGGTGCC
>CAMDVN010000119.1 GCA_945877595.1 Cyanobium sp. NIES-981 | reverse complement strand
CTTCATCATGAGTTGCAATCGCCATGGGCCGATCAGTCCGATCAGTCCGATCAGTCCGATCAGTCCGATCAGTCCGATCAGTCCATCGTTTGAGCGTTTGAGCGTTTGAGCGTTTGAAGGTTTGGTCGTTTGGTCGATGTTCCTTTGATCGTTTGGTCGTTTGGTCGTTTGGTCGTTCGATGGTTTGATCGTTTCGCGATACAAGGGTTTGCAAAACTCCCGCATCGGCGGCCTGGGGTTCAGCCAGCTGGTTGGGGTTGGCTCGGGGTCATTTGTTGGAGCCAGTTTTGGCCTTGCTCAAGGAAACGTGGCCAGTCGAGCCTCGCGTCTTCAGCCGCCTGGGCCACCAGCAGGGGGGCCCGTTGTTTGATCAGTTCAAGGTTGGGTTCGCTGAGCCCAGCTGAGAGGGCCAAGAGATCGGCCATGGCATGGCCCACCACCCGGGTGAGATAGGCCGCACTTAGGGCCTGGAGGGCACTGCCCAGCAGCCAGGTGGGGGCGTGCCACTTGATCAGGCTGGCGAGGGCCTGGCCGCTCCATTCCACGACCCCCAGCGCCAGGGCTGCCTTGGCCAGTTCGCCAGCGGCGGCCTGCAGCTGGTCGAGGCTCCAGGGGCAATCCCAGAGGCGGGCCATCTCCTGGAGCATCAGGCCATTGGCCACACCCAGCACCAGCAAATCCAGGCTGGGCAGAGGAGCGGCCACCACACCCGCCGCCACCACCCACTGGGTGCGCTGCTGTAGCGCCAGCCAGTGCTGCCGTCGCACCTGCTCAAGCTCTACCAGCCAGGCCTGATGCAGGTGCATCGCCGTTCTCGTTTGGCCGTTGAGCCGCAGGCGTGCTCCTTGGCTCGAGAGGGCGATGGTCAGCGGTTCAAGACTGGCGCCGAAGTCTTCGGGATTGCCGCTCCAGAGCAGCAGCTGGGCGGCTGGCACGCTCTGAATTTGGGCCTCAAGCTGCTCACGCTGCTGGCTTGGATCGCTTCCCTGGCTGAGCTGGGCCAGCACCCAGGCCGGCTGGCCCTCGGGCCTGGCCTCCAGCCAACGCAGGTCGCAGGCCTTGAGCGGAAGTTGAAGGTGGTAGAGCAGCACATCACAGCTGCCCAGCGCCTTAGGCCAGCGCCAGCCCGCTTGGCCACTGGGCAAGGGATGGCCCCATTGCAGCTTGAGGGCCTGGCGGCCCTGCAGCCCCTGGGCGAGTTGGGGATGCCAGGCGGGCGCCAGCGCCTCGGTGCCCACCACCGCCAGCTGCAGGGTGCTCACTTGGAGCTCCAGCCGTAGGTGTGCCAGCTGGGATTGGCGTTGGCCGAGCTCGGTCGGTGAGCTGCAGGCGAGCTTGGAGAATTGCTCTATTAGGCCTTCGCAGCGGTCCAGCCAGCCGTTGAGGTTTGTGGGGGGGAGGCCCGCGGGCCGGCGACCCGCCCGCGTTCTCCACCAGAGCACGGCCCCCCCGGCCAGGCCCACCTCCAGCAGGTTGCCAAAGGCACCTTGGCCGAGATGCAGCAGCAGATCCGTACCGATCCAGCCCCCCAGGGCTAGCGCTCCCAGGGGCGCCCAGCGGCGCCAGGGCAACAGGAGCGCCAGGGCTGCAGGGGCAGAGGGCGCGACCGGCGGGGTCAATCCGGTGGTGGCGAGTGGGGCCTCTCTAGCGAAGGCCCCCCCAACCTGGCAACGCAGCGGCACGTTCGTTGAAATCCAGATAGAAACGGAGCGGTCGAAACGTCCTGCCCCGATCCGGTCGCCATGCCTGTGCCCAGCCCCCGGATGTCTGCAGTTGGCTGGTCTCTGCTGGGCCATGGCCTCATGGCGCTGGTGAAGCTGGCCCTGGGCCTGGGCCTCGGTTCGCTCGCTCTGTTGGCCGACGCTTTGACCAGTGCCGCCCATGGGATGGGGGGCATCTCGGCTTTGGTGGCGGCCCAACTCTCCGATCCCCGTCCGGATCGCGACCACCCCTACGGCCATACCAAGTACCAGGCGGTCACCGTGCTGGGCATCGCGGTGTTGCTGACCTGGGGGGTGCTCGAACTGGTCCAGGCCGTTGTGGCCCGTTGGCTGTCAGGGCAACAACCCCTGGCCCTGGCGGCTCCGCAGGCCCTGGTGCTGTTGGTGCTGTTTGGCTTCGATCTGCTGCTGCTGGGCCAGCGCAACCCCCAGGCCTGGATCACCCTTGGGGTGGGGCTGGCCCTGGGCGCTTCGCGGATCTGGGCCCTGCCCTGGCTCGATGGCTTGGTGGCGCTGCCGATCTGTGGCCTGCTGCTGGGGAGCTGTTGGCGCGATCTGCGTCAGCAGCTCCCCTGGCTGGTTGACCAGATCGCCCTGGCCCCTGAAGCCATCCACAACGTGGCCATGGGGGTCCCTGGGGTGTGCAATTGCCATGACATCGCCAGCCGCGGCATCCTCGGCCAGCAGGTCTTCATCGACATGCACATGGTGGTCGATGCGGACGACCTGCCCACGGCCCACCGCATCACCGAATTGGTTGAGGAGCGCCTTGAGGCCCGTTTTGGGCCAGTGCGCTGCACAATTCATTTGGAGCCACGTGAATACGCCAGTGCCGCGATCACCTTCAAGGGCACCCATGGCTGAGACCTTGACGGATCGTCAGCAACGCCAGTTGCAGGGTTGGTTTGAGAGGTTGCAAACCCTGGAGGCCTGGTCTGACGCGTGTCCGGTTGTGTTGTTGGATCGCGCCTGGCTGCGGATCCAGGCCGTGCCGGTAGCCCAGCTCGCCTCCGTGCTTCCCCCTGACGCCACGGCCGAAGCCCCGGAGCTGGTGCACTACCGCCAGCTCCTTGCCACGGGCCTGGATCCCTGGACGGTGCAGCAAAAGTGCTGGCATGAATTTGGCGCCCCAGCCTGCTGCCAGGCGCTGCGGCGCTATTGGCAGGTCCAGGAGTGTGGCAACCATGGCTGGGATTTGCAGCGCTATCTCGATCTGCTGTTGGAGTACAGGCGCCGCTTTGGCCTGGCCAGCCCATGCCCATTGCCGGTGCTGGTGCTGGCCCGGGAGGGCCAGCGGGAGCCCCATCAGCTGGACTGGTTTTTGGGCTTGAGTTCGGCCATGCGGCACACTTGCGCCTGATACCAACCCTGCGGCGATGGCCGAAGACACCAGCACTTCCATCCCCCAGGACCGCCAAGACGGCGCCTCCAGTGGCGGCCGCCAGGGCGGGTCCAGGGAGCCCGGCGGATTCCGCATCCGGCTCAGTGACAACGAAATGCGCTCGGCCCGTGCCATTCAGGAGGCCTTCGGGCTGAGATCGACCGTGGCCGCCCTCGGCTTTTCGATCCGCACCATCGCCCAGATGCTCGAGGAAGGCCAGCTCGACGCCCTTGTGGCCCAGCAGCGCTCCCAGGCTCCTGCCCGCAGTGATGGGCCCCGTGGTGGCGCTGGCGGCGCCCGCCCCCAGGGGCGCGGCGAAGGACGTGGTGACGCTCGTGGTGAGGGCCGAGGCGAGCGCCGCGACGATCGCCCCCAGCGCGCCAATCCCTTTGCGCGTCCGAGCAAGCCCGTGCCGGCGCCGGTTGAGGTCGAAGAGCCCACGGTCGAAGCCTCAGCCGAGCTTGTCGAAGCCTCAGCCGACCAAGTCGAAGCCTCAGCCGAGCTTGAGACCGGGGCCACCGCTCAACCATCGGCCGCAGAGTCTTTGGCCGCTGAGTCATCGGCCGATGGGACTGCAGATCCTGTGACTGCAGATCCTGTGACTGCAGATTCTGCGGCTGCAGATCCTGCGGCTGCTGAGGCCGCCGGCTGAGGAGCGCCCCCCCGATGAGCAGGCCCAGGGTCCTTTCTGGTGTGCAACCCACCGGATCCCTCCATCTCGGCAACTGGCTGGGGGCGATTCGAAACTGGGTTGATCTGCAAAGCAGCCACGAGACGTTTTTCTGCGTGGTCGATCTGCATGCCATCACCGTGCCCCACGATCCAGGCCGCCTCGCTGAGGACACCCTCAGCACAGCGGCCCTGTATTTGGCCTGCGGGATCGATGCTTCCCGTTCGACGGTGTTTGTGCAGAGCCATGTGCCGGCCCACGCCGAGCTGGCCTGGCTGCTCAACTGCGTGACGCCACTGAACTGGCTCGAACGCATGATCCAGTTCAAGGAGAAGGCCATCAAGCAGGGCGACAACGTGTCGATGGGCCTGCTCGACTATCCGGTGCTGATGGCGGCCGACATC
>CAMDVN010000118.1 GCA_945877595.1 Cyanobium sp. NIES-981 | reverse complement strand
GAAGAGGCCCCCTCGATCGCTGATCGAATTTGTCAGCGGCGGCACCATGACTGGATCGAGACGTTTCTGGTGCAACACCAGTCGCAGCCAGAGGCAGCCGCTCTCCACCAGAGCTGAGCCGATCAGGCGGGACGCGACAGGGGCAACCGTGCTAGTACATGCGTACGCAATAGCCATGATTCATGGGTGCCCCTCTCCCCCGACCCGCAGCACTGAATACCCGGCTTGAAACCCCGATAGAGGAGTGGCCCTACCTCGATGAGGCATTGCTGCTCAAGACCCGCAGCCTCAAGGTCTGCATGACCTGCCACTGTTTAGGCACCACGCCGGGGTGAACTGCATCCCGGTGCTCACCTGTCAGTTGCATCAGGGGCTAATCGCCCATGGCGAGCACCTCACCAGCCGCTGTCAGGGCTGGACAGATGACATGACCCGGCAGCAGGGCTGGGCTATGTAGGTGGCGTAAACCATGGGCCACGCCACCGACCAACCCTTAACCGCTGCAGGCCTTGGATCAGGACTGGCCGACATGGTCTGCACTGACGGGCATCAGGCGCCGGTACAGCCGGTACCCCTTGCGCAGACCATCGAGGAGCGGAGCTGGAGCCCGCAGACCCAGCGGTGCAATCAAGGGGCGGTACAGCCAGTGGTAGGCCCACCTCAGGTCCTGCCAGGCCCGGCAGGGCGCGGGGTTGAGGAAATCGGAGATGTCCACGATCAGGCCCCTGCCCCTGTGGAGCATCAGATTGCGGCCATGCATGTCGTGGCCATGCATTCCACGGCTGACGGCATGGGCAAGCCCGGCGTCGATGTCCTGGATCGCCTGCACCGGGATGGTGATCCCACGGCGCAGGCAGTCCCAGAGGGTGACGCCATGCAGACGGCGCAGCACCAGGTAGCCATCGCCCCGATGAAAGCACTTTGAAAAGACCGGGTGGTAACCGATGCGCCTATAGACCTCAGCCTCCTGCTCCAATCCTGGCCGCCCGGGGGCGTATACCTTCACAGCCAGCGCGGGGTGATCGGGATGGTGCAGAACCGCCGCGTAGTTGCCGCAGCCCAGCTGCCGCCACGGCTGGGGCAGGCTCAGCACCCGGATCGGGTCGTGGGGATCGATGCTGCGGAGCCTCAGCTGGGGCAGCAACTGGCAATCGATTCGCCGCAACAGCTCGGCGAGTGGCGGATCGTGGTGGGCCTGTACAGGGGTGCTCAAACGGGTGCTGTGGATCACCGCATGCCGGCGAGACGCGCCTCGATCGCACCGGCGGTGGAGGTCACCCCGTCCTCCCGGGCCAGCAGCTGCTGCAGCTCCCGGGCTCGCTGGCGGAAGCGCGGTTCGTCTGCCAGGGCTCGGATGCTGGCAGCCAGGGACTCGGCGCTGAGACTGCTCAACCGGTGCGTGGCCGGGCTGACCCCGAGCTGCTCAAGCGTGCGTCCCCAGGCGGGCTGATCCGCAAAGAACGCCACCACCGTCGAGGGGATGCCGCAGCGCAGCGTGGTGGCGGTGGTGCCGGCACCGCCGTGGTGAATCGCGGCCTGCACTCTGGGGAACAGCCAGCTGTGCGGGCACTCCTCCAGCAAAAACACATCAGCGGGCAGGGCCGTTCGGGGCACCACCCGCCCCCAACCGGGCGAGAGGATCAGGCGAACACCAGCCTGCTGCGCTGCTTCCACTACCGCAGCCGCCAGCGCTTCTGGATCGCGAGTAATCATGCTGCCGAATCCGGCATAGAAGGGAGCGGGGCCGCTCTCAAGGAAGGCGCTCAGCTCCCGATCCGGGCTGTAGGGGGTGGGCTGGATCGCCCCATCCGCCGAGCGGGGCTCGTGGAAGCAGAAGCCGGTGAGGGAGGCGCTCGCCTTCCAGTCAGCCGGGCGCGGCAACACCTGTGGACTGATCAGATGCAACACTGACGGATCCACCAGGTGGGCCGGTGGGGTGCGGCGGCTCTGGACGCCGCCCCAGGGGAGGGGCTGCAGGCCCAGGCGATCGCGGCGGAAGGCCTGGATCACCCGGGCGTCCTGACGCCACTTGAGCAGACTGACCAGCCGGTAGCTGCTGCGGTTGAGGCGGCGGCGGATTCGATGCCTTGTGCTGCCGCCATTGCGGCTGGTTGGCGAGGCGGGGAAGCCCAGAAAGGGGAATTCACTAGTGGCCATGATCGGCACGGGGCTCAGCACCACCAGGGGACAGCCTGCGGCCTCGGCCAGGTGGTACCCCCACAGGCACAGCGGCGACACCAAAAGTAAATCCGTGCCCTCCATGGAGGCGCGAGCCGTCTCCAGCAGCTCGCCCAGCAGTGCATCGGAGATCAGGCGCACGGGCTTGCCCTGCATCAATGCCAGGCCCGCCTCCGAGCTCAGCAAGGAGGTGAAGTCGCCCGGCAGGGGCACGAACGACAGCCCATGGGCTTCCGCCACGGCCTGGAAGTTGATGCTGCCGATCAGGCTCACCTGATGGCCCCGTCGCTGCAGTTCCAGCAGGATTGCCAGGTAGGGCTGCAGGTCTCCCCTGGAACCAACAGAGATCAACCGGATCCTGGCCATGCGGGAAACCGCAGCTGCAGCGTGATGCTGCACGATTTCATCGGCAGTTGAGGCCAGCCAGCAAATGGGCTTGCTCTGTGGCGAATCCGCAAGGCCCTTCCGCTCCTGCGAGGCCTGAGCCAGACGAGGAGTCGTCAGGGCTTTCCACCTGGGATCGGTACGACACCCCTTGGCTCGACAGGGCTGATCAGAGAAGACGATCAGCGTCGAGTGGCTGCCGTTTCAGCAGGGCCCCTGCTGAAACGGAGGCTCGAACTCAGCCAGGAAGATGCCCACAGGCTCTGGGACGGCAAGCGCCAGCAGGGCTGGCAGGTCTGCACGCCGCAGTGGAGGCCGCCACCATTGCGCAGGGCCTGAGCTGCTCCAGGCCACAAAGCTATCCAACCTTGCTCCGATCTGCAGCCAGAAGCAATGCGTTTAAAAGCTGATTGCGCTGAGCCGCTAGCGCAGCGATGCTGTGTTCATCAACCCAGGAGGCGCCCAACATGGACGACACGCCACCCCGCCAGGTTCAAGAAGCACGCTGACTGCAGGCCCCTGCTCCAACAGTCTTTTTTTTAGTGGGCGGGTCGTCAGTTCGGACACTGAATTGGGACGTCTGAACTGTCGACACTCCATCCGCACCGCCCTAGGTGCCCTCCGGAGAACCAACTTCCCCACACCTGGAATACTCGGCCCCAGGCGCCAACGCCAGCAGCTTCTATCAACCGTCATTGGAATGTTCTTAGCCAGCGCCCCTGAGGTTTTCCTCAGGGGTTTTATTTTGTATGTGCTGGTTGCGGACTAAAGCGCACTCAGTAGTAGCGACCGGGATATTCGCCAGGGTGCTCGATACGGCTGATGCGGATCCCAGAAGCCGACTGGCCGTGAAAGCGCAGGATGTCGCTGCCAGAGACCAGAAAGCCCCGCTCCTGGGCCAGCAGCGACACCTCATCAGCGGTAAGGGCGTCGGCCATCCTTTGCCGCAGTTCTGGATCAGCCCTCACCTGAGCAAGAAACCGCAACAACTCACTTTGGGGCACGGCAGCTCAGCAAGATCTGCAACATAGAACTGCTAGCAAGACAGATTTCATCGGCTCTAGACGCAGTAGCTGCCAGATGAATACCAACCCAGCGGGCATCCCTTGCCGCAGTGGACGCCGCCACTATTTCGCAGGGCATGAGCCGCTTCAGAAGCGTGAGCCTGGCGTCTGCAGAAAGGCCAGCTCCGCCGCGCTCGACACCCGACCCAATGCAGCATTGCGATGCGGAAACCGCTGGAAGCGGGCGATCACATCGCGGTGCCGGCGGGCGAAATCAGCAGTGCGCGGATCGCTGAATCGCTCAAACAGCGGCTGCGCCGCCTGCTGCACCGCCAGGTCTTCCGAGTGCATCAGCGGCATCAGCCAGAACTGCCGCCGCGGACGCACGGGTTCGGCCGCCAGCCAGCCCAGCTCCACCGCCCGCAGGCTCAATGCCAGGGCCTGGGGATCGCCAGCGAAGGCCATCGCTGAATCGCGCCAGATTTGGCGTGGGAACTGATCCAGCAGCAGCACCAGCGCCAGGGCCCCGGTCGGCTCTGCATCCCATGCATCGAGATCACCGGCGATGGCGCGTCGAGTCAGCCTGAGAAAGCGTTGCTGTACTAGGTCGTCAAAGGCCCGGTCCTTGGCGAACCACTGGTGAGGGAGGGTTTCGGTGAACCAGAAGGCCAGAACCTCGCTGGCCTGGTCGCTCTGGCCTGGCATCAGAGCAGCGCCCGCACACTGGCCACCTTGTCCTCCAGGGTCTGCTCCTTGTCAGTGCGGGTATTG
>CAMDVN010000117.1 GCA_945877595.1 Cyanobium sp. NIES-981 | reverse complement strand
CCGTGGTGATGACCAAAGATCGGGACTTCATCCACCTGCTCGATGCTCAGGGCCCACCTCCCCATGTCATCTGGCTGCGGATGGGCAACTGCAGCAATGCCGAATTGCAGCAAGTCCTGGCAACAACCGTGCCACAAGCCATTGACCTGCTGGCCAGTGGAGAGCCCTGGGCGGAGATCCGGCCCAGCCAAAACAAAACCCCCGAGCAAAGCCCAGGGGTCTGAGGGCCAAGGTCCTGGGGATGGCTCAGAAGCAGAAAGGCAGGAACTGGGTTCGGCAGGCGGCGTAGCCATCCACCAGGGCGCCGAGGCCGATCTGGTGGGCAATGCCCGAGCCGGTGATGGCCTCAGTGACGATGCCGAGCACGATGCCCAGCATGGCGGCGCGGCCATTGAAGAGCTCAGCGCGCTTGAGCTGATCGAGAAGGATCAGCTGCTCAGCGCGGTGCTCGAGCCACTGGTTGTTGGCGGGGGTATTGATCATTGGGGAGGTGTTCAGGGGTGGGCTGAAAGTGAAACCGTCAGTCCGCAAGATCGGGCTGGAGCAGTGCGCCCATGACCCAGGAGCCAAAAAGCACAACGCAGAGGGTGGCGATCATCTAGCCCTCGGGGCAAGGTCGGTAGGGCGACTGAGCATGTAGGTCGTCATGCCACCGAGCACAACGACAAGGGCGATAACGGTGGCAATAGCGGCGGTGTAATCGGTGCTCATGGGATCAGCCCAGGCCCAGTTGGCCGAGGATGCTCTGGCCGGTGAGCAGCTCGGTGCCCAGGCCGATCACGAAGCCGAGCATGGCCAGACGGCCATTCCAGGTCTCGGCGAAGGCAACGAATCCGAAGCGGGGAGTGGGCTCAGCCATGAGTGTTGCGGTTTGTTACGAGAACTGTAACGGGGCGTTAAGCGCCTGACTCGGGCGGGTTCCCGCCTGATTCCGATCTGTAGCAGCGCTGCCTCGCCTTGCCCTGCCATCACTCCAGCCAGCCACCACACAGCGCAGATCCCGGCAAGCCCGCCGCTGCCGCTGCTCAGCAAGCGGGTCTGGATACCGCTTAAAGCCACTGCTCTGCCTGTGGCACCACAGCGACCGGTCAGCAGCACAGGGCGCTAGCGGCTGGGCTGTCTCGAGGGGCCCCAGCACGGTGCCCTGGCGGCGCGGCTCGGCAAGGGCTGCGCAAGCGGCGTAACGCCGCCCCTGCCTTCTCCATCACACGCCGGGCTGATCGGTTGGGTCCCTCGCGCCCAATCCCATGGCCGCCAGTTCTGCCCCCAGCTGCGAAATCCGCCGCGTGGTGGTCCACTTCTATCCCGCTGGCATCAAAGGCGGTGCCCATCCCTGCGAGCAGCAGTTCTTTGGCCGCCGCGGCAAGCCCGTCAAGAAGATGCGCTTCGTGCCGGCGGAAAAAGCCTTCTCGATCGCCAAGGCAATGCAAGGCACCAAGGGCTGCACCGTCTCGGTGATCTGAGCCCAGGGGGGCCTCACGGCCCCCTTCCTCATACCAAGACTGATGTACCTGCAGCTCAGCAGCCCTCGTGCACGATACGTTCGACGTGCTCCACAAGGTCCACGGCCCGCTGCTGCCACTGAGGGCGATTCAGCTCCATGGGTTCAGGCTCCGCGTCGTAGCGGAACTGCACAGCAAACACCGTGAAGGCCTCCAGAGCCAGAAACGGCTCCACAACATCGCCCGCATCAGCAACCCGGTCCAGCAACGCCGTGAGGTTGTGGATCAGTGGTGGCTCCTCGCCAAGGCTGAACAGCCAGGCCTTGAGGGCCTTCTCCACCGCCTGCTGAATCTGGAAGCCCCAATTGGCTTCATCAACGGCCGGATCCTGCAACACCTCTGCCGCTTTGAGATCGCGGCGAGCGATCTGCAGCAGGGCCTGGGCCTCAGGACTGGCCATGGAGCACGCGACCTTCTTGGTAAGCCCGGGCGATCACATGGCTGAGCCAGTGCCTCTTCTGCGCCACCTGGCTGTGGGAATAGAGCAGCAGGTCCACTGGGATCCGGTGGTGGGACAACCGCCGCCAGAGCTTGCCAAGGGTGTCAAAGCGGTTGTGCTGACTCAGCCAGCTATCGCTGGCGGTGATCAACAGATCCACGTCGGAATCAAGGCGGGCCTCCCCGCGGGCATGGGAGCCAAACAGGCGCACCTCAGCACCCGGGATCTCATCACGGATCTCGGCAGCCATCTGTTGCAGCTGGAATTCGCTGATCGCGGCAGCAGGAGCTTTGGTCATCGGCTCACCTCGGCCTACAGGATGCCGCGGCCCGGCTCAAATGCACAACCCGAAGCAGAGCCGGCAGCGCCGGTGCCGATGCAATGCGCAGCAGGCCTCTTGCCGGCGACCCTCCACCCGCTCCCGCCTGGTCAGGGTTTCAGGCCACCGGCCCGTGTCGGCCCTCAACCAGAGCAGGCCAACCGATGGTTCCCAGCTGAACCGGCATTTTCCAGTTTTTGGGACATTTGAGCAGCAGGGTTCCGCAGCATTCCTGTTTTTGGGGGTATACCCCCCTTTTGAATGCCGTTCGGTTGGCGCGGGTGTAGTTGCGCCCCGTCAGGGTGAGACCGGGCTGTGGTTGCGCGACTTGGGTGTGGTCTTGCGGATCGACGCCAGGTACAGCTCTGCCGTACTCATCGACTGCAGGCTGACCGGTGCGCCGTTGTGATCGAAGGTCAGCTCCGGCACCGACGCCATGAACGGTGCACCCCGTTGCTGGAACAGGAAGCCATAGACGGGGTGACCGCGTAGCTCCTCGACGTAGTCCGCAGCGGAGATCACCACGCCATCGGAGGTAAGCACCTGGCCCTTGCCGTCTACCGGTTCGAGCAGGTCGCGGCCGTGCTCATCGGCAGCCAGGCGGAAGGAGCTGCCGCACTGCGCCTTGAAGATGTCAAAGAACGTGCCGCGCACATCGCCGCCGTGACGGCCATCGGCCTCCGAGAAGAGCCGCTCCAGCAGCCGTTCCTTGCGCAGGCCCAGCACCTGCTGGCGAGCTTCATCGCGCTCCTTCTCCACGCTGAGCACTTTGCGGCGATTGGCATCGTTGAGCTGGCGCTCGCGTTCGGCCACCTGGCGCTCGAGCTCCTCTTTCTTGCGCTCGGCGTCCTGGAGGCGGCTGTACTCCTCGGGGTTGATCTCCGAGAAGCGGGCCAGCTGCTGGCGCATCTTGCGTAGCTCCTTCTCCAGTTGGTTACTGCGGCGCCGTTCAGCGTTCAGCGGATCCGCAGCCGGTGCCGGGGCAGGCGTGGGAGCGGGCTCAGCCGAGATGCTGTCGGCTTCTGGGTCGAGGTCAGTGCTGTCGAGGCCTGAGCCGTCGTCGAGCTCCTCGTCAAGCAGGGTGTCCTCGTCGGCATGGCCTGCAGGTGATTGGGAGGCAGGTGGCTCCTGGTTGGGCTGCTGCTGCAGCTGCTGGAAGGTGGCACCGAACGGTGCCTGGAACTGGTTGTTGAGAGGCATCACCCATCACGGCTGTGGTGCTGCGAAGCGCCCCATCCGGGCTGCGCTCGCCTCTCCTATTGCCAGCACCGTCCGCAGCCCGTCGGCAGCGGCAGTCACCTCAGCCGCTGGAGGGTGTCGGGTCGATGTCCAGATCCCAGTTCTCCGCCGCAGCGGCTCGGGGTTCCGGCAGGTAGATCCAGCCGCCACCAGGCAGCAGCGTCGAAGGGCGCACCGCCGGCACCAGCAGGGCCTGACCGGGATCCAGCGGCGTGGAGGGCCGGATCGCTGGCACCGCCAGAACCACGCCGACCGGCAGGGGATCGCTCTGGGGCCAGCGTGTGTAGTCGGGGTTGTAGTTGCGCAGGGTGGTCACGGTCGTGTCGTATGCCGCGGCCACGCTCTTGAGGGTGTCGCCCTGCTGTGTTGTGTGACCGTCCGAGCGCAGCAGCTCCGGGTTGAGGTCTCGCAGGTAGTCGACGGTGGTGCCATGGCGTCCGGCCAAGAGCGAGAGGGTGTCGCCAGCGGTGGTGCTGATCTCCTCGTAGCGCTCAAGAGCCGGGTTGATGCGCCGCAGCGTCTGCACGGTGGTGCCGTAGCGCTCCGCAAGGCCGTTGAGGCTGTCGCCATCTCGCAGCACCAGCACTCGGTGGGGCTTAAGCACCAGCGAGAGGCGCTCCCCCAGCAGCGGCTGGGTCAGCCGGCCGATGCCACCGGGGCCGTAGTCCGCGCCGAACTGCAGCACTGAGCAGGCGGCGAACTGGGCGCGAGGACTATTGGGCAGCACGCCAGTTGGCTCCAGCAGGACCAGATCGCCCAGCCAGATCACGCCCTCGCAAGGGGCGACCACGGTGCCGAGCAGCTGCGGATCCCAGGGCAGGGGGATGGCACCGCGAAAGCCGG
>CAMDVN010000116.1 GCA_945877595.1 Cyanobium sp. NIES-981 | reverse complement strand
GCGAGCCCGGTCGCCGCCGCCAGGGAGCGGGCGTGGGCGATGTGTTCGGGGTTGAAATCGATGCCCAGGAAGCGGGCCTGGGGATAGTTCGCCGCTTGCAGGCAGAGGTTGAAGCCCTGGCCGCAGCCGAGCTCCAACAGCTGGAAAGGCCCGCAGATCTCGGGGGGGCGGTGCCGGTTCAGCAGCGCCAGAAAGGCCAGCCGTTCTGGGGATGGCTCGCTTTGGGCATCAAAGGTGTAGCCGGCTCCAGTGAAATAGCCGTGGCGGAGAGTCATGCGCTGGACACCTGGGCTCGGATCAGCCCCCTACGGTTCAGCCCACTGTGGGCCTGTTCAATGCAAGCGGTACTGGCCGCAAACGAACCGATGTGCGGAATTTGAGCTGGTCAAGCTGGTAACGCCCCGCGCAGCTGGCAACTGCAGCAGATCCGCATCACAGTCACCGCCTTGGAGACAAACCATCGCCAGCAGCCTGGGAACAGCCACCCCCCATCACCATGCGCGACCCCCGGCTGGAGCGAATTAACAACCGCATTGACCATCTGCTCGACGACCTCACCGTGCTCAAGGGCTTGGAGCGCTCAGGCGCTGATGTGAGCGCCTTTATTCAGGGCGTTTCAGCCGAGCTACACCAACTTGAAACCCGCAAACGCTATTTGCCCAACCTCGATCAGCTCCCCATGCGGCCCCTGGTTCAACCACTGGCCAAGGGATCGGCCCAGGGATCGGCCCAGGCATCGTCTGAGCCCAGAGGCCGCCTCTGGGAGCTCAGCTGAGGGCTAAAAATATGATCAACCTGTCAACCGATAGGTTGAGCCGAAATGCTGATCTGGCGGTCCTGCCATGTTGAGTTCAACCCTGGCCCTCGCTGCCCCGGTGGAGGGGCTCGCCAGGGCCATTCAGTTGTCGGTGGCACCCGTCTTTTTGCTGGCTGGCATCAGCGGGCTGCTCGTGGTGCTCACCAACCGCCTAGCCCGCATCATCGATCGCTCCCGCAAGCTTCAAGAGGACAGCCGCAATGCTGCCGTTGGCGTGAGTCGCGATGCCCGACTCGAACTCCAGGTTCAGAAGCGGCGCATGGGCCTGGTGATGAAAGCGATCGAGTGCTGCACGATCACCATCCTGTTGGTGGCCCTCGTGGTCTCGATTGTGTTCATGAGCGCCGTGGCCCAGATCGACCTCACCCTGGTTGTGGTGCCACTGTTTGTGTTGGCAATGGTCACCTTGATGGTGGCGGTGCTGCTATTTCTCCGTGAAGTGCAACTGGCCACCGCCCAACTGCGTCGAATGTTCTAGCCGCACGCCCTTGGTTCAGTCTTGAATTGAACTTTTAAACAAAATCTTGAAGCTTCATCTTGAAGCTTCGCCTAAAGCTTCTCCTTAAGATTTCGCCTTGAAGTTACACCTTGAAATTTCACCTTAAAGTTAAACCCTAAGGTGAAACTTTGCTTACTTCTTGCGGCAGTAGCCGCCACCCACATTCATCCAGCCCCCAGGACAGGCCTGGCCATTCGTGGGTTGCACCGTGTAGCGCATCAGGCCCAACGTGCTGCATTGGCCATTGAGGGTATCGACGTACCCCATGGGGCAGATGTTGCCGATACGGGGAACGACCCGCTGGGCAAGGGCCGGTATTGGCATCAGGGCAAACATCCCCAACGCCAGCGATGCGGCCTTCACTGCTGCTGAAGTTGGACGCGACATCAAACGATGCCAGCAAGAGAATCCCATTGGAGACAAGCAAACCACCAGGCAATAAGCCTACAAGAAGGCGCATTGTTTGCACCCTACGCTCACTTCGAGAGAACGTCTGCCCATGGTGTAGCTGTCGGCACTAATTCTGTACTGGATCATTTGGCCTGCTCCAGCAACACCAACCCTCTCGCGCGGCAAGCACGAGCGATGCATCATTTCCCCATCCCCGTGCTGCACCAACACCGCCATCAGCTCTCAATGTCAAGCAACCACTGGCCCAGGCTCAGGGACTGGCCGCCGCCAGAGCCCCAGCCACTCGTGGTCTCGCTCAACCACCGAGCCTTGCGCTGGCTCCCAGAGCTCCTGGCGAAATCCAGCTGCCGCCAGTTGCTGGGCCAGAAGCGCAGCGTCACTGCCCCAGGGAGGACCACCCGGCCGCTGGTGGCACCAGAAGAGGCCAAGCAACCAGCCACCCGGGGCCAACAACCGCATCACGGTGTCGAGATAAGCGGTGCGCTGGGCTGGATCGATCGCACAAAAGCAGGTGTGCTCCAGCACGCCCTGCAGGCTGGCAGCGCTGATGCCCGCCGCCGCGAGCGCCTCTGCATGGAAGAGATCAGCTTGCAGCCAGCGAAGCTGGTCGGGATCCGAGCCATGCAGGGCCTTGGCGGCTTGGATGGCCTCACGGCTGAAATCCACCCCGATCGCCCCATAGCCCAGATGGGCGAGCAAGGCCACCTCATGGCCTCGGCCGCAGCCAGGCACCAACACCCGCCCAGGTGGCTGAGGCGCTCGCGCATCACGGCGCAAAAAGGCCTCCAGCGGTGGCGCTGGATGCCCCAGCTCCCAGCGATCACTGCCTTCGCGGTAGCGCTGGTCCCAGTCGGTTCCAACCATGGTGCAGATCTCAGCAGCAGGTCATTCAAAAGGCGCCCCGTGGGGAGCGCCTTAGCACCGGTTGCGGATCATCACCTGGCATCTGGGGTTTGATCGGGACGGGTGTCTGGGGTTGCAAGGCATGACCTGCCTTGGGCCTGGGAGCAGCGGGATGGCGCTCGCACAACGCCATCGAGTTCACGTTGGGTGTGTCGCATCGTTGGCGCACCTCCGTTGGGCGCACCGGCTCGGGTGATCCCTGGCCGGACTCTCGTGGAGGGGAGGGTTCGGGTTGGCTCCCGGGCCTCCCCTCAACTTCAAAATACGCCTCTTTTGCAAAGCCGGAAGCTTTGGGGTGGTCCTGTTCCCGTACCGCGTTGAGCCTGCTCCATAACGACCATGGTCCAGCGCCCGGGCACCTGCAGGGGAGTTGCTGGGGAGTTGCTGGAGCTCGGCTATCGCTTGCACTGTTGTCAGAACCCCATGGCAGCAGCAAGGTGGAGTGAGTGACGTGGCGAGGGTTTCGTTTCTGCGCATCATGCCGCTGCAGACGAGCGATATCGCCGCCGTGACCCACATGGCTCGCCAGGAGGGTTTTGCTCCCGGCCAAGGGGATGTGGCCATCTACCGCAATACAGACCGCCAGGGCAGCTGGGTGGGCTGGATTGGACGGGATCGGATTGGCTGTATCACCGGTGTGCGCTACAACGTTGATTACGGCTTCCTCGGCCTCTATCTGGTGCGGCCCAAGTGGCGCGGCCATGGCTACGGCCTGCAGCTGTGGCGCCATGCCATGGAGCACCTGGCCGACCTGCCCTGCATTGGCCTGGAGGCCGCGCCAGATCGGGTCGATGACTACGCCGGTTGGGGCTTTGCTCCGGCCTCCCCCACCACCCGCTGGCAGGTGGTCAGTGATGGATCGATGCCGGCACCCTCCTGGGCCTTGGGGTGGCAACTGCTGGCCGATGACGCCATCCCTGAGGGCGCGGTGCAGTGCTTCGATGCCCAGCGCGAACCGAGTCCACGGCCCCATTTTCTCAGCCAGTGGCTGCACCATCCCGCCGGATCGGTGCTGGCGCTCATCGATTCTGGTGGGGTCTGCCATGGTTTCGGCCGCATCCGTCCCTGCCTGCTCGTGGGCGGGGAGGGTTGGCGAATCGGCCCGCTGATGGCCGAAACGACCGATGCAGCAGAGCTGCTACTGCAGGCCCTGCTGCATCGCCATCCAGGCGTGGTGCTCATCGATGCACCGGGATCGAATCCCGCCGCTGCCCGGCTGCTCGAACGGCTGAAGTTCCGTCCGATCGGCACCACCCTTCGGATGTATCGAGGGCTGGCACCAACGGTGTCGCTCGATGACGTCTATGGCCTGGCCTGCTTGGAGCTGGGCTAAGCACAACCATCAAGAATCCCTTACACCTCCCCAATCAAATGGCACGCCATGCGCCGACGATGCGGCATGGATCGGTGTTCCCATAAATAAATCCCTTGCCAGACACCAAGAAGGAGGCCCCCGTTCTCAACGCTCAAGGTGATGGTCTGACTGGTGAGTGCAGTACGGATATGCGCGGGCATGTCGTCATCCCCCTCATCGTCATGGACATAGCGAGCACGTTTGCCATCGCCATTGGGGGGGCCGTAGCCGTCCTGCGGAACGACCGCATCCATCCAGGCCGCCAGGTCTTGCAACACCCGTGGATCAGCGTTCTCATTGATGGTGAGACTGCAGCTGGTGTGCAAGCAGGTCAGATGCAGGACGCCCAGGTTGATGCCGGTGGTGGCGACCCACTGGTTGAGCTGGGTGTTGAGCCGGGTGAAGCCCTGCCCGCTGGTGCGAACCTCAAGTTGATGCAAGGCCTGTTGCACTGTTGGTGTGCGAGCTAACCCAAGAGATAGCCACGGCTCCCCAGCTCGCCTCAACCAGCTC
>CAMDVN010000115.1 GCA_945877595.1 Cyanobium sp. NIES-981 | reverse complement strand
CCCGGGGCGTAACGCACGATCGAGGTGGCCCGGGCCACCTCGGCGCCGAGGCGATCCAGCATCCGTCGTTCCACCCCCGCCATCGGCGAAGGGGTCCAAGGCAGGGCAGTGGTGTCAAGCGCAACGCGCTGGGCGAGATCGGCGTGGAGGTCCATGGACTCAATTGTGCTTAGCCGCTGCACCTGCTTGGCATCCCGCTGAGCTGTCTGCTGCTGGTGGCAGCGGTGCTTAGGAGTCACGATGGCCCCGTGATCGTTCGGCGCCGCACCGGGGGAAGCAGGCTAAAGTGGTCGCATAGGCAGAGAAAGATGTGGCAGATGTAGTCGCAAGTCGGGTGTCCGTTCGGGACCTCAAGACCCATCTTTCCGAGTGGCTCGCCCGCGCCCAAGCCGGTGAAGTGGTCGAAGTGACCTCCCACCGCAAGCCGATCGCCCACATCACAGCTGTTAGCCAGCCCAACCCGGCCTCCCTGGGTCCGCTACAGAAAGCCATTGAGGCCGGGACCATCTCTTGGAACGGCAAAAAGCCTGTGCTCCCACCGCCGGTTCCGTTGCGCGGTTCGGGGACACTCACCAGTGCCATGGTCCTCGAGGATCGGGGTTGAGCTTGTGATCCTCTACTGCGACACCAGTGCCCTAATCAAGCTGCTCATTCTTGAGCCCCAGTCCGATCTGATGCAAGAGGTTTGTTCCCGCGCTGAAGCGATCGCGGTGGGCCGGATCACCTGGGTTGAAGCGATGGCAGGGCTCGCCCGCCGCCAGAGGGAAGACCCTGCCAGCGGCGACGATCTCGAGCAGGCCCGGCAACACCTGAGCCAGGCCTGGCAGTCTTTCACGATCGTTGAGGTCAGCCAGAAACTTGTGGAGACAGCGGGCCGTTTTGCCGATGCCTTTTCATTGCGGGCCTACGACAGCGTGCAACTGGCCGCCGCCCATGCATTGCAGGCGATAACGGATGAGCAGGTGACCTTCGCCTGTTTCGATCGCCGGCTTAATCAGGCCGCCCAGTTGCTCCAGCTGGCGGTGTTGCCTTGACGGCCTTCGCATCAGCACCCATCGCGATGCACCAGCCCGACTAGGTCGCTAGCAAGGTTTTCCAATGGGCCTTTGGGGTTCCACCCAGTGGCTGCCGGCCCTAACCGCAATCAGGTCAAAGCCCAGCTACCCAATGGCTTTTGCAGCCCAGTCGTCCTATCGGCCTTGCTAGGCAGCTCGTTGCCGGCGATCCCGAGCTCGCAAAACCCCTGGCCAGGGCCCCATCCCTTGGGGCTTGATGGCAGCCGGACGGGCAGCTCGACAAAGGCGTTACATCCTGTTACAGTTGCTTAACAATCCGAAACAGTCATGACGGCTTCCACCTCTCGCTTCGGTTTTGTTGCCTTCGCGGAAACCTGGAATGGCCGCCTAGCCATGCTCGGCTTCGTGATCGGCCTTGGCACCGAGCTGCTCACTGGCCAAGGCATTTTGTCCCAAATCGGTCTGTCTTGATCGCCACTAGGGCGCCAGCTTTTACACATCCCCTCCCCAACTAAATTCCCCTCACCATGACCAACACCTCTGCCAACAAACAGTTTCTTGAGCACAGCCAAGAGCAGCTGATCCTTATGGAGCAGCTCAAGCGCGCCGAGCTCTTTAACGGACGGGCCGCCATGCTCGGCATTGTGATCGGCATTGCCACAGAGGCGATCACAGGTTCCGGCATCGCCCACCAAATTGGCCTCGGCGCCCTAGCTGACGGTTATGCCGCCTGCCGCACCCAATTCCTGCCTTTTTGCTTCTGAGTCCCAGCGCCAGCAAGCGATTAGTACCAACCCCCTGGCGATGCCTGGGGGTTTTTTAATGGTCTTCACGCCCGTCAAGGGGGCTGATCCGTCGCATCGCTGCCAGGCCTTGGGCAGGGTCCCAGCGCCTAGGGCGGCAGGCTGGCAACCTTGGTTGAACTCCCTGCCCAAGCCATGCTCTTTCGGTTCCTGAGGCGCCCTCTACTGGCTTGCCTAACGGCGTTGGCCGTGCTGCTATTCGCAGCAACGCCCGCATGGGCCGATTTTGTGCTGCCTCCGCTTCCCTACGCCGCAGATGCCCTAGAGCCGGCGATCGACGCCACCACGATGACGATCCACCACGACCGCCACCACGGCGGCTACGTGGCCAACCTCAATGGCCTGATCGCCTCCAACCCGGCGCTCGCCAAGGTCAGCTTGGAGGCGCTGCAGGGCCAGATCTCCCGCTTCCCCGTGGCCGTGCGCAATAACGCTGGTGGCCATTGGAACCACAGCCAGTTTTGGGCCGGGATGGCACCGGTGGGGCAAGGGGGTGAAGCCTCTGCTGACTTGCTGGCGGCGATCAACGGCGCCTTTGGCTCCATGGAAGCCCTGCAGACCCAGTTCAATCAGGCGGCGACGGGCCGCTTCGGCTCAGGCTGGGCTTGGCTGATTCGCAAACCCGATGGCAGCCTCGCCATCACCAGCACGGCGAACCAGGACAACCCCCTCATGGATCTGCCTGGCATTGAGGCCGGCATACCACTGCTGGGGCTAGATGTGTGGGAACACGCCTACTACCTCAAGTACCAGAACCGCCGGCCCGAGTACATCAAGGCCTGGTGGTCGTTGGTGAATTGGAACGAGGTGAATCGGCGTTACGCAGCTCTATTATGAACGCGCCTCTTAGGCCATAGCTGATGCCGCTGTTGGTGGCTCTGGCGAACGCCCCGTGCCCGACTCCTGTGACGGCCCAGTTGGATGGGCTCTACCGCTGGCAGGTGGCTCGGCAGAAGCTACGCGGTCCGATTGGGATCACGAACCAGCAAGGTCGTTTTACCGACATCGTCTATCCCAATCCGGCTGGGTTTCGGCTTTCCAGCTACCTGGACGAGCCGCTTGCTGCCAAGCGCTGATCGCTATGGCGGTCATGGAGGATCCAACGGGACGCGGTGCCGGCGGCGATCCGGCAGCCTGGTCGTCCCCCTGGAGACGCTTGGTTGCCTGCCGATCCCGCCACCCCTCGGCCCCTGCCGACCACGCCTGCTGTGAGCGGAGTTCTCGAAACCCTCTCCTTTCTGCGTGATCCCGATTTTGCCCGTTCTCGCTTCGAGAGCTACGGCGATGTGTATGGCACCACCCTTTTGGGGCAACGCACCGTGTTCATCCGGGGGGAGAAGGCCATCAATGACCTATTCGCCCAGGGCGATGCCGTTGAGGGCTGGTGGCCAGACAGTGTGCGCAAGCTGCTGGGGCCCCTGTCCCTGGCGAACCGCAACGGTGCCGACCACAAAGCCCGACGACGGGTGGTGGGCCAGCTGTTCGCTGCTGCTGCCCTGAAGCGCTACAGCCCGGCGATCGTGGCGCTGGTTGATGACCTCAACGGGGAGCTGCTGGCTGATGCAGCGCCCCTGGCCCTGGTGCCCAAGCTGAGGCGCTTTGCCTTCAGCGTGATTGCCAGCACGGTGCTGGGGCTCGATTCCGTTGATCGCGAGGTGTTGTTCGTTGATTTCGAAACCTGGTGCCAGGGTCTGTTCTCCTTGCCGTTTGCCCTACCCGGCAGCCCCTACGCCCGAGCCCTGCAGGCCCGCCAACGGCTGCTGCGCTGCCTAGGCGCCGTGCTCGAGAAGGCGCAGAGGGATGCTGCCGCCGGAGCGCCCCTGGCGGCTGGAGGGCTCGATCTGCTGGCTGGGGGCCTGGATGAGGCGGGCCTGCCTTTAAGCGACGATGACGTGACAGAGCAGCTGCTACTTCTCCTGTTCGCCGGCTACGAAACTACCGCGTCGTCCCTGAGCTGTTTGCTGCTGAGCCTGCTGCAACATCCAGCCGAGCTGGCCTGGCTGCAGCAGGAGCTGGACGGCTTGCCCTGGCCTCCAGCACCGGGGGAGGCCGGGACGGCCTACGACAGCAGCCGTGCTCCGCGCCTCGATGCGGTGCTGAAAGAAGTGATGCGGCTGGCCCCGCCGGTGGGGGGCTTCTTCCGCCGCACTCGGGGGCCAATTGTCCTGGCGGATGTGCTGATTCCGGCGGATCGGGTGGTGCAGGTGAGCATCACCGCCAGCCATCGCTATGCCAGTGGGAACGAGGATCTGGAGGTGTTCCGGCCGCAGCGCCATTTGGCCGGCGGCACCAAGGTCACCTTGCTGCCCTTTGGAGGTGGTGAGCGAGTTTGCCTGGGCAAGGCGCTGGCCGAGCTGGAGATCCGCCTGCTGGCGGTGGGGCTGCTCAAGCAACTGACCTTGGCCCTTGAGCCGGATCAAGACCTGACGCTCAGGATCATTCCCAGCCCTTCGCCGAAGGATGGCTTGCTGGTGCGGGCGTGCCGGCGATGAGTGCGCTTCCGTCCGTTACGCGGCACATCCTGCTCACCGGCGGCAGCTCTGGCATCGGTTTTGAGGCAGCAGCTCTGCTGCTTAACGATGGTCACCACCTCACCCTGCCCTGCCGGGATGCCGCCACCGCCGCGGGCTTGCGTCAGCGCCTGGGCAGCCGGATCTCTACCCCCGTCTGCGATTTGGCCGATCTAAGCAGCGTCGAGAGCTGCGCCAAATCCCTGTTAGCGGAAGGGAAGCCGATCGACACCTTGGTGCTCAACGCCGGCCTGCAGTACAGCGGCGGG
>CAMDVN010000114.1 GCA_945877595.1 Cyanobium sp. NIES-981 | reverse complement strand
CAAAGCCGTGGCGGATCACATCGCCGCCGATCCGGATGCCCGTGCCTTCATTGCCGACTGGGCAACGCCTGAACCCCTCGACCGCTAAATACAGGCGTGGACTTGAGGGCTGGGCAGGCCTCTCAGCCTCCTGAACCCAACAAGCTGCTGCCAGGAGCAGGTGGTGCAGGCAGGTCAGGCGGCTGCCCACTGGGCTGGTGTGCCTCAGGCAACTACTGCATCAAGAACCGCTGAGCCCTGCGTTTCCGCTCCCGCCGCTCTCGCCTAGGCCCTCTCCGCCGCGGACTGCCAGGAAGCGCTGCTCAATCGGGTGGGCGAGGGCCATCACCCCCAGGCTGACGGCGATGCCCATGGCACAGGCAAGCAAACGTTTGTCAGCCATCAGCGACAGGTCGCCGGCGTTGCTGTTGAACAGCACGATCGTGGCCGTAAGAACGGTGACCATCAGAGCTGGATGGCCCTTGCGGGCGGCGATCCCAGCGGTGATCGCGGCCAGGGCGATGGCCGGCACCTGAAGGGGCAGGGTGTGGGGCAGGGCTGGGGCCACCAAGACCACCAGCGCAACGCCGGCCAGGGTTCCCAGGGAGCGATGCAGGGCAACCCTCCAGGCATCCCGCACGAACGGCCGCAGCACCAGGAATGGCGTGAGGATCATCCACAGCCCATTGATGTGCCAGTGGTGCTGCAGGGCGATCGGGGTGGTAATCAGGTGGTGGCCGCCAGCAGCGAGCCATAGGCCAGGGCACGGCGCCAGCTGTGCGCCACCGCAAACGCTGCTGGGGTGCCTGCCCCATCAGGGCGGGGCAACAGCTTGCTGAGCAGCAGGGTGGTGAGACTGCCTGAGGCGAGCACGCCGAGCACCAGCCTGGCCAGCTCGGCGGTTGTGGCAGTGGCCGCCAGCGGACTGTTGGTGATCAGTAGGCAGAGGCTCACCACCATCAGCCAGTAGACCGGCTGCAGCTGCCAGCGGGCGCTCAGGCCCAGAGCGAGGGCTGTGAGCGTCATCACAACGGTGCCCGCAACCGGATCGCTCTGGCTCAGCACGGCCGGGATGGTGAGCACCGCCAGGCTGCCAACGCCCAGAAGTGACTGACGCCAGCCCAGCTTGATTCCGATCACCAGGGTGGCCAGGTTCGCCACGCTGAGCAGGCCCACGGCCCGCTCGATGCCAAGCCCGCGGGCGATCTGGTCGGTCAGCACCAGGCAGAGCACCACCACAAGCACCAGCACCACGGCCCGAGTGCGTGCTGTCATCCCAGGCGGCCTCGTTCGACGGGTGACCCAGTCAACTGCCTCACGGGTCTAAGACCCCCTGGGTTCATCTCATGCAGAAGCTGCATGAATCTCGGGCTTCAATCCGTGGAGAAGTGACCTGCGCTGAACAGGAGAGGAATGATCAGAACAATTCATTAAGCCATTGACGAGCGGCAGGAGCGCAGCTACTCGGCAAGGAGAAGTGGTCGTCGTTGGGGTATTCGATGGTCTTGATGCTGCCGCCCAATTGCTGAACCTTGGCTGCATAGGCGGTCTGCCAGGTCACAGGTACGACAGTGCCGCCATCGAACATATCCATGCACAGCAGAACCGGGGCAACCGGTTTGCGCGTGGCTGCCGAACCAGCCGTGATCGCGGCCTGCCAGCGATCGAGGTTTTTCGGATTGCTTTGCATGATCGCGCCTTTGAGCCGGAACAGTCGCGCGACGGTGTCACCGAAATGGTGGACTGGCTGGATGTTCCAGGAGGTTTCGATGATCTCAATCCCCAGTGGCGTGAAGTAATCGGAAAGCTTCAGAACATCAGGGTTGGCAATCTGAAAGCCAGCCAGCACCATCAGCAGGTGACCATCCGGTTGAATCGAGGGATTGCCTAGTGCAGCCGTTAATCCCTTGGGCATTCCGTAAGCGATGTTCGCCACGCCTGGCGACATGGGTGCGGTGCCGACCAGCTTCAATTCGCCATAGTCGGCTGCATCGAGCTCGGCGACCGCAGCGGCCGCGCCACCTCCCTGCGACCATCCAGCACAGCCAAGCTTGGTACCCGCACCTACATTCATCTGCCTGGTGGCTTGGGCCAGATAGACCGCATCACGGGCCTGGGTGCGGTTGACGACGTACTGGTGCTGCCCAGGGGTTCCCAGTCCTTGATAGTCAGTGGCACAGACCACGTAACCGTCGTTGATCCAGCTCTGCAAACCGGGTACGCCGTAGTCGATCTGCTGAGTGGATGGCGCGTCGAAGTAGCTGATGAGGTCGCGCACCGGGTCTGGTTGCGCTGAAGGGCAAGCAGAATCGCCCAGGCCTGTGGTGCCATGGCACCAGGTCAACAGCTTGCGGTTTTTGCCAGCGGCTGTGGGCGCGATCACCAGGCCGCTGACCTCGTTCAGCACGCCGTTGACATCTTTGGAGATGTAACGCACCTTCCAGGCGCGAGCTCCGCTGACCGAGGCCCCAATCTCCTCCTGCGAGATCAGTGTCCCCGGCGTTTTGCCGCTGATCAGCGGGGCAAATCGCGATTTGGTGGATGAGGGGACGCCGCTTTTGCCGCACGTGACGCTCTCGACACCCTTGTTCTTGGCCTGTGCCTTTGGGATCTGAGTAGCAGCAGCCAAGGCACTGGCTACGGCAAGAAAAGCGCGTCTCTGCATTACGAGATGTCTTTTGCGGATGCTAGGTTGTATTCGAGCAATGAAATTGCCGTCTTGTCAATGACGGAGCGGATCATGGCAATAGCTGCGTCGATGCTGGCAGCGAAGTGCCGGTGACTTTCAGGAAAGTTGTCACTCCTTGGCTGCCATTTAGGCGGACAAGGAGCTGTCGTCGAAGCCCGGGGCATACCAGCCGTCCGGGATGGACAATGCTTCAGCCGCGCGAATCATCAGCCGGGTTGACTACATTGATGACCCACGGGCCCATGGCGTCGAGCTGCAAAATAACATCGGTCTCGGGCATCGCAAAGTGGGGCACGTTCGCGGGGACCGTGCTGAAATCGCCGGGGTGCATGCGCGTAAGTTTCGTTTTGTCGAACTTGTCACCTATTCCCATCGCGAAAGTGCCTTGGAGAACCGTCACATTTTCAGTGGTCGTGTGCCAGTGTGGCGGAACAATGGTCCCCGCGGCGGTCTTTTGGCGGATCACCAAGTGACCGGGTTTAGTGGGGTCGCCAGCTACGACCGCTATCTGCGTGCCGGGGATGACCGTTTCCCACTTCAAGTCATCCGGGGTGACGATTCGATGCGAATCTGTGCTGGTTGGGGTTTGCATTGTTCCGTCCTTCTTTGGCTATTTGGTTCGTTAGTTTGTTTAAACTATAGGAATTCGCTCTTCCAGCGTCGCGGGCGAGCGCCCGACAAGTCCGCCGAGAAACACTGAATTTCACGCCTTAACTGTACCCCTTTTGGGGTTCGCCATCGCCCTTGCCACGGTGCTTTTGCCTCTGGGTAGCGTGATGGCGCATCGACCCACCTGGCTGCCATCTGCCCCGGGGGTGCCTGTCTCGAAGCTGACCGCACACCACCGCTAATGTCCGCCCATTGCTTCGCTCTGGGTATGGGCTTTCGTCATCTCAACGGCCTCGCGAACCGTGAGAACCTCGATGCATTCCTGGGCTTGATGGATCTGGCGGCAGGCGCCGGTGATTCAGCCGAGAACGTCTTTGAACTGACCCATCGCCTGCGCGCATCAAAGCCGATGCAGCTCTGCCTGAAACGGCTGGCGCAGCACCCAGAGAGCCAAGCTTTGATCGAGCGGCGCTATGTGGGCGGCCCCTATGACAGCGCCGCCTTGCGCGCCCTGCCCCAAGGCACTCTTGGGCACACCTATGCAACGGTGATGGAGGTAATGGGATACGACATCAACTTCTTTCCGGAACCCGAGTTTTTCGCATCGCTCGAAACAGATGCCGACTACGTGAACTATCGCGCCACGGCCACCCATGATCTGCACCATATTCTGAGCGGCTTCAGTCTTAACAACTTCGGCGAGCTCGGTGTGATCAGCATCAGCGTGGCCCAGTTCTCCCATCCGGGCTCAGCCTTCCTGAATCTGATGTCGCTGCTGCTGGGCTGGTTCCGAAGTGATACCCCCATCGATCAACTGGAAACGATTCAGGAGCAGGCGCGATCCACGAGCTATGCCTGCAAAATGATCAGCCACGGCATTGAGATGGGGCTAAACGCCAAACCGCTGTTTCCCGTGATCTGGGAGGAACGCATGGAGCAGAACCTCGATGAGCTGCGTGCCGAAATGGGCATTGTTCCGTCATTGGATGGCCCCTGGAGCTGGGCTTCCAATGGAGTGATTCGTCAAGCCTTGGGTTGGTGATTCCAAGTTGTCAGGTTGTCGGCCGCTGCTACTCGGCGAAGCCAGATCGTCTATGGGAATACGGGCCAAGTAGCTGCTGGTGCAGATCTTCTCGGCACGGCACAGCACCAACCGTGATTACCAGCAGAGATTATCAACCCGTAACAGGCATGGGATGGGCCAGGGTTGCGGATGCGAAAGTAGATCGAGATGGCATGCGTTAGACCCGGCGGGACCTCGCCTCCATTCATTTCCCACTCCAACGCGCACCCATTCCTGGGCAACGTCCGCTGGCCATCTCGATCTGGATCAGACAGCCGAA
>CAMDVN010000113.1 GCA_945877595.1 Cyanobium sp. NIES-981 | reverse complement strand
CCAAGGGGGACCGGCTGGTGCTTCCGCTCGATATTCCCGGCCGGGAGGGTGAAGGGCAGCGGGCGCTTGATCTCTATGCCAGCGGCAAGCTCAAGCTGCCCTATGCGATCCGCACGGCGATCCGCGGCGGGGAGTTCAAGCCAGTGGGCGATGCGTTCCGGCAGTTGCTGGATCGGCTTCCCTGCTGGCAGCTCATCCTCTTGGAGGCGCCTGGGATCACCCCCTACTCCCTCCGCCATGGATATGCCTGGCGGGCTCACAAGTGCTACGAGCGCAGTCTCAGCATTCGTGATGTGGCTGCCCTGATGGGGCACAACCCCGCTACCCATCACCGTCACTACGGCCGTTGGGTGGATGACGCGGGCCTGATCGACGCCGTTTCCCGCGTGGTCGGGGCTGCTCACACTGGGGATAGCGCCATTTCGAACTGATACATCTTGCAGCCACCACCCATGGCGTGTAGTATGTGATCACTGACGAGACGCGCCGCCCTGGTTTCCCGCTGGCTCCAGGCCCGCCGTCCCTGATCTCTCTCTGAGGTCAGTCGTACTGCTGCTGCCCCCATGGCAGTAAGTGGATCGATGAGTCGGTTCTGCTCACCACCCCCTTGTGCTGATGGCAAGGAAGCCGAACCGATTCGCCCAGATTGCTGCGCACCAGATCGAGGCCGGAGGTCGCACCGTACGGGTGCGGCGTTCTGCGATTCGTGATGGTTGCGATGCCAATTACCTGCGCGAGAGCGTCCAAGACTTCGTCCGCAACTGGACGGTCGAGGTCGATGGGCGCACACGTTGGTCTCAGTACGCCGCCCTCAAGCACAGGGGACTCGCTGACATCCGATTCCGCTGATGACGTATCAACCGATTGAACGGTGGCTGCCGACCCCAGCCGCCGCTGATGCCCTGGGCTGCAGCGCCATTCACCTGAAGCGACAACGCGACATCCAGGGCGGCTTTCTGCAGGCCGGTGTGCACTATTCCCTGGGCGTCAGCCGGACCGCGCCGATCACCTGGAACGTGGATGCCTGTCGCAAGGCCATCCATCACCGGGGGCTGATGGCCCGGAACCCGCAGCAGCCCACTCCGGCGCCAACGCGTTGAGGAGAGCCAGACATGCTTCCACAGGAAGCCCCCCGTCTGCGCCGTGCGCAGGTCGGTGGGGAGGGCCTTGCCCTGCCTGGTCTCCAGGACCACCCCCATCCCCCGGACGCAGGCCATGGCTGATGCGCAATGGGGACAACACCTGCCGGCGCTGAGCGGCCTGCCGCTGCTGCCCTGTGGCGCCGGTACTGATCGCAAGGCCCCGATCGAACCGGGCACGGGTCTGCAGATGGCCGGCTGGCAGCACAAGGCGTACACGCCGGATCAGATCAGTGGGATGAACGGTCGGGTGGCCTGCGTCGGCATGCGGCTCGGGCCGGATGCCGGTGGGTTGATCGCCTTTGATCCCGATGGGGCCTCGGCGGTTGCCGCTGCCGTGGCTCGCGGTTGTGATCCGGCCGAAGCGTCCACCTGGCGGATCCACCGCACCACCAGCACTGTTCACCTCAAGCTGATCTTTCGGGTACCACCGGAGCGCTGGCCTCTGCTGCGCAAGGGCAAGGGGAGGCTGGTCACCCAATCGGCCACACCCGGCGAGAAGGGCGAACAGCTGGAAGTGTTCTGGACATCCGGCCAGGTGATCGTGCTTGGGAATCACCTTTCCTCCGGTGGCCAGTACACCTGGCGTGGAACCCCTCAGCACATTGCTCTGATCCCTGACGCCTGGTGGGAATTGGCGCTGGAGCTGCTCAGCCCAGACCAGCCCGCCCGGCCGCCTTCGCCTACATGCGTCCAGGATTGCGGTGGAGATGAGCTGAGCCGAGCCAGCTCCGCTCTGGATCACCTTGATCCCGACATGGCTCATGATGCCTGGGTGGAAATCGGCATGGCGCTGCACAGCGCCGATCCCGCCAATGGTCTGGCTCTCTGGGATGCCTGGAGTGCCCGCGGGGAGAAGTATCCAGGCCCCAAGGAGCTGGAACGCCGTTGGCGCAGCTTCAAGTCAGGCGGCGGCATCACCATCGCCACCCTGTTCCGCAGGGCACAGAACAACGGCTGGATCAACCCGGCCGCCGGCCGCTCTGCTGCTGACGATCGTCTTGAAGATGGCTTTCGCGAATGGCCGGATGGCGATTCAGCCTCTGCCGGCTCACCTCCGCCGGAACCGGAGGCCGAATCGCCTGGCGGTGAGTCGCCGCTGGCCGATCTGCTCGCCCTGTCGGAGCGGCTGGCGGAAGGCCGGCGGATGTTCAGTTTCCGAGGACTGCTTCCCGAGGATCTGGCCGATGCGGTGGAGCTGTTGCAGGCTCCCCTGCCAACGGATGTGATCTCGGCGGTGCTCCCCGTCCTCAGTGCCTACAGCGGCATCCTCAAGCTCGGCACGAAGGTCACACCGAATCTCGGCTACAGCGTTCCGGTCAATCTCTTCGTGGCGATCGTGGCCATCTCCGGCATCGCCAAGACCAGCATCAAGCGCGCCATGGTGGATGCGCCGATCCTGGAGATCCGGCGGGAGGCCGCGCGGATGAACAAGCGGGAACATGAGAATTGGCAGGAACAGAATCGAGGCGTCAAGCCGGCCGACCGGACGCCTCCCCCCGCTCCCATCTATCCCGTGCTGCAGGACTACACCCCTGCGGCACTGAGCCAGCAGCTACAGGTCAACGAATACCGCGGCCTGGGGCAGTTGATCGTGGTGGATGAACTCCATGGCCTGCTCAACGCCATTTCCCAGGACACCCGCAATGGCAGCGGCACCGCCGAAGCCCAGCTGCTGGAGACCTACGACGGCTCGGGTTACACCAGCATCCGCATCACCGCTGGCAGCCGCTCGTACAGCGCCTGCCACGTCTCGATCTACGGCAGCATCCAGCCCGATCGGCTGCGACAGATGATCAACGGCCGTGATGACACCGGCCAGTTCGCCCGTTTCCTCTTCTGCCGGGTGCCCACCCGACCGCTGAACCTGCCGGATGAAGACCCGACTCCGCAGCAGCGTGATGCCCATCAGGCAGCGATCCTTTTGCTGCATCGTTATGCCGAACGGCTCCATCGCCTTCCACCTCGGACCTATGAGCTGTCGCGGGAGGCCCGAAGCGTGTTCAACCGCTGGTTCGAAGAGCATCAGAAGGATGCACTCGCCCCCGGAACTCCTGGCATCATCTCGGCTCTGAAGGGAAAGACATCCGCCCATGCCCTGCGGCTCGCCGGCATCCTGCACATCCTCAGAAATCTCGATGCCTGTGAGGAGGGCGGGGAGGATCTTCCCCGGATCAGCCGGGACACCATGGACTGCGCCATGGCGATCGTGGATCAGTTGACGGCGGAAACCGCTGCCTTCCACGACGCCCCAGTGGCTACCGGTGGGCAGGATGAAGAGGCATCTGAGGATGCTGTTGAAGCATCACGGCTGAGATTGCTGCAGCACATTCATCACTGCAGCTGGAGCAGCCAGCAGCCCATCACCCGCAAGCAGGCGAAGGACAAGGGAAGCCGCCTCCTGCGCCGCCAGTGCACGGCCAAGGCCTACAGCGACTGCGCGGCTGAGCTGGTCGCTCAGGGCTATGGCGAGCTGGTCGATTCCGGCAGAGGAATCAACGGCAAACCGCGCGCCCAGTCCTATCGCGCCACCAAGGAGATGAGCCTCTGCTGACCCAGGGGGCACGGGGGCGCACCGGAGCGCACCGGGGGCACCGGCGCTGTGTCCACTAGCTCCACCTCCGCACCAGGCGATCCGTGCGAAAAGGAGAAAAAGGACACACATACTTCTTCCTCTGTACCACTCCCCTCGCAGATCAGAAGCATGTATTTGTTGCACACTTCATTCAGTGTCCTTGTGCCCAGGTGCCTCTTTAGTAAGAAGGCCTGTGGAGCAGTGAAACGAGACGGACCAGCTTGATGTGACTGGATTCATTCGGACACTTCTGAATGACTTTGTGGTGATGATGCGGGGTTTCGTTGTCTTCTCTCAGCAGGTCTGGATGATCGCCGCTGACTTTGAAATCGACTTCCACCACTAGAATTAGGACATACACATGGCGCCGAATTGCTCGGCGGCAGACTCGGCCCGAACGATGTCTGAAGCTGATTTCGTCGAAGCCGGTTGTGATCATGATCCGATCGACGAACTGCGCTCGGCGGCCAGTACGGAAGATGACGATGGTGCTCCCATCTGCGGTGGTGGTGTTCCAGCTGCCGCTGAGACGTCCACGCTGCAGGGCTGCTCCCGCCGAGCCCGAAGTCCCCGCTGCAGCCAGCCTCCCCGATCAACCAAGGACAAACCCTTCGCTCCCAGGCCCAGTCGGGGGGAGGTGGAAAGGCGGATCGCGGAGGCCCAGCTGTGGATCGCCCAGCGGCAACCGCTGATCCGGATTCGGGAGAATGCTGCCCAAAACTGGGGGGTGACCAACACCAAGACGGTGAACCGCTACCTCAACCTGGCCCGCGAGCGCATGGTGGAGGAGCTGATCTCCGATCGCCGCCGTCACCAGGCCGAGCAGATCTTTGCGCTGAACGACTGCGCCCGCCGGGCGATGGATGCCGAGCAGTTCAGTGCTGCTGTGGGTGCCTTCCGGGTGATCGCCGAGATCGGCGGCC
>CAMDVN010000112.1 GCA_945877595.1 Cyanobium sp. NIES-981 | reverse complement strand
TCGGCATTTCGCACCTGCACCTGCACCGGCGTTCTGTTGGTAACCCTCAGATCGATCGGAGCCTGTTCAGCCACTTTCACGGCGAGGCTGCGGGTGGGTTCAATTTGAACTGAACTTGGCATGTTCAGCTCCCCCTTCACCTTGCCGCTGAGTTGCAGCGGCTCGGTAAAGCTGTGCTCCAGCTTCACCTGGATTGGGTGATGGGTGAGGCGCACCAAACCGGCCAGTGCCATACCGCCGAGCGCTAATGCTGTGACCGGCCAGCGCAGCTTCAGCCAGTGGGGAGTCATGCAGCTGGGTAGAGCAGCCCCCATTCAAGTGGTGCAGACCGTCAACTGCCAGAGCGGCGGCGGGGGAGCCTGCACCGTGGCTAGCACCAGGGTGAGCTGATGCCTTGACCATGCCCCAGTTCGCCGTATTTTTCGCTGACGGTGTTGGCTTCGGCATCAAGATGGTGCAAGCGCTGGACGCTGCCCACGCCCAGGACATCGCCCGCGCCCAGCACCCGACGGGGCGACTCTCAGCAGTGCCGGCTGAGCTGCTCCACGGCCAGGACCGCCACCAGCTGCTGGCGGCGTGGCTGAGGGGCGAGGGGTGAGCCAGCCCCACGGGGGATCCGGGTGTTCGGGTGTTCGGGGCCGCTCTGCAGCATCGGCGAGCCCAAACACCCGAAGATGTTGTGAAGGCGACAGAGGGAAGACCCAGGAGGGTCAATGATTGATCTCTGGAGACTGAACAGTCTGATGAGCCAGTCCTTGAACCCCACCCTTGGGCGCAACAGCAGTATCAGCAACAGCAGTAGCAGCCACGTGCGTCATTACCGGCTGGTGGATCAACAGGGCTCGCCCCATCCCGTTCTCGATGACCTCTACGACTCCCTCGATGCCGCCTGGGAAGAAGCGATGGCTTGGTGGCGCGACGAAGTCGGCAGCCACCAAGGGCCCATGGGCATCGGCGTTGAAGTGAGCACCGCCAGTGGCGAGTGGCGCACCCTGCGGCATCCGGGGGTCTGAATCCCAGGGCACCCCCTGCCATCGGAGATCCTGGCTGGTGCGGGATCCTCAGCTCACGGTCACCCCTTTCCAGAAGGCCACCCGTCCCTTGATCTGACGGGCGGCATCTTTGGGTTCGGGATAGAACCAAGCGGCGTTGGCATTGATCTGACCATTGACCACCACGTTGTAATAGTGGGCTGTTCCCTTCCAGCCACACACGGTGGTGTGGGAGGAGGGTTCAAAGCAATTGGCCTGGAGCGCCTCGGCAGGGAAATAGGCATTGCCATCGACAGTGACGATGTCGTCACTGGTCGCAATCACCTCGCCATTCCACTGAGCCTGCATGGTTTTGGGTCACAGAGTTTGATCATTGTGTCGCCTGGCCGTGGCTGCCGACGGGATACTGAGACCGCTCAGGGCCTGGTGGCGGTGAGGGCCGGTGGCGGCAGCAGCGGCGGCAGATGGGGTGTGGGGTCGTGGGCCAACGTCTCGCGACCGTGACTGCGCAGCTCGAAATGCAGATGGGGCCCGGAAGCACGACCACTCATCCCCACCGTTCCCAGCCCCTCCCCCTGGGCAAGCTGGCTGCCAGGAATGGCAGTGGCCTCCTGCAAATGGGCGTAGAGGGTATGGATCCCATCGGCGTGCTCAAGCACCACGGTGAGCCCATAGCCACTGAGGGGCTCCACCAGCACCACCCGACCAGCCAGGGCCGCCAGCACCGGCGTACCCGCCGCCGCCGCTAGATCAACACCGGTGTGCATACGCCAGGCGCCCCGCGCTTGGGAGTAACGCCAGCCCCAGGGATCAATCTGCTCAGCAGGTGTGGCCAGGGGGTAGGCCAAACGCTCAGCCAAGACCAGATCGCGATCTGAGTGGTCGGGGCTGAGCGACCGCGGGCCGATCTGCTCGGGAGCCAAGACCTCAGCGACCACCACCCGGGCCGGCACCTGCTGGGGAGAGAGCCCAGCGGCGCCCTCAGCGCCAGCGGGCGTGGCTTGACCAGCGGCCGAGGCTTGACCAGCGGCCGAGGCCCAGGCCGTGGCGGTCACCGTGGCGGTGGCGGTGGACACAAGCGCGGCGAGCGATGCCGCCATGACAACCAACGACGCACGATTTGACAGGCGTTCTGTCAAACGTTCTGTCAAACGGTGAGTCAAACGGTGAGTCAGGGGATGAGTCAGATGCTGCAGGGAGCGACGGGCTCGAAACAAAGGCAACCCAGTGGAGCAGATCAGAATCGATCAGGCTGATAGATGCGCAGGGTGCCGTATCCAAGGGCCGCTGGCGAGGGGTTGGGGCCAGCTGGGTAGGCCGACACCGCAAACATGTAGGTGTCGGCAAAGGCAGGGTTGTTCCACGGCTTGAGCATCACGGTGACCGTGGTGCCCGGGGCCACCGGCTCTGGGAAGCGCAGCTCAAACCGACGGCGGTCCACGTCAAAGCTGGCCTCCACGGGCACGGCAGCACCCTCATGGCGGGGGCGTCCCAAAAAGGCTCGGGTGGCACCCACATTGAAGGGAAACTGGCGATCCACCCCCCGGGTCTGCTCAATCGTGAGGGCCCCGAGGGCCGCATCGGCGCCGGGATCCAACTCCACGGTGAAGTAATACTCAGCCAACGGTTCCCAGACCGTCGTGGCGTAGCTGATCAGGTCGACCTTCCAGGGTGGTCGGCGAAAGTAGGTGACGCCGCGCAGCTCCATGGCAGCCACGGGGTTGGGTGCCAGCAGGGGCAGCAGCGCTGGGCTCAGGGTCAGCAGCCCTGGGCTAAGTCCCTGCAGGGGCCCAAGTAGGGCTCCCAGTGCGAATGCGCCACGCCCCAAAGCCCTGGTCATGGCAACAGCTGCACCTCTCCAAACCCTAGGGAGCCTGCAGAAAAGGGACGGGGTCTTGGTCGCGGCGGTGCTCCAGGGCCATCGCCGGACCCTGGGCGCCGGGGTCGAGGGGATCGAGGCCTGCCGTGGCCTCGAGGGCCTGGCGCAGGCAGCGCGCTGCCAACACACCCATGTCCCGGGGAACGCTGATTCGGTCGCGGAGGTAGCGGAGGCCTGGCGCCGTACCCGGCGGGGGTGCCTGAACGATGCCGCCAGATTCATTCATCAGCTGGGCCAGGGAAACGCGCAGGGCCCCATCGAGGCTCTCCGCGCTGAGACCGGTGGCCGCCTGCATGCGGGCCAACAGGGTGGGTGCATGCCGCACCACCCGGGCCAGCGCCTCGCCTAAGGCGTTGGGGTTTTGGGCCAAGCTGGTCTCAGGGTCGGCCTCACCAGGAGACACGATCGGCCAAGGCCCTGCATCAATGCGGGCTGCCAAGTGGCGCTGTTCGGGGCTGTGGTTGGCGTAACACCCTCCCATCTGCGGCGGCAGATCATGGGCGTGGGTGTGAAAGTCACCCTGGGTGCCCCGGTAGGTGGCGCGCTGCTCCAGGGCCCTGAACCAGCGATCCAACAGCGGATGGCTCTGACGCAGCAGAAACCCCTTGTAGTAAGCCAGGCTGGCATTCATGCGCTCCAAATAGGGCACAACGATCAGATCGGCGCTACTCAATTGAGCCCCGAGCAAAAAGGGCCCGGATCCACCCGCCAAGACCTGCTCCATGGCGCGGGCTTGGCGTTGAAATTGATCGCGGGCACGATCGTCGGCAGCTGCCCCGAGCCGGGGGTCGCAAAGCCAATTGCACCAAGCCCGAAACAGTTGGCGCTCAAGCTGACGCAGCGGCAAAACCTGCGGGTCTTGCATGCCCGCCACCAGGGGACCGAAAGCCCGCTCGAGAGCTTCGAGGATGCGATCACTTTCCGTGATCACATGCCCATCGAGCTCCACGGCCGGGAGCATTCCCGATGGCACCAACTGCTTGTACCACCGCTCTTTGCTGCCATAGCAAAACATCGTGACCTTGCGGATCCGGTAGGGAATGCGCTGTTCCTCCAACCACAACCAGATCTTTTGGCAGTAGGGACACCAGGCATGGTGATCACGAAAGAGGGTGACCCGAACAGCGCTCTCGGGCTGGCCAAACAGACGCAGTTGGGCCTGGGCATTGGTCGGACCCTCAACCCGATCGAACGCGGCTTGGCCGTGGCTGCGCAGCTCAGACCAGGAGGGGGGCACAGCGGGGGAGGCCAAGGCCACGACAGGCAAGTCGCCTGATCGTGGCGCATTCGCGACCAAGCCGTTGGCATCCCTATGGTGATTTGCGATTGTCTATCCCTCCGAGATGTTCGACGCCTTCACCAAGGTTGTTGCCCAGGCTGACGCCCGCGGCGAATTCATCAACGCCGGCCAGATCGATGCTCTGGCTGCCATGGTTGCTGACAGCAACAAGCGCATGGATTCCGTCAACCGGATCACCTCCAACGCCTCCGCCATCGTCACCAACGCTGCCCGTGAGCTCTTCGCTCAGCAGCCTGCCCTGATCACCCCCGGTGGCAACGCCTACACCCATCGCCGCATGGCTGCCTGCCTGCGCGACATGGAGATCGTCCTCCGCTACATCACCTACGCCGCCTTCACCGGTGACGCCTCGGTGCTGGAAGACCGTTGCCTCAATGGCCTCCGTGAGACCTATCTCGCCCTCGGCGTGCCCGGCGCTTCCGTTGCCGAAGGCATCCGCAAGATGAAGGACGCCGCCATTGCCATCGCCAACGATCGCAACGGCATCACCCCCGGTGACTGCTCCGCTCTGATGAGCGAAATCGGCACCTACTTCGATCGCGCTGC
>CAMDVN010000111.1 GCA_945877595.1 Cyanobium sp. NIES-981 | reverse complement strand
CGAGAAGCTGCAATCCGCGGCTTCTGAGGCAGCACTAGCCCGGCTATTCCCCGAGTTCCACAAGGCCGATCACGGCAGCTGGGGCACCGCCGTGAAGCGCGCCAAAGATGGCAGCGATTCACCGCTTTCAGCCGTGGGCCATCAGGGATCCAACGACAGCCATCCAGTGGCCCGCATCGTCATCAGTGCCATCGGCGGCGGCAAGGAGGGCAGTGCAATTCGCGCCGACCTACGCGTAGCGCCCTATGGCTGGCCGCAGGATGCAATGGATGCGGTGCTGCTGGCCTTGCATCGCGATGGCACCCTCAGCGCCAAGGACAGCCAGAACAACCCGATTGCGGTTGGTCAGCTTGATCAACAGAGCCTTGGCAAAGCCCGCTTTTTCCTGCAGGAGGTTCGCCTCACCACCAAGGAAAAACTGGCGGTGCGTGGTGTTTATGGCATTGCCGGCGTCACGGCCCCGTCGGGACAGGAAGAACTCAAGGCAGTCGAGTTCCTGGATGCCATCGAGAACAAGGTGGTCCAATCCGGTGGCGACGCCCCACTGCCCGCGCCTGTGAGCTCCACGCTGCTGAAGGAGCTGCGCCAAAAGAGTGGCCCTGAGCAGCTCAAGGCCATCCTTGATGCCAAAGAGCAGCTGCAGGAATTGTGGGATCAGGCATGCAGCCTGGTGGACCTCAAGCAGAAGCGCCTTCCAGGCTGGGAAAGGCTGAAGGCTCTCCTGCGCCAGGCCCAAGGTCTGCCCGTTCAGCAGGAGCTTGAGCCCCAGGTGGAGGCAATCCAAAGCCAGCGTTCTCTGCTGGATCCCACTACTGATTTTGTCGCCCCAATGCTCCAGCAAATGGAGCAGGCACTCACGATTGAGCTGGAACAGGCCCAGCAACAGGTGAGCCAGGTGGTGGCCGCGGAGCTGCAGCAACTGCAGGCCAGTGCCGAATGGCAGGGCCTACCTGATGCCGAGCGCAGCCGCATCAGCCAGGTGCTGCAGCTGCCGGCATTACCTCCATCGGCCGAACCAGTGGAGCGGAGCCGATTGCTGGAAGTGCTCCAGCAGCGCTCCATCGCCAGCCGAAAGGAGCTGGCCGAGAGTGTTCCAACCCGTTTTGCCAAGGCCCGCACAGCGGCGGCTAAGGCCCTGGAGCCGTCCACCCAGGCACTGAAGCTCAGCAGCGGGGTACTCAAAGACCCCACTGCACTTGAGGCGTGGTGGGCAGCTGAGCGCCAAAAGCTACTGACAGCTCTGCAACACGGTCCGATCCAGATCAACTGAAACCCAAATGCCCGCCCTCGCCTCCGATCTGCGCAAGTCCCTTGAAAACACCGTGCTGAAGGCCCGTGAGCTGGCCGAGCGTGGTGCAGGGAATGCACTCACGGCTCTGGCGGTGGGGGCCAGCGAGCCCTTTGCCTCGATGAGTGAGGAGGAGCGCAAGCTGCGCAACCGCCTGCGCGCCCATGGTCGCCAGCTTGGGGATCAGCGCGATCCCCATAAGGGCTCGCAGGGCATCGAGCGGCTGGTGCGGGAAATGGCCTACGAGCACTGGCACCGTATGTTATTTGCCCGCTTCCTGGCGGAGAACCAGCTGCTGATAGAACCCTCTTCTGGGGTGTCGATCAGCCTGGATGAATGCGAAGAGCTCGCTGCCGAGGAAGGCACCGATCTTTGGGGGTTAGCCGCCCAGTTTGCCCAGACGATGTTGCCCCAGATCTTTCGGGTTGATGATCCGGTATTGGCCGCGAAGCTGCCGCTGGAGATACGGCAACAACTGCAGGGCTTGGTTGCAGGGTTGGCGGAGGAAGTCTTCACGGCCAGCGACAGCCTTGGCTGGGTCTACCAGTTTTGGCAGGCACTGGAAAAAGATCGGGTCAACCAGTCCGAAACCAAGATCGGCGCCGATGAACTACCAGCGGTCACGCAGCTGTTCACCGAGCCCTACATGGTGGACTTCGTGCTGCACAACTCTCTGGGCGCATGGTGGGTTACTCGTCACCCAGATAAACCCTGCCCCGTAGAGCTGAGTTATCTGCGCACGCTGGAAGACGGAACTCCTGCAGCCGGAACGTTTGAGGGTTGGCCCAACAACCTCAAAGAGTTCACGCTGTTAGACCCCTGCTGTGGCTCGGGGCACTTTTTAGTAGCTGCCTTCCTGCTTCTCGTGCCGATGCGCATGGCTTCGGAGGGGCTCAGCGCGAGAGACGCCATAGATGCGGTGCTGGCTGAGAACCTGCATGGCCTGGAGCTTGATGCCCGATGCGTCGAGATCGCTGTATTTGCTCTGGCTCTGGCGGCCTGGCGATTTCCTGGCGAAAACGGCAAAGCGTTGGGGGTGCGCAAAGCCATGCCCACACCCCAGGTGGCCTGCTGTGGCCTGAAGCTCAGCGCCACCACTGAGCAGTGGCAGGCCCTGGTGTTACCGGATGCAGCAGATGGTGATCGTTTGCGGGCGGGCCTAGCCCAGATGCACCATGCCTTCAGCCAGGCACCGCTGCTGGGCAGCCTGCTGCATCCAAGCCGAGCGGGGGAAGCCAATCTGCTAGCGGCAGGTAGCGGGGAATTGGCGGAGTTCCTGAGCCAAGCGCTGGGCGAGAAGGGACCAATGAGTTCAGGAGACGAAGCGGATCAGGCCGCTGAAATGGCGCTCACTGCCCAAGGTTTACTAGAGGCTGCTGGATTGCTGGAGAACCGTTATCACCTAGTGATCACCAACGTGCCTTATCTCACTCGAGGCAAACAGCATGAGGTGGTGAGGGAGTACAGCGAAAGACACTATTCAGATGCCAAGAATGATCTGGCCAATGTATTCCTTGAGCGCTGCCTGGAGCTGAGCCAGAGGCAAGGATGTGGAGTGGTGCAGATCGTGATGCCGCAGAACTGGCTGTTTCTCACCAGCTACAAGAAACAGCGAGAATCCTTGCTCAAGCGGGTGCGCTGGAATCTGCTGGTGAAGCTAGGAGCAGGCGCCTTTGAAACCATTAGCGGAGAAGTTGTACAAGCTGTACTCCTTACTCAAACCAATGAAGAGCCTGCGGCGGAGACTGAGCTGCGCGGCGCAGATGTCAGCGGGCCAAGGATGCCACATGAAAAGGCCGCGCTTCTGCGGGAATCTGCACTTGTGGCAGTAAGCCAAAAGGGGCAGCTTGCGAATCCAGACGCCACCGTAGCCCTGGTAGATCTTGCCGCAACGACGCCAAGACTTTCTGCGTACGCCGACGTCCTCCAGGGCGTCAGCACAACAGATGCGAACAGGTTTGTCCTTCGTTTTTGGGAAGTAGCTCAGATAACTCCATCCTGGGTTTATTATCAACTCGCGCCCAATACAAGCTCTATGCCGTATACCTCCCTAATGAAGTGGGAAGGTGGTAATGGGGCGCTAGCACAAATCGGAACCGCCCATAAGGGGAGGCAGGCGTTAGGCAAGAAGGGATTGTCGGTTGCAGTGACGTCATCTCCTGTTCCAGCATTTTTTTGGGGAACAAGATTTGATGGAACAGGGGCGGTTGTGCTGCCGAAGCATCCTGAGCATCTTCCGGCAATTGTCGCTTATTTCCACTCTCCGCAACTGCAGGAGAACCTTCGGGCCATTGACCAGGCGCTAAGCATTACAGAGTCATCCTTTGGCAAAGTGCCATTTGATTTTTCATATTGGACAAGTGTCGCAGATCAAAGCTTTCCGAATGGCATCCCAGGACCTTATTCGGATGACTTAACTCAGTGGCTGTTCCACGGTCACCCGCGGGTTGCTTCGGAGCCATTACATGTTGCGGTAGCACGATTAGTTGGCTATCGCTGGCCTGCTGAAACCGATGCATCTATAGAGCTGTCAGAAGAAGCTCATGAGTGGATCGCCCGATGTGAAATATTGACTAGCCACACTGATGAAGATGGCATTGTTTGTCTGCCATCTGTACGCGGTGAGCCTGTGGCTCATGAACGCTTGAGCAAGCTCCTTGGAGCTGCATTTGCTGATGACTGGTCATCTGCGAATGAAAGGGAGTTGCTACTTGCTGCGGCTGTCGCTAGTGGCACTCGCAAGCCAGAGCAAAACCTGGAAGCCTGGCTAAGAACGGCCTTCTTTAGTGAGCACTGCAAGCTGTTCCAGGGGCGTCCATTTGTCTGGCAGGTGTGGGATGGCAACCCCATGGGCTTTTCTGCTCTGGTGAGTGCCCACAAGCTCGCGGAACCGAACGGCCAGGGCCGCAAAACGCTGGAGTTGCTCACCTTCACCTATCTGGGTGACTGGATTGATCGACAGAAACTTGATCAAGCAGAGGGAGTCAACGGCGCTGATGATCGCCTGGCAGCAGCGCTTGATCTGCAAGGCCAGCTCAAAAAGATCCTCGAAGGCGAACCGCCCTACGACATCTTTGTTCGTTGGAAACCGCTGCATCAACAAGCAATCGGCTGGGATCCCGATATCAATGACGGCGTGCGGCTCAACATCCGGCCCTTCTTAAGTGCCCAGTTACGCAAAGGAGGCAAGGCCGGTGCTGGGATCCTGCGTGCCAAACCCGGCCCGATTAAGTGGGCGAAGGACAGGGGCAAGGAGCCGAGCCGCTCCAAAGATGATTTCCCCTGGTTTTGGGGCTGGGATGAAAACAGCCCTGCCATTGCCACTGATTTCGGCGCCCCAGTTCCAGGCGCACCGCCTCCAGGTGAAAGCTTCGACGGCAACCGCTGGAACGACCTGCACTACACCCGTGCAGCCAAGGAAGCGGCCAGGGCTCGGCACAGTGGAGGGTCATCATGAGACCACCTAATCTGCCAAC
>CAMDVN010000110.1 GCA_945877595.1 Cyanobium sp. NIES-981 | reverse complement strand
ACATCTGGCGCCCTGGTACTGGCGGATGTGGCGCCAGTGCTGGCCGGAACCAGACCACATCTGCAAGTCCAAATGCACCCCTTTGCTGATGTCGCCGCCGTGGCTGTCTCCCAGCCCCGCTCCCATGGCACCCGGCGGCCGGGGCCAGTTTCCGCAGAAAACCCTGGCATCTACGAGGAGTGGCACTATCTCAATGACAAGTAGCTGGTGTGGCGCAACGGCAAGGCATGCATGACCTGCCATTGGTTCCGCCACCACGCCGGGGTGAACTGCATCCCGGTGCTCACCTGCCGACTGCACCAAGGCCTGATCGCCCATGGCGAGCACCTCACCAGCCGCTGCCAGGGCTGGACTGATGACATGACCCGTCAGCGGGGCTGGGCGCCGGAGGTGGCCTGAGCAGCCCATGTACGGCGGTGATCGCCAGCGACTACCGCTGTCTCCACAAGAGGGCTGGCTCAGCGATGGCTGCCAGGTGCTCCATTTCCAGCCGCGCCGCTACGACCGCTGGAGCCAGGCGCTGGAGGTGACTTTTGGAGAGGTAATGCCCGGCGGGGAGCCACCGCTGCTGAAACATCGCAGGGAGCTGATGCGAAATGAGGCGATCAAGCTCTGGGCCCAGAAGCGCCAGCAGGGCTGGCAGGTTTGCGCGCCGCAGTGGACGCCGCCACCACTGCGCAGGGCCTGAGCTGCTGCAGGCCACAAAGCAATCTCACCTTGCTCTGGTCTGCAGCCAGAAGCAATGCGTTTAAAAGCTGATTGTGCTCAACGGCTAGCGCAGCGATGCTGTGCTCATCAACCCAGGAGGCGCCCAACATGGACGACACGCCACCCCGCCAGGTTCAAGAAGCACGCTGACCGCAGGCCCCTGCTCCAACAGTCTTTATCTAAATGTGGGCGGGTCGTTCAGTCGGGCAAAAGAGCAGCATTCCCCAATGCAGCTCACCTTGTGCGCCTGACTGATCGACACTCCAGCCGCACCGCTACAGGTGCCCTCAGGAGGATCATCCGCCCAACACCTGGAATGCATGGCCCCAGGTGCCAACGCCAGCAGCTTTGACCAACGATTGCCATTGGAATGTTGATTGACTGATTACCCCTGGGCGCATTGCTCAGGTGTTTTGTCTGTTAGGGGCTTGAGGTAAATCGCAGCTCATCCAGCGCGAGGCCTGGGCGCTGCAGCAGAGCGAACAGTGACTCGGCGTTTTCCCTGCAGGTCCGCAGGTCCTCGTGGGGAAACCCGTCAGGCCTCCCGCTTAATAAGCAGAAACGAAGGGCCTTGATGCTGCAGCGCAGCTTGAATCTCCTGTGCAACGGTATCTGCATTGCGTAACCAGCTGGTGCGTGCACCGTATCCACGGGCAATGGATTCCAGGTCAAGTGCTGGATCATCAAAATCAAGACCAATAAAGTGAGCCTGATCGAAACTGGTATTCAGAGCTCCACACCAAAGATCTTTCAGGATTCGGTACTCACGATTCACAAAACAAACGAACACCACAGGGATGCGATAACGCGCAGCGCTCCAGATGGAGTGGATCGAAAACTGAGCACCTCCATCACCCACAAAGCACACTGCGGGCCGCTTCGAGCCAAGTGACAATCCGACACCCAGTGGCATCGCCCACCCGAGACCACCCCCACGGGGTGCGAAATGAACGTTTGAGAAGCCGAGCGCAATAGCCATTCGCTGGACCACTGCATCTTCTGAGGAACCTTCGGTGATGAGGTGGCAATCACGCGGCAGCTGCTGCAACACATCCAGGATCAGGGAATCACTGGCATGGGCTCCATGGTCGGGATATTCCGTCTGAAGCTTAGCCAGAATCGTGACTTCATTGCGCTTGAATTCTGGCAATGCAGGAGCATTAAGCTGATCGACTAAAGCCTTCAAGCAGGCACACACATCTCCAAGAACTGCGAGGTCGCAGGGGTAATCGAAACCCAGCTGGCGTGTCGATGGAGCCAGTTGGAAGATCTTGAGGCTGGCCGGGATGGCTTGTTCACCATTGAAGGTGAATGTGTCGATCTTCTCTCCCAGCAGCAGCAGGCGGCCGTATCGGCTAAGCAGCTCCCGGATCTCACGGGTTGTTGCTGGCAATTGCCCCCTGTAATTGGGATGCAAGGGATCCACCACACCCTGCACGTGGAAAGGCGCCGAATACAGATCAGCTTCCAGATGAGAAGCCAACTGGCTGAGGTACCCGACAGCACCTGAAGCTCCAACGGCATAATCAGCCACAATGGCTAGAGGACCATCGCTGGGGTCAAGTAATGCATTGGCAAGCTTGAGAAGGCCGGTTGGCACCACATCGTCCAGCACTGTTGTGTGCCGCAGGCCCACTTCGGCCAAGGGTTCCTGCATGAAATTCATGGGAACAGATAGAAAAACGGGCCCACTTGGTTGAAGGCGGGCTTGCAGCCAACATCGCTGCAGGGCGATGGGAAGATCTTCCGCCTGTGCGACTTCGAAGCTGTATTTAGTGGCTGTTTCAGCTAGCTGCGCGTTGGGCGCTCCCAGGACGGGGTTATGGATTAGAAAACGAGAGTCTTGCTGACCGTTGATGACTAACAGAGGCACGCCAGACAGAAGGGCGTTGCGCATGTTGAACAAACCGTTTGCCAAGCCCGGGTAGGTATGCAGGCTCACAACGGCGGGCTTACGGGTTGCCATGGCATATCCAGCTGCAATGCCCACAGCACTCGATTCATGAAGTGCCAATAGGTACTGAGCCTTGGATCGCCCAACGGCATCAAGAAATGTAGTTTCTGTGGTTCCCGGATTGCCGAAGACGTATGGGATTTCCTCAAGATCGAGAAAATCGCCAATCAGATCGCCTCCGGTGTAATTCATCGTGAAATGAGTAACATCTACCGGTTACGATGATAGCGCCCCCCGGATCATCCAAAACTCAACAGGTTCGCGCCCTGCTCTGGAGTTACCGATTAGTCGCCGTGTCCGCCTTCCCTCTACTGGTGATCGCCCATGCCCTGGCCGCCACGGTGTGGACCGGCGTGCATCTGGTGATGGACTGGGGGTGCTACCGACCGCGTTGCGGGAGTAGGCGCGGCATCGATCCGCAGCTTCTGGCAGACGTTTGAATCTCTGGGCTTCACCGCCCTGGCCATCCAGCTGCTGACGGGGCTGTGGAAGGGCTGGATCTATCTGCCCGGGGTCCAGGGTGTCTTCAGCCCGGCCAACCCGATCGGGATACTTGTGGGCGTGAAGCTGCTGCTGGCTGGCACCGCTGCCCTGGCCGTGCACGCCCGCTTGAAGCTCATCCCCAACCTCACCGACGACAATCTGAGCGGGCTGGCCTGGCATATCTGCGGCATCACTTCCTTGGCGATCGCTTTCGTGGTGGTGGGCGGATTTATTCGCCTGGGTGGGCTGGGCTGACTTATTCGCCAGCAACAACAAGGCCCGGAGCGTTGGCCCCGGGGATTTGCCTGCTCAGCCGTAGTGCCTTCCAGAGGGGGCTCGGTGTTCAACACAATGCTTCGGCCTGGCTTTCATTCCAGCCAAGGCCCCGCACACGGGTGGTTTGCCCCAGTTCGCTGGCGAGCAACATGCCAGCGCCGCCATCACGAATGGATTGAGGCCTTCCTTGTGCAACACCAGCAACTAGTGGCCTGAACCTCAGCGCTGCAGCAGCAAGCGCAGCGGCGACAGGCCGATGATTAGCCCGATGCCGGTGTTCCAGAGCCAAGACGGACACTCGGCCAACCGCTGCAAGCAGGCCGGCAGCTGATCACGCCACTGCTCCATCGCCAGCACCGCCAGCAGCAGTAGGACCAGGGGGATGCCGATGGCTAGAGCAAGCTCGCGCAACATCGGCCCTTATCCACACAGCGCACCGTATCGAGGGCGCAATGGGACGGCAGCAAGGCCCGCCGACCGCGCCAGTACAAGCGTACGCATTGGCCATGATTCATGGGTACCCCTCTCCCTCGACCCGCAGCGCTGAATGCCCGGCTTGATACCCCTATCGAGGAGTGGCCCTACCTCGATGAGGCGGTGCTGCTCAAGACCCGCAGCCGCAAGGTCTGCATGACCTGCCACTGGTTCAGGCACCACGCGGGAGTGAACTGCATCCCGGTGCTCACCTGCCAGCTGCACCAAGGCCTGATCGCCCATGGAGAACACCTCACCAGCTGCTGCCAGGGCTGGACCGACGACATGATCCGTCAGCAGGGATGGGCGTCGGAGGTGGCCTGAGCAGCCCATGTACGGCGGTGATCGCCAGCGACTGCCGCTGTCTCCACAGGAGGGCTGGCTCAGCGATGGCTGCCAGGTGCTCCATTTCAACCCGGTTCGCTACAGCCGCTACTGCTCAGGCCCTGGAGCTCACCACAGGCGAACTGATCCCCGGAGCGAATCCGCTGAATGGTTAAAAGTTCCGCCAGCATTTGCCGCTCACGCAGCAGATGCTGGAGCTGCTCGCTTGCATCAAGCTCAATGTGCTCCACCACAACGGTGGTGAGGCACTGCAGTTCCAGCGGATTGAGCACGGGATCTTCCGAAGTGATCAGATCACCCGGAGCCCAGAGGCCAAGGGTGATGCTCTCCCCTTCCAGATCCCAGGTGGCCGAGCGCACGTAGCCCTCATGCAGCCGCCAACTCATGCCTTCTGGAAGCACGTCCGGAGGGTGGAGCGTGAGTTGCAAAGGGCGCTGGAGCAGAGATGAAGTCATGGCGTCGGCGAGCGATGGGGCGGGTAATGACTTGGGCCACGGAGGTGTGAATTCAGAGGAGAGCAAGGCATTCGCAGACAGCAGGCCATGGCCGGAGAGCAACTGCTCAGGAGTATGTCTTATTTCCGATGGGCATACCGGTGTTTTC
>CAMDVN010000109.1 GCA_945877595.1 Cyanobium sp. NIES-981 | reverse complement strand
GCAGAACAGCACCGAACCGAGTACAACGTCTACAGACCGCATTCGGCTCTCCAGGGGCGTACGCCCCTGGAAGTTCTCCAGCAATGGAAAGCGGCCTGACTAACCCACCAGCTCTCATAGGAACTGGAGCAGCAAAGGGGGTCACGTCAGGTCCAGGCGCTCGGCCTTCAAACGCGATCACACCATCAGCACATTCACCGACTGCAGCCTGCGCTAGCCGACCACCAGCGGCTCGATCCGCGCAATCTCTTCGGCCAGCCCAGCGCTAGCCACCTCGGTGTCATGGGCGGCCTGGGCACGCAGCCAGTAGCCAGGGCTCAATCCCAGAAAACGGCAAAGGCGCAGATGCGCGACGCAGGCACATCGATTGCCTTGGCTAGCCGGTACTGGCTGACGCCGAGAGGCTGCAAAAACTCCTCATCAAGCAGTTCGCCAGGGGTGATGGGGGTGAGGCGGTCCATCGGGTTCATCAGTGGTAATCAACGATTTCAACGGCTTTAGGGCGGACAGCAGGGGATCGAGCTGGCGGAGCAGCAACGCCTCCACCGTCAGGATTTGGCGCTGTACGAACCGCCTGGCCAGCGGCTCTCGCACAGCCCCACCTGGGCCATCATCGAACAGTGCAACGAGGCTGCCGCCAGCTCTTCACGGCAGCAGATCGGTGAGTTGCTGCATGCGAGCAGACGTTTGGACTTCCTCTGCCATGAGCTCTTCCCAGTCATTGGGGGGATGGCCGCGGCTGCCGTCGGCCCGCTTGGTGCTGGTGTCGTTGACCCAGCCCAGCACGATCAGCTTGGAGCGGCTGTGAAAGCGAAAGAACAGCCGGTACTGCTGAAAGAACTTGACCCGGCGCCAGTGCCGGTGCTCAGCACCCAGCGTCAATACTTGCTGATACTCCCTGCGGGTTGGGTCCTGCGGAATATCCCGCAGCATCAACCGGGTGATGGCCGCCAGCCATGGACGACAAGGGGCACACCGTCAACCTTGCTCACATTCAGACGGCCTGGTGTCGAGCGGAGTCGTCGTCGGGCAGCGGTGCGTCGAGATCCACGTCGATGCCAAGGACGAGGTCTTGCAGGCGAGATGCCAGCTCAGCGGTGACGGGCTGAAGACGTTCGGGATGGCTGGCGATGTCCTGCTCCAGCAGTGCCAGGAAGGGTGCCAGTGCTGGGTCGTCGTCTGCTGGTTCAGCACTGGCCCGTTGCAGCACCACCTCTCCGTTAGGGCGGACGGTGTAGCGGATGCGATCACGCTTGCGCAGCCCCAGGGCCTGGCGCACAGGCTGCGGCACGGTGGTCTGATACCGCTCAGTGAGCGCCGACTCCACCTCTTGGTGCGCGAGCCCGGCAGCCGGAGTGGCGTCGGCGGTGGAGAAAACAGGCATGGCCCACTCCAGCAGGATCGCAACAACGGTAATGCAACTGCATTGCCATTGCGCACCGTGGGGTGCTCAATGGACGTGGTGCTGATCTCCAGCCGCTCGGCCGCGGCCCGCAGCGACAGGCTCCCCAGGACTGTGAGCCGGAGCGCTGTGGCCTGGGGTGGCAGGCAGCTGATCGAGCAAGTGGTGCTTCAGGGCCCCGCTGATGCATCGCCGCAGATACGGAGCTTGTCCGACGACAATCTGGTTGAGGGGCGGGTCGCGCCAAACCGGCTCGGTTGCCATGCGCAGGGCACCGGGTCATTCCGGCTCCCCTCACCGCTCAACAGAGTGCGCTGACCATTTCCAAACGACGAGCCGGCAACAGCCAGATCAGCACTGGAAGGCCCTCCATGGCCCAACGCCGGAGCTGATGTGTCTGCTGGCCGACCAGCCGGGTGAGATCGGCGTCTGCGTCTTCACCAAGGCCAAGCGGGTGGAGATCACCCTGCGGGGCGAACCGTTTCCGCACCTGCTGGCACCATGACCGGCTGATCGTGGTTCTGGGCAGCGACTAGGTCTGCCAGTTTCCCCGTGCCTATGGCAATGGCGGCCATGGCCGGCGGTGGGGGTGACCTCCAACCAGCCTTCCCGCGAAGCGGTTGACCGTGGCCGCCGTGGACCGGCTGGTGCACCATGGCCACATCGTGGGCATCAAGGGGGGAGCTACAGGCAAAAAGCACCTGCCGCAAGGGTTTCCCGCGATGCGCCTGGGTCGCCTATGTCATTGACGCGGGCGGCCCTCAACCTGATTGACACGGGACAGGCAGCAGCGCCTCCAGGCCGATTCAGGCCTGCTGGCGAAAGAGCGAGTGATCCCAGCTGGGGCCTATCAGGTCGAGCTCCAGGGCGCCCCCTTTTTTTCAGGCCATAGCAATTTTCAGCAAAAATGAAAGGCGGCGAAAACCGCAAGAGCTCCCGCGCACCGCAAATCTTTCAGCCAGCTAGAATTTTCATAAGCCATGAAAAAAGACGCCCAGTGAAAAAAACTGGCGAAAACTGGGTGCTTGCCAGGGCCAAGGCGCAGGGCTCGTTGGTGCAACGGGCCGTGGAGGCGTTTCGGGCCAGCACTGGCTTGGATCTGACGGTAAACACTTTGCCGGCAGAACCTGGCTCCGAGCCGGGCTGGCAGTTGCTTTTGCGCACGGAGCCGGGGGCGATGCCCAGGGTTTTCCAAGCGGTGGTGCGGTCCGTTGAGCACGTGGATGCCTTGGGAGCCGCCCAGGCCGCCTTGCATCAGGGCAGTGTTCCGGGCGTTCTGGTGCTACCTCGAGCGAGTGAGCCTTTGGCCGAGCAATGCCAAGCCATGGGTCTGCCCTTCATCGACGGCCAGGGCAACGCCTATCTCCAGCAGAAGGATCTTTTGATTGTGGTGAAGGGCCAGAAGCCGCCCAGGGTGGAACGAGGCGCCAGAGCCGAGGGGGTGACCGGAAGGGCCAGCACGGCCACTGGCCTGAAGCTGGTGTTCGCACTGCTCAGTGAGCCGGCGCTCACCCTGGCCACAACTCAGATCCTCCATGAAGCAGCAGGGGTAGCCCTGGGCAGCGTTCCAGCGGTGTTGGGAGATCTGGAGCAACGAGGCCTGCTGGTGCGTCGGGGGTGGGGCAAGGGCTGGCACGTGCGCAACTGGAGCCAGCTGCTGGAGATGTGGGCGTCTGAATACCCGGTGCGATTGCGGCCCCGTTTGCGCAGCCTGCGATTTCGCTCACCTGGTCAGGGGCTGTGGTGGCAACGTGCGGATCCGCAGCGATGCGGCGGGCAGTGGAGCGGCGAGGTGGCAGCGCATCAGCTGGGCACGGTGTTGAAACCCGAGAAGGCGTTGCTCTACCTACCGGAACCAGCATTGCGACAGGGGCTGGCGCAGCTGATGCAGGCGGAAGGTCTGCGCAGCGATCCAACTGGCGATGTGGAGGTGGTGGAGGCGTTCTGGGACCCCAACAGGATTGGTGGGAGCGGAGCGTGTGTGCCATTGCCGCTCGTCATCGCCGATTTACAGGCCAGCCTGGATCCGCGCAACATTGAAGCAGCGGCAGAACTCAAGGAGATCTGGCGACGTGCTGTTGAAGCCTGAGCTACCCCTGGATCCCGGCTTGGTGCGGGTGATTGCAGCGGTGCATGCCGGTGCGATGGCTGAGGGAGTGGAACCTTTGCTGGTTGGGGCGGCAGCCCGGGATCTGCTTTTGGTGCATGTGTATCAGCAGCGGGTGCGGCGTGCCACCAAGGATGTGGATTTCGCGGTGGCCTTAACCAGCTGGGCAGCTTATGAACAGCTCAAGAAGCGATTGATTGACTACCACGGCTTCCGCAATGACAGCCGCCAGGTGCAGCGACTGTTCTTTGCTGAGCCGGGCGAGGGGTGTGGCACCACGATCGATGTGGTGCCGTTTGGCGACCTGCAGGTGGACAAGCAGACGTTGCTGTGGCCGCCAGAGATGGATGTAGCGATGACAGTGGCGGGGTTTGAGGAAGCTCTGCATGCGGCGGTGGAGGTGGAACTGGCGGCTGATCTGGTGGTGAAAGTGGCCTCGCTGCCAGGGCTCGCAGTTCTGAAGCTGTTTGCCTGGACTGATCGACGCACGCGCGATGCCAAAGATGCTGTTGACTTCTTCACGGTGCTGTGCAGCTATGGAGCCGCAGGCAATTTTGATCGAATGACGGATCAAGACCAGGCCTGGGATCGCTTCTTTTCGCTGGATTGTGACGAGGAAAAGACAGGCGCTTGGTTGCTAGGTGTGGATACCAGAAGGATCGCAAATGCTGAAACGATGGCCAGCCTTCGGGAACTGTTTGGGGATCCCACCCGGCGTGAGCAGCTGATCGATGGCATGGCCTCTGAAGAGCGCGGTATTAGAGGGGCACGTCAGCGTGCAGAGCAAATGCTCGGGCTGTTCCTTGATGGGATGGAGCACGAAGAGATCATCTCCGCTGGCCGTTCGACGACACCCTGATGGTGCAAGTGTTGAACAACAATCTGGTTGATCGCCCCCGAGTGGGCCCGCCGAAACCAGATGCCGTGCGCAGGTGCGTGACCCGAAGGATCAGATCGTTATTAATCTGGCTTTGAGTGCCCTCGTGTCTACGCTAGGGAGTGAGGACGCTGATCTGCTTGCGCTCAAAGATTATTGCAACCCGATGCAGGTGTTGACGCCCGCTGAATTCCAGCCGGTTGTGCACCCATAAACGGCTGCTGACGTGACCCCCTGGCGATGCGCCTGGCCCTTGCCGCCATCGGGCCCGAGCGAGCAGGATCTGGGGCTGCCGCTGCTTGAACGCCGCCCAGTGTGCTGATTATGCAGGGCCGCCTAAAAGTGTGTCCACGGGCTCCTGGCGGGGCTAGACAGCATTGGCTTTGGTCGGCGGGAATGGCTCACCTCCATGCCCCAAATCCCTGACGCAGCAGCTGATCAGCTTGATTCCAGCGATTTAATCAGCTTTCTCAA
>CAMDVN010000108.1 GCA_945877595.1 Cyanobium sp. NIES-981 | reverse complement strand
CCAACCCAACCCAACGCCACCGGAGCCGGCCCTCGGTGCCCTGGAACCGCGCCAGCGTTTGCGGTTGCAGGATGTGGCCTTTCGCTATCCAGGCCGTCAAGACTTTGCCCTCAAGGGGCTGTCGCTGGTGATTCCGGTGGGTGCGCGGGTGGCCTTTGTGGGGCCTTCGGGCAGCGGCAAGTCAACGGCGGCGCGGCTGCTGTTGGGCTTGCTCGAGCCGGCCGCCGGCAATGTGGAGGTGGATGGGGCGGCCCTGACGGTGGCCGATCTGCCTGCCTGGCGCCGCTCCTGCGCCCAGGTGCCCCAAACCATTGCCCTGCTCAATGCCAGCGTGAAGGCCAATGTCGCCTTTGGTTGCCCCGAGGATGAGGTCGACGATCAGGCCGTCTGGGAGGCGCTGGAGGCGGCCCTGCTGTCGGATGAAATCTCCGATCTGCCCTACGGCCTGATGACCCCGGTGGGAGCCAACGGCGTGCAGCTCTCCGGCGGCCAGCGCCAGAGGCTCGCCCTGGCCAGGGCTTTTTTCCGCAAGGCCAGCTTGCTGGTGCTCGATGAAGCCACCAGTGCCCTCGATACCCCAACCGAAACCTCGGTGATGCAGGCCCTGGATTTGGTGGCCCGGCGCTGCACGATCGTGGTGATTGCCCACAGCCTCAGCACGGTTCGACGTTGTGATCGCATCTTTGCCTTTGAGCGCGGCAGGATCAGGGCGTCGGGCACCTACGACGAGCTGCTGGAGAGATCTCCCTCCTTTGCAACCTTGGTCAAGGACGAGCGTTCAGGGGACACTTTTTAGATGAGCGCATTTCTCGCCGGACTCAACGATGCCCAGCGCAAGGCGGTGGACCACCACACCGGCCCCTTGCTGGTGGTGGCGGGGGCGGGCAGTGGCAAAACGCGCGCCCTCACCCATCGGATTGCCCACCTGATTGGCCACCACGGCGTTGATCCGGGCCAGCTTCTGGCGGTCACCTTCACCAACAAGGCCGCCCGCGAGATGAAGGAGCGGCTGGAGGTGCTGTTGGCCCAGAAGCTGGCCCAGAGCCAGTTTGGCCAGCCCTGGAGCACCCTGCCGGCCGCAGAGCAACGCCAGTTGCGCAGCCGCATTTACCGGGAGGTGATCAAGGAGCTCTGGATCGGTACCTTCCACGCCCTGTTTGCGCGGTTGCTGCGCTTTGACATCGACAAGTTTCGCGATCCCGAGGGCCTCAGCTGGACGCGCCAGTTTTCGATCTACGACGAGAACGATGTCCAGAGCCTGATCAAGGAAATCGTCACCCAGGAGCTGCAGCTCGATCCCAAGCGCTTTGAGCCCAAGAAGGTGCGCTGGGCGATCAGCAACGCCAAGAACCAGGGCTGGATGCCCGAGCAGCTCGAGGCCGACGCGGGCGGGCAGCGGGGCCGCTTGATGGCCGAAACGTACCGCCGCTATCGCCGTGCCCTAGCCGCCAACAACGCCCTCGATTTCGATGATCTGCTGCTGTTTCCCGTGCAGCTGCTGCGCCAGAACGAGCAGATCCGGCACTACTGGCACGGGCGTTTTCGCCACGTGTTGGTCGATGAATACCAGGACACCAACCGCACCCAATACGACCTGATCAAGCTGCTGGTCACCGATGGCCGTGATCCCGACGCCTACGACGACTGGGAGGGCCGCTCGGTGTTTGTGGTGGGCGATGCCGACCAGAGCATCTACAGCTTCCGGGCGGCCGATTTCCGCATCCTGATGGGTTTCCAGGAGGATTTCGGTGACGGCGCCCCCGATCTCTCCACCCGCACGATGGTGAAGCTGGAGGAGAACTACCGCTCCACGGCCACGATCCTGGAGGCGGCCAACGCCCTGATCGCCCACAACGCCGAGCGCATCGACAAGGTGCTGCGGCCCACCCGCGGCGAGGGGGAGCCGATTTCCCTGACCCGCTGCGATGACGAGATCGCCGAGGCCGAGGCGGTGGTGCACCGCATGCGCATGCTGGAGGCCGCCCATCCCGAGCTGCGTTGGGGCGACATGGCGGTGCTGTATCGCACCAACGCCCAGTCGCGGGCCATGGAGGAGTCCCTGGTGCGCTGGGGCATCCCTTACGTGGTGGTGGGGGGGCTGCGCTTCTACGACCGGCGCGAGATCAAGGACGTGCTCGCCTACCTGCGGCTGCTGGTCAACCCGGCCGATTCGGTGAGCCTGCTGCGGGTGCTCAACGTGCCGCGCCGCGGCATCGGCAAGACCACCGTGGAGCGGCTCACCGATGCCTCCAACCAGCTGGGGGTGCCGCTGTGGGAGGTGGTGCGCGATGCGGAGGCGGTGCGATCCCTGGGCGGGCGCTCGGCCAAGGGATTGCTGCAGTTCTGTGAACTCATCCATGACCTGCAGAGCCGCAGCCAGCAGGCGCCACCCTCGGAGCTGGTGCAGCGGGTGATGGAGCAGAGCGGCTATGTGGGAGAGCTGATCGCCGAGGGCACCGACGAGGCCGAAGAACGCCGCCGCAACCTGCAGGAGCTGGTCAACGCTGCGCTGCAATACCAGGAGGAAAACGAGGAGGGTTCCCTGGAGGGTTTCCTGGCTTCGGCGGCCCTGGCCAGCGATGCCGATTCCAAGGACACCGATCAAGATCGCGTCACCCTGATGACCCTGCACGCCAGCAAGGGCCTTGAGTTTCCGGTGGTGTTTCTGGTGGGAATGGAGCAGGGCCTGTTTCCCAGCTACCGCTCCCTCGATGACCCGGCCAGCCTGGAGGAGGAGCGCCGGCTCTGTTACGTGGGGCTCACCCGGGCCAAGGAGCGGCTGTTCCTCTCCCATGCCAGCGAGCGACGCCTTTGGGGCGGCATGCGCGAGCCGGCGGTGCCGTCGGTGTTCCTGTCGGAGCTGCCCGACGCCCTGATCCAGGGCGACCTGCCGCGCAGCGGCGGCGCGGCCCTGCGGCGCGAGCAGCGGCTTGAACGCCTCACCCGGGTCGACCGTGACGACGTCAAGCGGGTCGAGGCGGGGGGCGCCGCCGGAGCTCCGGCCAATGCGGTGCTGCGCCGCCACGCCCACACCTGGGCGGTGGGCGATCGGCTGCGGCACAGCTCCTTTGGCGAGGGGCTGGTGACCCACCTGTTTGGTGGCGGTCAGAAGGTGTCGATTGCGGTCAAATTCGAGGGCATGGGGCCCAAAATCCTCGATCCGCGCCTGGCGCCGATCGAGCCCTTGGCCTGAGCGGGGCGCCGCTGATGCAGCTGCCCGGCATTGCGCCCCAGGCCCAGGCGTTGTTGCAGCAGGCCGCCCAACAGGGGGTGCGGGTGGCGCTGGTGGGCGGTGCGGTGCGGGATCTGCTGCTGCACCGGGTGCACAACGACCCCTGGCGGGGTGTGCCCGATCTCGATTTGGTGGTGGAGGGGTCGGCCCTGGCGTGGGTGGGGCAGCTGGGGGAGCTGGCGGCGGCGCAGGCGCCCGCGGGCTCGCTGGCGGTGGCGGCTGCCCGCCCCCACGGCGCCTACGGCACCGTCGAAGTGGAGCTGGCTATTGACGGCCAGCCGTTGCTGCTCGATGTGGCTACGGCGCGGCAAGAGAGCTATCCGCAACAGGGCGAGAACCCCCACGTGCACTTCGGCTCCCTCGACGACGACCTGCGGCGGCGCGATTTCAGCATCAATGCCATGGCCCTGGTGATCGGGGCGGGAGATCCGTGGCCGCTGCTGGATCCCCATGGCGGCCAGCGTGATCTGGAGCAGCGGCAGCTGCGCTTTCTGCACAACAGCAGCGTGGCCGACGACCCCACCCGGCTGGTGCGCGGGGCCCGCTATGCCGCCCGGTTGGGTTTCAGCCTGGCCCCCGCCGCCCTGGAGCAGGCCCGCAGCACCCTGGAGCGCTGGCCCTGGGCCTGGCGCCGCGGCGATGCGCCGGATCAGGCCCCGGCGGCCCTGGGCACCCGGCTGCGCATGGAACTCGAGCTGCTGCTGGAGCGCGAACCCTGGCCGGCGGCGCTGGCGGCGTTGCAGCGCTGGGGCGGTTTGGCGTTGCTGGATGCGGCACTGCACAACGATCGTGCCTGGCTGCGCCGCCTGCGCTGGGCCGAGCGGCTGCAGTTGCCCATGCTGCCCGCCCTGCTGGCCGCGGCCGCCGACCCCCTTGCCCTGGCCGAGCGCCTGCAGCTGCCCCACCGGCAGCACAAGCTGCTGGCCCAGTGGCTCGGGCTGCGCCAGCGCTGGCGGGGCCTGGCCGGCAGCCAGCACGGTTGGAGCGCTGCCCAGTGGTGCCAGTGGCTTGAGACGCCGGGCTTCTCGCCCGAGGCGGTGGCACTCGAGCTGGCCTGCGCTGGCCCTGAAGGCCTGCCGCGGCGCCCCCTGCTGCGCTGGTGGCTGCGCTGGCGGCAGCTCAAGGCGCCGCTCAGCGCTGCCGAGCTGAGGGCGGCCGAGGGGCTGCGGCCGGGCCCCGCCCTGGGGGAGCGGCTGCGGCAGCTGCGGGCCCAGCGCTTGGCGGGCGAGCGGTTCTGACGGGCGGTCTTGACAGGCGGCTCTGACGGGCAATCCTGCGGGCCGCCGATCAGAGCACCGCCCCGATCACGGCCGCCTGGGTCAAGCCTTGACCATGCAGGGCCGCCAGCGCCGCCGCCGTGCGCGCGGCCGGCAGGGCCGCCAGCAGGGGGCCGCAGGTTTGGGGGTCGATCAGCAGCTGCTGCAGGGCGGCTCCGGCTGGCTGGGGTGGCTCGTGTGATAGCTCGATCGGCCCATTGAGTAGGGCCAGGGCGTGGGCGTTGGCGGGAGCCAAGCTGCTGGCGTGGCCGGCCGCCAGCAGCTCCAGGGCGCCCGCCAGGGCCAGTCGCTCCAGGGCGCTCCCATCGAGCTGCACGCGCAGGCCACTGGGGCCACCGGGGCCACTCTGGCCACCTTGGCTGGCG
>CAMDVN010000107.1 GCA_945877595.1 Cyanobium sp. NIES-981 | reverse complement strand
CCTGCACCAACAGCCCCCCCTCCCCCTCAAAACTGAGGCAATGGGCCAGCCCAAGCAAGGAGGCCACCGCATCAAACAGACGACCCACGCTCGAGGTGTAGGGGCTCTGGCAGCCATTGGCGATCGCCTGCAGCAGCAGCTCAGCTGATCCCGCGCTGAAGGCCGCCCGGGTGGCCGCTGCGCCTGGATGCAGCCAAGCCCGCTCGCCCAGCGCTGCCAACAAACCGAGGGCAGCGCGGCGCGGCTCGCGCATCGCCCGGGCACCACCAGGCAGCGCAAAGGGCCGCAAACTGAGCAGCCGCTGGCAGCGACGGTCGGCATCAATCAGCAGGCCCTCACCGCCCCAGAGCGGCGCGGGGCCAAGCTCACCCGTGGGCTCCAAATCCCCATAACCCAGCCCATCGAAGGCCACCACAAGGGCCGGCGGGGCAACGCCGTGCTCGGCCAGCACAGCCAGGCCATGGGCGAGGTGATGGGGCACGGCCCGATGCCTCTGTGGCGGCGCAACCGCCTGGGCCCATTGCACGCTGATGTACTCGGGATGGCGATCGCTGCAGATCGTCTCGAGCTGGGGGCCATGGCGAGCGATCAGCTCCTCGAGCCCCTGCTGCCAGCGCTGCTGGGTGAGGGCATCGGCGAGATCCCCCTGGTGGGGCGCCAGCCAAACCTGCCGGCCCACGGCCAGGGCGGGGGCACTGTTGAGGTCGCCGCCCAGGGCCAGCACCGGTTGCACCCTGCTCCCCCAAGCCGGCAGCACCAGGGCCTGGGGAGCGAAGCCCCGGGCTCGCCGCACCAAAGCCGGCTGCCCCGCGATGCAGCGCAGCACCGAATCATCGAGGCCGCGGGCGATCGGCCGGTTGTGCACCAAAAAGGCATCGGCCTGGCCAAGTAAGCGCCGCTGGGCCTCTTGAGGGCAGATGCAGAGCGGCTCACCGCTGCGGTTGCCGCTGGTGGCCACCAGCGGAGCCCCAAACGCCTCAACCACCAGCAGATGCAACGGCGAGGCCGGCAGCATCACCCCCAGCTCAGCGCTGCCGGGAGCCAGACCAGCGGCCAGCGGCGGGGTGGTGGCAGCCCTGAACTGGTGACCGGCCGCTGGCCCATGGCGGCGGCGGCGCAGCAGCACGATCGGTGCGGCGGGGCTGGCCAGCAGGCAGCGCTCGGCGGCAGAGATCCGGGCCCAGGGCGCCACCCAGGCTGGATCGGCCACGAGCACAGCCAGGGGCTTGCTGGGTCGCCCTTTGCGCTGGCGCAGCCGTGCCACCGCATTGGCATTGGTGGCATCCACCAGCAACTGAAAGCCGCCGACCCCCTGCAGGGCCACAATCCAGCCGGCCTTCAGCAGCGCCACGGCCCGGCCAATGGCATCACCGCTGGAATTGGCCCAGTGCCCAGGCGCCCAGACGCCCTCGCCCTCAGCCTCGAGCAGCTGCAGCCGGGGGCCGCAGGTCGGGCAACCGATTGTTTCGGCGTGGAAGCGGCGATCGTCGGGATCGTCAAACTCGCGTCGGCAGGCATCACAGAGGGGAAAGCCCGCCAGGGTGGTGTGGGCCCGCGCAAAGGGCTCAGCAGTGGCAATGCTGTAGCGGGGACCGCAGGCGCTGCAGCTGATGAAGGCATAACCATGGCGGCGATTGGCCGGTTCGGCCAGCTCGGCGCGGCAGGCGGGGCAGGGGGCCAGGTCAGGGGCCAGGGCCGGGGCCACCAGGCCGATGCCCAGAGGCTGGGCGGCGGCAGCCACCAGGCGCACCCCCGCGACCACGGCCGCGCCGGCGGGGAGATCTGGCAGCCAGATCGGCCGCAGCGGCTCCAGATGGGCCGGGCCAGGCAACGCCAACGGCAACAGGTCCACAAACCGCTCCAGCGCCAAACGGCAACCGTTGAGCTCCACCACCACCGCACCCTGCACGTTGGCCACCTGCCCCGAGAGGGCCAGCCGCCTGGCCAACCGATGCACGTAGGGCCGAAAGCCCACGCCCTGCACCACACCACGGCACTCGAGCCGCAGCCGCGCCCGCCCGCTCACGCCGCCACGGGCAGGGCGAGGGCCTCGAGCAACGCTTCGAGGCCCTCGCCGGTGCGCGCTGAAGCCTGCACGATGCGGGCCCGCGGCGCCACCCGCTCGAGATTGCGCTTCAGAAGGGCCAGGTCGACCCCCAAGACCTCCGCCACATCAACCTTGCTAATCACCACCACATCGGCCCCCTGAAAACTGGCCGGATACTTGAGCGGCTTGTCCTCCCCCTCACACACCGAGAGCAGCACCAACCGCTGCGATTCCCCAAGATCAAACGCCGCTGGGCAGACCAGATTGCCCACGTTCTCGATCACCAGCAGCTCCAGATCCGCCAACTCCAGCCCCCGCCGGCCGAGCTGAAGCGCAAGCTGCGCCAGGGCCCCATGCACCTGGGCGGCCTCCAAATGACAGCCCGATCCGGTGCTGATTTGCAGCGCCGTGACCCCGGCCGCCTGCAGGCGGCGAGCGTCGTGGTCGGTGGCCAAATCCCCCACCAGCACTGCCATCGGGTGGTCACGGCCCCACTCCACCGCCAGGCGCTCCAGCAGGGCTGTTTTGCCAGAGCCGGGCGAAGAGAGCACGTTGAGCACGGGCACCCCCGCGGCCGCAAAGTGGCGCCGGTTGTGGGCGGCGTGGTCGTCGTTGTGCTCCAGCAGCCGGCGCTCCAGCACCACCTGGCGTGGCGCAGAGCCGGCGCAATCGCAGTCGAGGCACATGGCCGCTGAGCCTTCCAAAACCGTCCTTACCCTGACGAGAGGACGGGTCTGCGACGGCCATGGACCAGCGAAGCAGGCGCATCGTGCTGATTGCCGGCTTCGAGGCGTTCAATGCCGCCCTGTACCGCCAGGCCGCCCGCGATGTGCGGCAACGCTGCCCCCAGCTGGAGCTGCGGGTGTTCAGCGACCGCGACCTCAACAGCCGCCCCGCCGAGGTCGAGGCGGCCCTCGCCGGCGCCGATGCCCTGCTCGCCAGCTTGATCTTTGACTACGACCAGGTGCTCTGGCTCAAGCAGCGCGCCGCTGGGCTGGAGATCTGTCTGGTCTTCGAGTGTGCCCTGGAGCTGATGGCCCTGACCCGGCTCGGTCGCTTCCGCATCAATGCCGAGGCCCCTGGCCTGCCCAAACCAGTTCGTTCAATCCTGGCCAAATTCGGTAGTGGCCGCGAAGAAGACCGCCTCGCCGGCTACATCAGCCTGCTGAAGGTGGGCCCCAAGCTGCTGCGCTTCATTCCGCTGCGCCAGGCCCAGGACCTACGCCACTGGCTGATCCTCTACCGCTACTGGAATGCCGGCGGTCCCCACAACCTGACCGCCCTGGTGCTCCACCTGGGCTCCTGCCTGTGGGGGCTGCCGGTGGGAACGGTGCCGGCGGTGCGCGAAACGCCCGATCGGGGGCTGGTCCATCCCGACCACAGCGGGGTGTTTCGGGAGCCGCAGGCCTACCTCCGCTGGTACCACCGGCACCGGCCCCAGAGCCGCACCAAGGGTGACGCCGAGCCCGGCTGGCCGGTGGTGGGCCTGCTGCTCTACCGCAAGCATGTGATCACGGCCCAGCCCTACATCGGCCAATTGATCCGGGCTTTTGAGGCCGCCGAGCTGCTGCCCTTGCCGGTGTTCATCAACGGGGTGGAGGCCCACATGGCTGTGCGCGACTGGATGACCAGTCGCGATGAAATCGACGCCGGGGGCCATAGCCCAACAGCGGTGGGGGTGGAGGTGGGGGTGGAGGGGGCAGGGGCGGGGGCAGGGGCGGGGGCGGTGGCGGTGGAGGCGATCGTTTCAACGATCGGTTTTCCCCTGGTGGGGGGGCCGGCGGGCTCGATGGAGGCGGGACGCCGTGAAGAAATCGCCCAGCGGATCCTGCAGGCCAAGAACGTGCCCTACGTGGTGGCCGCGCCGCTGCTCATCCAGGACATCCACTCCTGGACCCGCCAGGGCATCGGCGGCCTGCAAGGGGTGGTGCTGTTTGCCCTGCCGGAGCTCGACGGCGCCATCGAACCGGTGCCCCTGGGCGGCCTGGTGGGCGATCGCATCCTGCTGATCCCCGAGCGCTTGCGGCGCCTCACCGGCCGGGTGGCGGCCTGGATCGCCCTGCGCCATCAACCCGCCGCCGAGCGCCGCATCGCGATCGTGCTCTACGGCTTTCCACCCGGCTATGGCGCCATCGGCACCGCCGCCCTGCTCAACGTGCCCGACTCGCTGCTGGCTCTGCTTCAGGCCCTGAAGCAGCAGGGTTACGACGTGGGTGAGCTGCCGGCCAGCGGCGAGGTGCTGCTGCAGCAGATCCGCCAGGCCGATGCCCTGTATGTGAGCCAGGTGCCCGAGGGGATCCGCTTTGAAGATGCCCCAATCACCACCGTGAGCCGCCAGCAGCTGGCCACCTGGCTGGGTCCCTGGCTCACGCGGCGCATCGAGGCGCAATGGGGGCCCCTGGGCGGTGGAGGCAGCCGTGGCGGGGGCATCCGCACCCTGGGCGATCGCTATCTGCTGGGGGGGGTGCAGCTGGGCAAGGTGTGGATTGGCGTGCAGCCGCCCCTGGGGGTGGCTGGCGATCCGATGCGGCTGATGTACGAGCGGGACCTCACCCCCCATCCCCAGTACGCCGCCTTCTACAGCTGGCTGCAGCGGGGCTTCAGGGCTGATGCGGTGCTGCACTTCGGCATGCACGGCACGCTCGAGTGGCTGCCCGGATCCCCCCTGGGCAACACGCGCGAATCGTGGCCCGACATCTTGCTGGGCCACCTGCCCCACCTCTACGTGTATGCGGCCAACAACCCCTCCGAATCGATGCTGGCCAAACGCCGCGGCTACGGCGTGCTGATCTCCCACAACGTGCCCCCCTATGGCCGGGCGGGGCTCTACCGGGAGCTGCTGGCGCTGCGCGACCTGATCGCCGAATACCGGGAGGATCCCGAGCGCCGTCAG
>CAMDVN010000106.1 GCA_945877595.1 Cyanobium sp. NIES-981 | reverse complement strand
GGCTTGATGCAACTGGTTTGAAGCCAGCACATCCCTTAAAGAAGCATGGATCAGCTGCCTGTGTCACTGATCCACCGATCGGCCCTTCAGCAACACCCCCCCCGATGCGATAGGTCACAGGCTGTAAACCCTTCCCGCGGGTTACTTGGTTGATTGACTGAAGGAACCGCTGCCAGATGCCCTTGTCAGCTTGGGAATAGCCAAGCATCGAACCACTTCCGTCAATTCCAATTAATACCTGTTTACCCACCTTCCAAGGCTCTCTTGCTACGGCAGTCGAGTTAGGCCCAACTCCCCCCGCTACCCCACTCAGGCAATCGGGGAGCTTTGGCTGTGTTCCACACCCCGACAGCGCAAAAATCAGCGCACTAGGGATCATGCAGCGGAGAATTTGATTCGCCTTTCCCAGCCACGGCAATTCAGCCGTCAGATCGACCTGGAGAGCCTCACTCGTACCATCCTGGATGAATTTCTGGCGTAGTGGTAGTCGAATAGGACTTCGCTGCCTGCGTCCCCAACCACAATTCTTAGCTATCCGCGTAGTCCCGCCTCCTTCTAGCCCTCAGAGTCTTGCATTGAATCTCATGGCTGGCCACTACATCGGCTGAGTTTTCATTGAGCTGGCTCTTGCTAGACTTGTTCTGTGTTCGGTTATGCACCTTCCGCATTAAAAATCTGGGTTGTCAACCTTGCTGCTTTGGCTCGCTCCAGCGTTGCGGTCAGGTAGCCATCGGCGTTGACGACCTAGACGGGGTGCTTCCTCACCCCCTTGCTTGGGGACCACCTGCATCAGCCAGTTGTGTACCCGCTGCGAGCCGCCACAACCTTCAACGCGTCGGTGATCTCCACACGCTCTCGGAATGGGTGGGTGCCGATAAGCAGCCGCTCATGCATGGCAGCCACCAGGGCGAGAGAATCACACCAGTGATTGGCGCCGTTCCTTCCCCTGGTGCCACCTCCATTACAGATCCGCCCCTATGAGCCGGTCGACTGGCCAGCGGTGTGGGCGCTGCTGGAGCCGGTGTTCCGCGCTGGTGAAACCTTTCCCCACGACCCTGGCATCACGAAGGCTGAGGCCCAGGTGGCGTGGGTGGAACAGAGCCAGGCAGTGATGGTGGCTGTGGATAGGGCCGGGGCCGCCGTGGTGGGCACCTACTACCTCAAGCCCAATTCCCTCTGTCTTGGTGCCCATGTGGCCAATGCCGGCTATGTGGTGGCTGAGCGCTCCCGGGGCAATGGAATCGGGAGTCGTCTCTGCCAGCACTCCCTGCTGGCAGCCAGGCGGCTGGGGTTTCGGGCGATGCAGTTCAACCTGGTGGTGAGCACCAACACCGCCGGCATCCGCTGCTGGCAGCGCAACGGCTTTCAGGTCGTTGGCACTCTGCCGGGAGCGTTTCGCCACAGGCAGTTGGGTTACGTCGATGCCCTGGTGATCGTCCAGGGGCTAATGGAGGGGCAGGCCCCATGAAGGTGGTGCCGTTGCGGCTGCAGCCTGGAGACGATCTCCGTCTGGCACTGGAAACCTGGATGGGCGAGCAGGAGGAGCAGGCCGGCTGTGTGATCAGCGGTATTGGCAGCCTCTCGGTGGTGGAGCTGCGCTTCGCGGGAGCGGCGGCGGCCACAACCATCCACGGCGAGCTGGAGATCCTCAGCCTCTTTGGCACCCTTTCTGCCGATGGCGCCCATCTCCACATCGCAGTGGCCGATAGCAGCGGCGCCGTGATCGGCGGGCACCTCTGTGCAGGCTCGCTGGTGCGGACCACAGCAGAGCTGGTGCTTGGCCTGCTGCCGGAGTGGCGCTTCTGGCGGGAGCTGGATAGGGCCACCGGCTATGCCGAGCTGCGAATCAGTCCTCGGGCTCCGGGCTGAGGGGCGGTAGACGCCGCTCTACCTGCAGGAACACCAACCAGGCCACGCCAGCACTGATCCCACCGGTCCAGTCGTTGCGCAGCAGCTCGATGATCGAAATCGTGCTGGCGCCTATGCGCAGGCCCCGCAGCAGGAAGCGACCCAGCTGCTCAATTCGAGAAGAACCTCCCACTGTCATCCACTTACCAGTAGAGAACCGATCAGCTGCTCAAGGCCCTCGATCCGCTGCAAGCAGCGCTGCTCCATCAGGTCTATCCGCAGCAGCAGCCGCTGCTCGAGTTGCGCGGCCTGGAGCCCCGCTCCACTGGCACCACGCTTGCCGGTCTTCACAGGCCAGGAGCCGGTGCGAAAGGTCTGCACCAGCTCAGCCCAGGTGGGTTTCTTGGGGGCAGGCCCCAGGCGCTCTTCTGCCCAGGCCTGGGCAGCGGCCACCCGCCGGAACCGCGCTTTCAGGGCGGGGAGAGAGCACGCCTCTGGGGCAAGCAGGGCCTGGGGTGCGAGCGCGGCGGTGAGTGGCTGGTTCATGGCAGCAGCAGCGGCCGCAGGGCCAGTCAGCTCCTCCACCATCTGACGCACGCTGGCGTTCTGTTCGCCCAGGGTGCGGAACAGCTCGGCGTCACTTTTTGACAGCCGAGCCATCAGCTCGGCAAAGCGCTCGCTCAGTTCAGCCATTGCTAGAGGCTCCTCCGCGCAGCAGCGCGCGCATCTTGGCGATCAGTTCGGTGATGAGCAGGATGCTCCAGAAGCCAGCCTGCTCCTTGGCCTCATCAAGGTCGCTAAGCAAACGATCCAAGGCCTCTTGCTTGCCTTCAAAGAGCTCAAGCTCACGATGCAGCTCCTGGGCCATGGAAAGCGCCTCGGCTTTTTCCTTACCGATGGCCACCAATCGCCCCTCGTAACCATGGAGGGTGGCCAGGAAGCGATCACGGGCCTCACGCAGCTCGCGCGAGCGCCGCTGCAGCTGGCCGCGGGCGCGAGCCAGCGAGGCATGACTGTTGCGCATCGCGCTGTAGGTGTGCGCGATCTGCTCCGGGGAAAGGCCACTGAGATCGCGAGGAAAATCGCTGGTGGCACGGATTCCCTTGCACTCCGGCGCAGCAGCCACCAGGGCCGATTCAGAGCTCGCCGGGAGATCATCCACAACCTCTGGCGGATTCATGGCTGCTGGGTAGGGGACCCCAGCAAAAGCCACGGGAGGGTCAGCAAGCAACGCCAAAGCGGCTATTCATGCGAGGTCCGCATAGTTAGCTCCTTAGTAGTGGCGTCGACTAGATGCCGGACTGATGCTGTGGGCAGTGGCGGAAACGCCAACGCCACGTTGCTTGTCGATGGCCCAGCAGAACAACGGATGCGCCACCGGCTGCGGCACCTTGCTGGGCCTGGTGGCCCTGGGCTTTGTGCTCGCCTTCTGGCAGGTCTTTCTGATCGCGGGGCTCTTGATCCTGGCCATCGTTGCCGTGGTCTATGCCCTGCTGCTGCAGAACCACCGGCAACTCCAGGCCTTGGTGGACGACGCGGATCGGCGCGTCCACCAGGCCCCCTGTCAAGTCAAGGAGAGCTTTGGCGTGATCCAGTCGCTCAAGTTGGCTGGCGACCTGCAGGCCATGCGGGTTGAGGTGCGCTGCTGCACGCTCACCGCCAACGGCAAGTCATTGGGCACCGAGGAAGTGTGTATCAGCCTCAGCCCACCGGCTGAGCGGCTGCAACTCCGCTCTGCCAGAGGTGTAGCCAACTGGCTGCGCGGCGGTGGCATCGCCCAGCTCGCGGATCTCTCCGTGGAATGCAAGGCCGTCAAGGCGGCGATGGAGTGTCTGCGGGAGCGGTCGTGGACCAACAAAGCCCTGGGCAAGATCGGTGGGATGCGCACCTCGCTGATCGACACCCTGGCCAAGGCCAAGGGCAATGAGCTGCTGGAAGGAGCCATCCCCCAGCTACAGCAGGGCTTGGACGCCTTCAATGGGGAGCGGGAAAAGCTGCAGCAGGCCAACCGCAACGCTGGCGAGATGCTGCGCAAGCTGAATGACTTCCTCAGCGTGCCGGCCAGCATCCGGCCGATTCTCAACTTCGATCTCGATCAGCTGTTTGACCCCCAGCGCTTCTCTGACCTCGAGCAGTCGTTTTCTGAGGTGGTGTTGCTCAATGACGCCTTCCGCCAGCTCTCAGAAGAGCGCCTGGCCTGAGCCGTCAGCGCAACCAACCCCTGGCCGTTGCCAGCCGTGAGGCCTCCTGCACAGCCGTGATGCAGCGTTGGGCCCGCCGTTTGGCATCGTCCAGCCCCTGGGCTCTCAGCAGGTAGCCCTCCATGGCCTCCGGCGTTTCGATCACGGCCAGCAGGCCAGCGGTTCGTGCAGATAAGGAGCCATCAGCAACAAGAGGGCTCACCAGGCCGTGCTCCCAGAGCTGCTCCCCGGTGGAGCTGGGTACAAACAGCTCCTGTCGCAGCACCTCCAACAACTGCTGCTTCAGCGCATCAAGTTGCCCAGGCATTAGCCGGCGACTGTTGGGTAGGCCGTACGCTGGGACCTGGGCGTGTTCCACGCTCCAGCTCAGACCGGTGCCCGGCAGCCCCACGGTTGACAGGGGACCCCCGCTGCGGTTCACCGGGATGTTGAACAAGGCACCCCGCCCGCCAACGGAGAGGGAGCTCAATCCGCCCTTGCTGTAGCCGCAGGCCCGCGAAGCAGTAGTTGAAGCGCAGCGGGCCAAGGCAGGCGGAGCGGCGGAAGCGGAAGCCCATGGCAATCAGCGGCTTTTGACGCAGTAGCTGCCGGATGAATACCAGCCCAGAGGACATCCCGTGCCGCTCTTTTGAATCGCTTCCCGCTCGTTGCTGGGGCTGCTGAGGCAGTAGTTGCCAGAGGAATAAAAACCCAGCGGACAGCCAGCCCCACTTTTCTCAATGGCGCCGCGGGTGTTGCCCCCGGAGCTGGGCACGCAGTAGCCGCCAGAGCTGTAGTAGCCAAGCGGGCAACCGCCCACTTTCGGGAGGGGCTGCACCGGCTGCTGAGCTAGGGCACTTCCTGCCGCCAAAGCTGCAATCGCGCAGGCAAGAAGCAGACGATTGCGGCCATTCGTTTTGTAAGGCATAGGTACAGGTTGGCGCGAATCAGCCATCGGGATCCAGCTCATGCAGGAACAGCATGAAAAGGCTGCCGGTGCAAAATCCGGCAATGGCTAGAAAGTTTCTGCTGGGTGTGGTGGCATTGGCGGCCTTGGCCTGGCCAAGCGAGGTAGCAGCTCAGGGCGTCAAGGCCACCGTGTTCTCCATCGGAGATGGCGACACCATCCGCGTGCGTCAGGCGGGTAAGACGCTCACCGTTCGGCTGGCTTGCATTGATGCCCCCGA
>CAMDVN010000105.1 GCA_945877595.1 Cyanobium sp. NIES-981 | reverse complement strand
GCGAAACGCGGCCACCTCCCAGCAGGCTTTCTCAATCTTTCTGGAGCTGGGTAACCCGACGCAATAGGCGTACAGGAGCAGCAGCACCAACCGCTGCGCGGAAGACTGCATCGACATCCGCAGCTCGTAGGCGTTCTCACCGCGCGGGTCCTTCTGCCGGTAGACGGCATGGATAGCTTCGAGATCCAACTCAGCAGCCAGATCTGGCAGCCAGTCCACTGGTGAGGGCGGCGGCAGCGGCGTCTGCCCAGGGTTCCAGGGGCGGAACGATTTGGCCTTGATCATGCCCCATTTGCCGCCCAAAATCATTGCAGTCACTGCGATCTTGGCCGATGTCAAGGCGTCTGTGGAAAGCCAGGGCGCTGAGCCATGGGCGACAGGCTCCTAAGGACGTAGGCAGGGTGTCGAGCGAACCCAGGCGGGCCAGGCTGTTGGCCCCGTTGATCAGCAGGTACAGATCGCCGCGGGGGAAGCGGGACTAACTCAGCTGCGGCGGGCCTGTCGCCATGGGGCTCAGCCTGAGCAGAGGCTCTTTGGGCAGAGCTTCTTTGGGCAGAGCGATCACCGACAGCAGGGTCCCCACCAGCAACGCCAGACCGTTGCTCCCCGGTAGAGCACTGGGCAAGATCGTCAGCGACGCCGAGTCGGCATTGCCAGCAACACTTTCATCATGACGGTCATGGGTCCTGGAGAGCACCGGCAGCCAAGACAACACCAAAGTCCGGCGCCAGAGGAAGGGCCACCACCGAGAAGTGGTCAAGCAGCCAGCCAGAACGCTGCGCCGATGCTGAAGCGTCAGTTGGGGCTGATGGGAGGGAGCCATCAGTGGGCCGAAGCCATGGATCCGCCACGCCCACCGGCTTCCTGCGCCACACCGATGCGGGCAAACAAGTCGGTACTCTCGGCGTTGAGGTTGACCACATCCACGGCGCTACCCACCAACTTCAGGCTGCGGATTACCTGATCCAGTGCCGTGACGCCGCTCTGATCCCAGATGTGGGCACCGGCCATATTAATGGTTACATGCTCTGGATGTTCATGCAGCTCGAAACCCTGGCGGAAGTAGATGCTGCTCACAAAGAACAGCTGGCCCTGCACCCGGTAGACACGGTGATCAGGAGCGATCAGTTCACTACTGACCTCGATCACCTTGGCCACCTTGCGGCTAAACAAGATGCCAGCAAGGGCCACGCCCGCCAGCAGGCCCACCGCCAGGTTGTGGGTAATCACCGTAACCACCACCGTCAGCAGCATCACCGCAGTGTCGCTCTTGGGAATGCGACGGATCGCGCGAATTGAAGTCCAGTTGGCCGTGTTGATGGCGATCATCACCATTACCCCCACAAGCGTGGCCATCGGGATCTGATTCACCCAGGGGGCCGCCAGCAGGATCATCGCCAGCAGGGCCACACCCGACGTCAACGTCGATAGGCGAGTGCGGCCGCCATAGCCCACGTTCATCACTGACTGCCCCACCAGGGCGCAACCGGCCATGCCGCCAAACAGCGAGCTAACGATGTTGCCAATGCCCTGGCCGCGGGCCTCGTCATTCTTGTCGCTGGTGCTGTCGGTGAGGTCGTCGAGAATGTCTTGGCTGAGAAAGGTCTCCATTAGGCCCACCAGCGAGATGGCCAGGGCCGTGGGCAAGACCAGCCCCAGGGTGCTGAGGTTGAAGGGCACCGCTGGGGCAGACCAAGCTGCGGCAGTCCACTCGTCAGGGTGCCCAGGCTGGCGACGGTGGGCACCTCTAGCCCCAGGCGGATCGAGAGGCCGGTGGAGATCAGAATCGCCACCAGAGCCGAGGGCACCACGGTGGTGAACCGCGGCAGCAGGTAAATGATCGCCAGGGTGAGGGCCATCAAGCCCCACACCGCCGGGAGCTGGGGGCCGTGACCGTCAGCGTTTCGGGGTGGAACCAATCCAGCCCCAGTTGGGGCAGCTGGGCCAAAAGGATCAGGATGGCCAGGGCGTTCACGAAGCCCGCCATCACCGGTTGCGGCACAAAGCGCATTTGGTGGGCCAAGTGCAGGTAGCCCCAGGCGATCTGCAGAATCCCAGTGAGGATGCCGGCCGCCAGCAGGTACTGCAGTCCTAGACCCTCCCCGAGGCCATTGCCCTGCTGCACCAGGCCCGTCATCAGCAGAGCGGTGGAGCCAGTGGCCGAGGTGATCATGGCGGTGCGGCCGCCCACCAAAGCCAGCGTCACCGAGAGCACAAAAGCGCCAAAGAGGCCCACGCGGGGATCCACGCCGGCGATGCCGGAGAAGGCGATCGCCTCCGGGATCATCGCGAAGGCCACCACCAGGCCCGAGAGGAGGTCGCGTTGGGGTTTGCCCCACCACTCCTTGAGGGGAAAAATGGTCACATCGTCAGTCCAGTGATCGTTTGCAGCGTTTGCACTGAGACAGACTGGTCCGCCACGGGACCCATGGCCTCAACAAAAGAGCACAGCCGCTAAGGAGGACTGATCAGCATGTGTTCAAGCTATCAGCGCTAAGGGGCCTGGCCGTTTTGAGTGCGTTCAAGGCAACGGTTGACCTCTGGTGTCTAGAGCTGCTGGTGTTACCGAGGTGGGAATGGGTGAACAGAGCCTGAGCGAGCAATTCGAGCTCGACGCCCGCAGCGATCAACCCTTCCTCGTGCTGACCTTGCCGGCCGGGGCCATCGCCACCCTGGGACCATGAGCAACTTTTACGACTTGACAAGTATCTAGCCGGATAACCAAGACGGATACAAACTGTTTGAACGCCTGGACGCTGGCGACCCTATCGAGATAACGGTTAAAGGCACCAGGTACAACCTTCACTTCCAGGGCGACCGGTTCGGAGGGAACAACTTACTACTGGTAACCAACGAAGACGGCAAGCAGCGGAGGTACGGATGGGGTTGGGAATCTCGGTTGGTCTTCCTGGCGCTTGAAGAAATGCAGAAAGGGTGGGACTACCCCCACACATACCGATACCGCCCGATGCAGGGCGTAACTAATACAGAGGAAATATGATTGAAAACGTTATTGACAAACTTCAAAACGCACTGGAAGCAAACCGCCGATTACGGGATGACAACCATGTGTGCACTGATGCCGTGTTGCTCTATACGGAAGCAACCGACACGGTTAAAACGGTTGCATTGATGGACTTGCCACTGCGTCTCCCGCTTACAGGAAAAGGGTGTCGGTGGTCTTACCAGGACCTGGATAGCCAAGGGAATTACTCCCCTAGGCAATTATCTAGATCATGATTGGCTCTCAAACGGCAGCCAGAGCACTCCTCAAGCTCAGGAGAGTCTTGAGGATTCAGCTCTTAGGACTAAAGGCATTCTCCAATTAGCGCTTCGGTGGCTCCTTCAAATTCTGCAAGAGCCTCATCGGGATTTTCGCGATTAATGAACTTTTCAACTAATTTATCGACACTTTCTGTATAGGATAAAAACGAAGCCCTTACTTCCTCGGTGACGCCGGAATCGGCAATGGCATCAAACTCGTCTAGAACCGAGTTCAATCGAGCCACATTGTCGTCAGTTGGTTCGTCATTTACGACATTTTTCGCTATTGGTCCCATAAGGTCACCGATTTGATCAATGAGTGGCTTTGCCTCGTTGCACGCTTTTGTCGTTGGGATAGTCTCTTCTGCTGGAGGCGCCGATTCAGATGAATCGGACGACGGACTCTTGCAACTTGTGAGAGCCATCGCCACCAAAACTAGTGCAGTAGCTGACCTGTGGAAATTCATCGAATCGAGGCTGAGCAGAGCCTGCGCTCAGGTACTTTGAGGCTTAACAAAATTAGCATATAGCCTGAAAAAGCATGATGAGTAACCCATAGTGGTGACGTCATGCGAGGCAGACTCTTGTGTTTGGTAGTAACAGCTACAAACCGAGGTGGTGCGTCCATAATGGCAATCGGTAGCCTGAAGTCAACCCAGGAGATCGCCGCTGGCCACGCCATTCACCAGATCCCGCATCCCTTTACCAGACAGCTTGACGCCCCTCCATCCCCACGAACACTTCGAATAGGAGGACTTGAGAAGATGGCGAAATCGTCGCAAACGAGAAGCCATTAAGGCTTTAATGAGAATGCAGATGGGCCCGCCTGAACGGTAGAGCGAGGACCAGATCTTATTAGCGTCGAGCGTTCGAATAGCTAAGCCATTCAACGGCTTGCTTCCTGAATATTACCAAGTGGAAAGCAAACGCAGTAGCCGTGCGTGAGACTAAGACGATAGAACTGTCTACAACGAACATCAAAATCAGCTTGTATGCAATAGAGGGTGCTTACCAGTGGTGATCACGCACCACGCAAGCAAGGGTGGCCTGCCCTGGAGGAACTGGGTTTGGTCTCAGTGTAGATCTCATGGGGAGTTCTGCCTCCCAGAGAGCTCTGCGGCCTTACATGGCAGTACCTCTACAGGAAGCGGGCCAGGCTGATTTCAGCCTCCCAGTGGACAATGGATTTTACCTGGTTTTTTCTGCACATTAATGTAACGCGCCTGCATCCTTATAGCAGCTCAGCAAAACAGTGATTGGTTTAATTGATTAGCCTAAAATGACAATGGGACGATTCCTTGGGTACACCCTAAAGGCCACTGAGAAGTTGAGTCAACCAGATAAAAGTTCTAGCAGGCACTTCATATTCCACACTTATAAAAGACTGTCAAAGCTTGCTGGGTGAGCGTTAGTGCGATGCAATCCAATAGACAAGCTGATGGTTGTGTTCACTATTTACTTCCCCTATGTACGCAAGCTGGGGGAGTTTCAGTTCAAGGTTCATCCATCCGTCTGATCCAACCAAGATTGGCGATCAGGGTGCCTGAGCCGCCATGGGCGCCGAAATCAACCCGCCTCCGAGCAGGAATAGCCTTCCCTCGCTTATGGGTTTCCCATGCACTTTTTTTTGGGGGGGATGCGGCCTGGGTGACTGCATTGATGCAACACGGCTATTGCCTCATCGATTCCGGAATTTGGGAAGTTGGCAGCCCTTGCGGATGCGGATGGGCAGGCCATCACCGATAACGCGCCCATTGGCCCGCAAGGCCTGGGCTGTTGCAGGTCAGCGAAGGTGAGCAGCAAGAGTCGAGCCGCTGCTCGACCTTACCTGCGGCTCCTGAAACAGTCGCATGTGTTCAGGGGTTGATCGGCTCAGGATGAACAGCTGTAGTGGGAGACACCTCCGGCGTTGAAGAATGACCTGGGCCTCATCCGGTCGTAAAACGCCTCCACCTCCGCTGATTGCTCGGC
>CAMDVN010000104.1 GCA_945877595.1 Cyanobium sp. NIES-981 | reverse complement strand
CACTGATTAGGGCGGTTAAAAAGGCAAAACAAGGCGTAAATCAGACAAAATCTACTAATTTGTCCCTTGGGACCAACGGATTTATTCAAATCGAGCATTTAGGCGCTAAATGGTCTCGCGGCAACGTTGTTACCCAGAGCTTCCCTAGGTAAAGCTCGCTGGCACTCATCGCCTGCAGGTTGGTGGCCTGGCCATTGCCATCGAATTCGGCGATCACTGCCGCTGGTCCCAAACCGCCCCGCTGATTGAACAGGAAGCCCAGCACCGGGTGGGTGCGCAGGGTTTCGACATGGCTGGCGGCATCGAGGTTGCCGTGGTCCCCCAGCAGCACATTGCCCTTGGAATCGATCGGTTCGAGCACATCGCGGCCGTTACTGCCGGTGGTGAGCCGGAACTCAGAACCCACCTGCTTTTGGAAGATCTCAAAAAAGGAGCCCCGGTTATCGCCGCCAGCGCGGCCCTCGGCATCGAGGAACAAGCGCTCCAGCAGGCGCTCCTTGCGCAGGTTCAGCACTTCGGCCTGGGCTTCGTCCCGTTCCTTGGCGGCGGCCCGCACCTTGCGCTGGGCTGCGGCCTCCAGCTGGCGTTCGCGGCTGGCTAGTTCCCGCTCCAGCTCCACCTTTTGGCGTTCGGCGTCTTGCAGGCGCTCGTATTCGTCCGGGTTGATCTTGGAGAACTCCTGCAGCTGGCGTTTCAGCACCCGGATGTCGTGCTCCAGCTGGTTGGTCTTGCGCCGTTCCGCCTTGAGGGCCTCGGGCACTTCGGAGCCCTTGGACTCGGGAAGGTCCACCGGCAGGTCGTCGTCGGCCTCCAGGTCATCGTCGTGGTCACCGGCGGCATCAGTCCCATCGAGGGGATCGGCGTCGGTGCCAGGGTCCTGGTTCGGCCATTGCTGGAGTTGGTCGTAGCTCTGCAGGAGCTGCCCAGCAGGATCAGCTGCGCCCAGGGCGCTGGAATTGAAAAAGCGGTTCATCGGTCCACCCATCACGGCTGTGGTTGCTGCAGGTCCCCCATCCGGGCTGGACCTACGGGGGCTATTGCCAGGGATGGAAGCCGTCCGGCGTAGGTGTGCGGAAACAGGTGGCGAAAGAGCGGCACAGCCTGAGTACGCTTCGGCCCTAGGGGTTGGCGACATAGCAAGGGCGGGTCTGGAAGCACCTTCGGGGCCCAGCCATGGCCAGTCCATCACTGTCGTCTCCGGTGCGGTGACTGCCAAAAAGATGACGCTGCTGCCGCTGATCAAGCAGCCACAGCCAAGTTAACGATTTCTATATTCTCTGCATGCAATGGGATGTTCATCCATACAACCTGCAGTTGACGAAAGCAGCGAGTGGATCGTGTGGATCGCCTCGGATGGAGTTTCCACCCTTGCTTTAAAACCCAGGCATTGAGCTCGGTGGCGTTGAGCCCGGCGCTCTCCAGCACCACCGTGAAATTGTAGGCAGCGCTCCTGCCCTCTGGTTCCCTCTCAGATGACGGCACCACCTCTCCCTTCAACCGCCATGCCTTCCTCCATTTGTATAGGGTCATCACGCGGATGCCCAGCTCCTCTGAAATCCGGGCCACGCTCAGCCTGTGGGGCGGGTGCATCCGCCTCCTAACATCAGCCGACTGCTTCGCAGAAGCCTTTGGCTAGATAGCCTCGCTGTGCGACGTGTTCGTCATATCCTCAAGCCCCCGGATGTACTGATCAGAGGGGTGACATCTTTCCTGAAACCGGAGTGGGGGGAGTCGGGATAGACTGCACCCAATTGGAGCTGTCCCGTGCGTTTTGTACTGATTGCTACTGCTGTAATTGCGCTTACACAACCTAGCCTTAGTCAAAGTCTTGGAAATGCCGACTTAAGTGATAGCGAAATCAAGGGCTACCACCAGGGTCTTGTCCTGTTTGAAGCTTATTGCGGATATCGAGACAAGCCAACGACGAAGTGCGCAGTAGCCATTACGCCTTCACGCTTGTACGTCAATAACAACTCAATATCTTTGAAATCAATACTTGATGTGTTTACTGGATCTGGCCATGACAAGCTCATCGGAGATAGATTCAGCGAATACTCAAGTGGACTAAGGAAAAGTCGATCAGAACTAACAGGCATTTACTACAAGCAAGAGAACGGATCCGTGGGACTGGCGGCATTCGCATTTGGCAGCCAGCAATGTGGCTTCAACTTTAACAGAACATTACAATTTGTCCGCTTAGGTGGCTCAATACCTTTTAGCGAAGTGGCCAATGATGCTCCCTGCGGCCTGACTTCAGATACAAGCTTCGATCTCAAGAGTAACTACAAGTAGGTATTTCCTACGTAATAGTATGCAGGTGTCTTCGAGGCACCCTGATCTGTCAGAGTCAGGGCCTGGCCATTCCGAATGCTGTATTCGCAGGGCTAACTAAAAGGACCAGGGACGGTAACTGCCAGGAAAGATGACGCCGCTGCCGCTGATCAAGCAGGCTCAGCAGCCGGCTACAACTCCGCTAGACCACCCACCCCCCGTTGGGGCGGCAACATCACCCAGCCCCCCACCGACAGCAGATCGCCCGGTTCAACCTGGGGCACCAGCAAGGGCAGGCCAACCGCCAAAGCATCCGCCACCCCGATCGTCGGCAGCTGGATCAGCACCCCCGCCGGCAACGGCGCCGACGCTGGATAGCGGGCCAGCTGGGGATTGAACAGCCGTAGGGCACTCACCGTTTCCTGCTGGCGGCTCGCCAGGTTGGCCAAGGTGTCGCCATCAGCCACCAAGTACGGAACCGCTTGCATCAAGGCTGGGTTGTCCTGGCGCAGGGCCCCGGTGCTGGTGCCGTACCTCCCCGCCAGCCGGTAGAGCGAATCCCCCTTGGCCGCCGTAATGCCCTTGAGGTCCTGCAGCTCCGGGTTCACCTGGCGCAAGGCCTCAACGGTGGTGCCGTAGCGAGTAGCCAACACCGCCAGCGTGTCGCCGGGGCCGATCACCTGCACCCGGTTGGGCTTGATCGCCACCGTGATCGCCTCACCCAGCTCCGCCTGCAGCAACGCCCCAATCCCGCCGGGGCCATAGGCCGCCCCCACCAGCAGCAGCGACACCCCCGCCAGCACGGCACGCGGCTGGTCCGGCAACGACCCAGGCGTCGTCAGGCCGCCCAGATCGCCAAACCAACAGAGGCCCTCAGCCGGCACCTCGATCGTTGCGCGCCGGTCGGTTGCGGGTTGGTCCAGCACAGCCCTTAGGCCCGACTCCTGCCAGGGCAGTTCCCTCGCTAGCCAGTCCCAGGGCTCCGTTGTCCTTGCCGGCAGCAAGGCCGCCCTACACAAAAATCCCTCACACAGGATGTCGCCGGTATCGATCCCCGGGCCGTTATCGCGGCTGGAGATCAGATCCATTTGCTTCAAGGCAACCTCCCAGGCCTGGCGGGCGATGGGTTTGGCAGTCACGGCGCCGGGGTAATCGAGCTGGTGCAGCAGCAGCCGGGCATTGGCCACCCCCTGCAGGGCTGGGGTCGCCATCAGCTGCGCTCCAGCCGGCCCTGGAACCGCGGCGGCGCCTGGGGTTGCCACACCCGTAGGCCCGGCAACACCAGCAGCAAGGCCTCCACCTGCTGGCGCCGTTGGGCCGCCAGGCTCGGACCCTGGCTCTCGGGCAGGGCGTATTCAGTCGCCACCTCCTCGAGCAGCAGCTCGGTGGCGAACTCGATTACGTCCAGCTTTCGCTTGGGCAGCTCCGCCGGCACAGGCGCAGCGGCTCCCTTGCGGCTGGTCTTGATCACCACCGGCTCAACAGCCACAGGGTTGCTGGCCAGTTGCTGGTCGATCGCGGCGATCCGCTCCAGGCTTCCCACCGCGACGGCGATCCCCGCCGGGTAGTCGCGCTCCAGCTCCGCCATCGCCCGACCGATCGCCCCGATCGAGGCCGCGCTCACCGGGATACCCAGGGCAGAGCGGATCGCCTCCAGGTCCCCGGCTCTCCAGCTGCCCGCAGCTCCTGTGGTCACGGCAGCGCCCCCTGCCCCACCGGGTTCACCTGACCAGGCGCTGCGCTGATCGCCAGCTGCTGCCGCAGTTCATCCCGGCTGATCACGCCCCGGGCCTCCAGCTCCAACCACTCGCCCACGCTCGGCTGGGGCCGCACCGGCGGCGTCATCGGGGTCACGGTGAGCGAGATCCCAGCACCTGGCGCCAACGTCTCGCCGCTCTGGCGGCACCAGTGGCCAAGGAGTGAGGAAAAGATCGAGCTCTTCTGGGTCGCCAGGGATTGCAGCAAGGCATAGGCCTGTCCGGCGCAGAGTGAAATCTCGCTGTCGCTGCGGCCCGCCCCCCGGTTCTGGGTCGGCACCAACGCGTCGCGGTGCATGGTTTCATCCAGCAGGTTCAAGTAGGCCCGGTGCTCAGCCAGGGACTGGGCCCGGATCTCCTTCCACTGGAAATCGGCCCCCTCCGGCAGGTCCATGAACGTGCTGGTTGAGAGGGTCAGCTGTTCCGGCTGGCGGCCGGCACCGTCTTCGTCGCGCTGGTAGCCAAACTGGTCCACCAGGCCCGTGCGTACCCCCACCGGTAGGGCGCAGCGGGAGAGGAGATCTTCGTAGTCGCTTTTGAGGCGGTAGTAGTTCAGGTACTGGTTGGCCAGGCCCAGGTGGGGCAGGTCGCCCTCGCCAAAGGCCGCCCCATCGGCGGCGTACCAAACCGCCGGCAGCAGCTGCTGGCCTGGCAGCACCAACGGCCGGCCGATCCGTTCGGCCCGGTAGCCGGCGGGTTCGGTACTGCTTGCCACCGCCCGGTAGGAACTGAACTGCAGGCCCCCGTGTTGCAGCAGGGCCTCCCGGTAGATCCACCCCTCCGGGTCATCGGGCTGGTCTAGGGGCGAGCCCGTGCCCAGCAGGTGAACGGCCACCCCGCCAGCCAACTGGGGAACAGCCCCAGGCGTAGGGGTCTCGGTTAAACCGAGACCCTGGACCGGCCCCAGGGCCTGACTGCACCGTTCCCGCCAGCGGATCCGTTGCGGCCGGCCGTCGCCGTTGGCCAGCTGCCAGTCGAGACAGTCCCGCCGGGGCACCAGCGCCAGCCGGGGTAAGGAGAGCCGATCACCCCTCCGGATTGCCTCTTGCCGGTGGCCTTCTGAGGGCCAGCGGTGCTCTGCTGGCAGCACCAGCACCAGGGCCCCGCCATCGCGCAGCACCAGCAGGTCGGCCAAGAACAAAAACACGCCCAGGTCCGTTCCCAAGCCATCCACATCGCTAAGAACACCCGCCAGGGAACACGGGAGGTCACGCCACTGCACCGAGGCCAGCATCCCGGCATAGGTGCGCAGGGCATCGCGGAAAAAGCCGCTCGGCCGGGCATTGGCGAGCCGTTGGCGGTAGGCCGTTTCTGGCTCCTTGCTGCCCTGGGGCAGGTACAGGCCTCGCCTGGACTGGCCACCGGTGCCATCGAGCAGGTTCCAGCA
>CAMDVN010000103.1 GCA_945877595.1 Cyanobium sp. NIES-981 | reverse complement strand
TGCCGCCTCGGGAGGCCACCACGTGAATCTGCTCTCCGGCCGGCGCTACCGAGGCGCCAATCCAGCACTGCTCACCCTGGGCATGCACCTGCGGGGGGCAGCCCTGCCCTACTGGTGTGGCTTTGCTGAGGCCAAGTCCCTGGGAATCTTCCCCCGCAAAGGCAGCAAGGCGGTGCATGTGCTGCGGCCCCAGGTGCATCAGCTGGGCGAAGGCCAGCTGGCGGAGTCGGGCTCAGCTGGTAAGGGTGGCCACGGATCAGCTGGCGCCAATGGCCAGCCGTCGGTTCAGCCTGGCCGCAGCTGGGTCAGCTACCGGCCGGTGGCACTGTTTAATGCCGCCGATCTGGAAGGCGAGGCTCTGGAGGCGCTGATCCAGAAGCGCCGCCAGGCCGATGGGGCCGTGCTGCGGTCCGAGCCGGAGCGGCTGGGGGCAGCAGATGCCGTGCTCAGCAGCTGGCCGGTGCCCGTGAGCTTCGCGGGTGATCGGGCCTACTACCTGCCGGTGCCCGATCGCATCCAGCTCCCTGATCGCACCGCCTTCCACTCGGCCGGAGCCCTCTACGCCACCTGGGCCCATGAGGTGATCCATTCCACAGGCCACAGCTCCCGTCTAGCCCGTGATCTCTCCGGCGGCATGGGGGAAGGAGGCGATGGCGGCCGGGCCTATGCCCGCGAGGAGCTGGTGGCCGAGCTGGGCGCCGTGCTCCTCGGCGATCGCCTCGAGATCGGCAGTGCCATGGCCAATCACGCCGCCTATCTGGGCCACTGGGTGGAGCTGCTCAAAGAGTCGCCACGGGTGCTATTGCAGGTGCTCAGTGATGCCCGCAAGGCTGCCGATCTGGTCTGGCCGGAAGCACCTGCGGCGGATGGGGGTTGAGCCTGCTGCTGGTGGGCAGGCCTTGGACTCTGGCGATCACGCCACCCGGCCTGCCCCGGCTTGCGCACCGCACAAGGGCTGACGCGAGTCGCTCCGCGACCCTTGCGCGGCGCTGGCGGCGCCGGAGCTCAACGGCGGTGTCGTTCGCCAGCCCAGCCATGGCCGCCACTCCTCTCAGCCGCTCCTGCCCGATCCGCATCATCTCGGTGCATCTTCTCGGGGCTGCCGGTGAGCTCCTGCGGGTGCTCTTCCTCGATCGCGAGGGGCACATCTCGGCTGAGCCGCACTACGTGCCCCGCGAACAGGCCCTGATCCTGGCTGCCAATCAGCAGCGGGTGCTCGGTCCCCAGGCCAGGGTGCAGGTGCTCTAAGCCCCCGAGGCCGGAGGCACACCGCCTCCGGCTTTCGGGTGAGGTGCGCCTGGCGGTACCGCTAGCCCCGATAAAGGCCCTCGCCGCCCTGCGCCAGCGGCTCGGTGGTGTGCGGGCAAGGCCCCCTCAGGATTCCTGCTTCGCCCGTGGCAAGAGCCAGAGGACCCGCCGCCTTCTGACTCCATGAACCCCCTGCTGCGGCTGCTTGGAGCGGCCGCGTCAAACGGCTTGCTCACCGGTCAGATCGTCTTCTCGACCGCGTTTGTCGGCGCCTGTGAGCTGCCCAACTGGATCCAGGCGCCCCGCGAAGTGAATGCCTGCCTGGAGCGCTGGATGACGGTCAGCGCCCTATTCTTCCCCTCCGGCATGCAGACCGCCGTGGCAAACAACCAGCCGGCTCTGGCTCCCGGCCGGCGGGGGGTGTTCCGATGAGCGGCCCGATCCCTGCTGGCGACTACGTCGAGCACTTCGATCCCGAGCTGCCGCACCACCGGGCCTGGTTGCTGGCGGTGCTGGAGCAGCTGGTGGCCCATGAACCCCAGGCTCTGGAGGAGGGCGGTGCGCTCAGGACTCTGTGGATGGCCGATGCGGGGAGCCAGGTGGCCGTGGCATCGCCAGTCCCAGTTAGGCCTGCGTTCCCCAATCCCCTGGTGGGTGTGCCGCGGTTCCAGCAGCGCGATTCAGCCCAGCTGGCCCAGCGCGATCGCACCTGCTTCTCCTCCAGCTGCGCCATGCTCCTTGAGGCCATCAAGCCCGGCACGCTCAAGGGCGCCAATGGCGACGACCAGTACCTGGCGGTGGTGCAACGCTTTGGCGACACCACCGACGCCAACGCCCAGCTCAAGGCCCTTGCCCACTACGGCGTCACGGCCCGGCTGGTGCAGAACGCTGACTTCCAGCTGATCGAGCAGCAGATCAACCGCGGCATCCCAGTCCCTTGTGGCTACCTCCACCGCGGTCCGGTCGATCGGCCCACCGGCTCGGGCCACTGGTTGGTTGTTATCGGCCATACCCCCACCCAGGTGGTGGTGAACGACCCCTGGGGGGAGCCCGATCTGATCCCCGGCACCACCCTCAACGCCAACGGCATGGGGCTGCGCTTCTCCCGCCTCAACTTCGGCAAGCGCTGGATGGTGGAGCCCATCGGCGGCGGTGCCTACCGCTATGCCCCAGGCAAGGGCTGGGCGGTGGTGGTGGATGCAACGTCCTGAATAGCAGGTCTTTCAACTAACGGGGCTGCGCATCGCTGCCCTTACGCCACTATTCTCCCTCCTCTTCAACAAACCATTGGAGATCATGCTTCACAATCAGGCCAGGGTCAGCAAAACCCCAGATACTAAGAGCGACACAGTCGCTAAAAAATGCAATCACATTAATTATGCTAGCATCTTCTGCAATTGCGAGTCGTATCTTAAATTGACTGGACAAGTCTCTTGATTGAGCTGTGACCGGGAGAGTGGCGCCAGGGATGCGCTGGGCGATGAGCTGAAGAGACTGCGATTCGCTGAATAGAATATCGTAGTTTGGGTATATATGCACAACCAGCTCCCCTTCGGCAGGGAAGATCTGTCCAGTCTCCTTATAAAACACGCCCTTAAGCAGCTTTTTCCCCACGGCTCTGAAGGATTGCTCTGCAATCTTCGGGACCCGAATAACTTTTAGGTCGCCAATCATATCCTCGAGGCTGGGTCTCCCGACTTTCATTGCCATAAACTGTCTATCCCTAAATCCTATCTCCATCTCCTCGACAAGCCCTTCCCACGCTTCATGCCTTAGATGTCGTCGCAACTTGTCGACCTTGGATCTCCATTCCGCACTTGATGCCGTCATCCTGATGCCCGCGAAAACAGAGAAAATCTGGTCATTATCAGAAGATCCTTTGTTGCAGGTCGCACAGCTCGAGAACACGAATCCCTGCGGGGAGTGTCTGTTTTCGAAAAAGTGCCTTGGCGGGCAATGCTCTTGAGTAGTTGCGAACTGTGAGCCACCACAAAAGATACATAGCGGGCACTCTGCCAAGAGGCTTGCTTTCGACTGCTGCGATCTCCACTTGGTCGACCTTCTATTGGCCATGGGAATATGGATAGACGCTCATTGCAAATAAAGAAACCTTCTTGGATGGTGTAGCGCGTTGGCGGCGTCGACCAGGGGGCAAGTACAGCATTATACAAGGTCAACGATTCTGAGGACGACAAAAAGAGTGATTCAAGAATAGATTTTACACTTCTGTCCCAGGGAATAGCGCAAATCATCAGTCGCTTGCTCCGGCCCTCTCCAGTCTGAGGCCCTCCTGACGTCGGACCTCCGCTGGGATCGGTCCCGTCGCTGCGCCGCTCTCGGCGCTGAGTCCATGGCCATGCTTTCTGCTGCTGCCTCGCCGTTCTGCCGGCCCGTCGCACCGGAAGGTGCGTTCTGCAAACCAGAAGAGGATCCATTCCTGCTGCTCGAATCCACGCTGCGCTCGATGGAGGAGATCCTGCGGCGCAGCCGCGGGTTGCCGCTCCGGCGCACCTGGATCGAGCAGCCCTATGGAGAAGAGGAGATCACCCTGCTGGAGGAGGAGGTGATCCCGGCGATCCAGCAGTGCCTCAAGCGAGTGGATGAGCTCGATCAGCGGCTGCTTGCCCAGCAGGAGCTGCTGCACCGCTGCCAGCTGGAGGCTGAGCGCGAGGCGCTGGCTGAGTTGAGGCTGCAGATGGCCTGAGGGCCATCGGCGGGGGGCTGCGGCCCCCTCTCTCTCCTGGCTGGCCTGGTCACGGATGGAACGATCAGACACCCCGCGGCCAGAGCAGCCCAGTCGCGGGTCGCGTCGCTCCGCCTCCCGTTCCCCCACCACCACTTCCTCCTCCGGTCCCTCCGCCGCCACCCGAGCCCGAGAGCAGCGGCCCCTGCTGCGGATGCTGGCGGGCGCCCATGGCGCTCATCGGCGGGTAGTGGCGGATGAAATCAGCCGTGCCGGTGATCAGCTGGATGCCCTGGGGCGGCAGGCCCCCAGGGGGAAAGCCGCTGATGAAGTGCAGCTCGTTGCACTCCCGCCAGTGGCTCAGGGCCAGGGCTGAGCTCCAGGGGCTGGGCTGGTTGTGGCTTGTGCCTGCCGGCACCCACAGCCACACGTCCCGCTCGCTGGAGCGCTGGCCCAGCTGCAGCATCACCCCATCGGGCCGGGTCACCTTGCCGAAGTGGGTGCTGGCGCCGCGGATGGAGGTGGAGCCGATGAACAGCGGCGCCGGCAGCTGGATCAACGGCGGCGGGGCATCAAAGAGCCCTTGGGCCTGGAGAGTGAAGTCGTAGTGGCCCAGGGCGATGCCGCTGCGCAGCTGGTTGCCGTTGGTATGGGTGCTGCTGCTGATCCCCGAGGGCAGGCCGCCAAAGCGACTGCCCGAATAGCCGTGCAGCACCACCTGGCCGTAGTACTGCTTGCTGGTGCGGGGGAAGACGGCGATCGAGTTCCAGCCCGTGGTGCCTGGGCTCTTGTAGAGGGCGTGGCAGCAGTCGCGGTGCAGGTCATCGTTGCCGCCAAGGGTCTTGAGGGCCCAGCAGAAGAATTCCTGACCGGGGGTCGTGTCCTGGGCGATCAGCAGAATCGCGCCGATGGCAGTGGCCCCTGCGGCGGTGCTGTCGAGGTAAGCCAGGCCGGTGCCGTAGGCGGTGGAGTTGCTGTAGGAGCCGTAGCCCCCGTTGCTGGTGTTGTTGGTGAAGGTGCTCGCCAGAGCACTGCCAAAGACCGCGCTGCTGCTGCTCTGGGTGTCGCCCTGGGGGATGGCGCCGGTGGTTTCGGTGAGGAACCAGAGGTGCGCCGGTTCAACGGGGTGGCCCAGCTGCCAGGTGTAACCCCAGCGGTTGGCGGCGGCATCGGCGTGGGAACGGATGACAGATAGCGGCGTGCTGGCGTTATTGGGGAGAGCGTTCACCAGGGCGGCAAAGGCGCGGAAGGCCCCATCGAGCTGCAGGCCCACCCCAGCGGGCTCCTTGCCGGTCCACTTCCAGCTGCCAGCCGGGAAGGACTGGCAGAACACCTGATAGGTCATGGCCCTGTGCCTCCCTGCGGGGTGGGGGCATCCTTGGTGCGCAGCAGCAGGCCATGGCCGCCGATCGCCAGCCACTCGCTGCCATCGGGCGGCTTGAAGTAGCTCATCGCCCCGCTGCTGAGGTTCAACGCCGCAAAGTCCGGCGGCAGCAGAATTGGCTCCCAGAACTGGGCCGGCACATTGGCGCTCTCGTAGTAGCTCCAGTCGGTGGTGGCGAGCACCAGCTCGGCCGGCTGGCGGATCTGGATCGGGGTGGAAGAGTTGTCGCGCAGCAGGGTCCGGGAGCCGGCGGGTTGGCCGGAGCGCACGTTCCAGCTCACCGCCCGCAGCGCATCTGTGGTCGTGGAGGGGGGCGAGGCCGCCAGGATCCAGTGGCCAGACACCTGGTCGCGGGCAATCAGCAGCGGCACCGCCTGGCGGTTG
>CAMDVN010000102.1 GCA_945877595.1 Cyanobium sp. NIES-981 | reverse complement strand
AGCCAGCTGCTGATCGTTAAGGACGGCGAGAGCCGCTCGATCTGGCCGGTTCATCTGGCAGGCTGGCAAGCATTGGGCTGGCAGCTGCAGATGCAGCCGGTAGAAGCAGCGCCCGAGCCGGATCAACCAGAGCCGGAGCAGGGAGCAGGCCCGGATGGCGAACCACAGCCCGAACCTGTTCTCGAACCAGCCCTGGAGCGGGAGGAAGCCGCTACCACTGAACTGGAGCCCCCCACTGAAACCGCCACTGGCGGCGCTGGCGGCGGGGACGCCCTGCTGGCAGCCGAGGTCACCGACTTCCAGGCCATGACCAAGGCCCAGATCGTCGACTACTGCTCCAGCGTCTACGGCGTGGAGCTCGATAGCAGCCAGACCAAAGCCGAGCTGGTGGAGCAGGCCACGGCACTGGAAGCCCAGGCCAGCGGCAGCAGTACAGCCACCAGCGAGGGCAATGGTGTTGTCAGCAGCGATCCTGCCGATCTCGCTGCCCTGGAGCTAGGTGATGCCCTGCTCTGATCACGGCCAACTGCAACCGAGCCAACGCATTCCTGGCTGGGGGCTGGCAACAGCTCTGCAGCACTGCCCTGGCGCCGATGGCCACTCCCGATCCGGCTGTGGTGGCCGAGCTGACGGCCCAGTGCCGCAGCAGCTCCCGGCCCCAGGGGGTGATCTTCCTGGGTCAGGCCCAGCTGCAGGAAGGCAGCACCCCTGAACCGCCCCCAGCCGGGGGCATCAGTTCGGTGGAAGCTCTGGCGCCGCTGGTGAGTGCCACTGCCGGCAATGGCGTGGTGGTGATCGCGCTGGACCTGCGCTTGCTCAGCCCTCTGCCGCTTTGACCCGAGCACTGGTCTCCCAACCCTTTTCTTTACTGATCGCCATGGCCACCACCATCGAGAGCCGCACCGCCAGCCGTTCCCTGCCCCAGCCCACCGACCTGCTGCTGGTGCAGCGCGGCAGCACGCCATTCCGTGCCACCGCAGAAGAGGTCAAGGCCTTTATTCTCAGCCCCGCCACCGCGGTGGCGATCGGTGCGATCAAGCCCGGCACCAACCTCTCGGTGGATGCCGACGGCACCCTCCATGCCGCAATCTCCGGTGCCCTCACCTACCGGGGTGCGATCGACCCAACCACCACCGCGGCCCCGGCAGATGCTGCAGTCGGGGATGTTTACCTGGCCAGTGCTGGCGGTCCTGCCCTGTCCAGCTGGCAGGGCCTTGCTGGTGAGCAGATCGCCCAGGGGGACCTGCTGCTGTTTGACGGCAACAGCTGGAGTGCCAACGCCGCCCTGGGCCCAGATGGTGCTGGCGTGATCCGCATCCAGGTGGCCGCGCCACTGAGCGTTGATGAAAGCGATCCCGCCCAACCACTGCTGAGCGTCGAGCCCGCAACCACCGCCGCTGCAGGCGTGGTGCAACTGGCCGACCCGTTGGCACTGGCGGATGGCACACCCGGGCGCGTGGTGGATGCGGCCCAGCTACAGGCGGCGCTGGCCACCGCCCAGCCAGCCGGCGACTACATGCCGCTGGACCTGAGCACCCTTCCGGCCCTGCCCTGAGCGCCGAACTGATGACGCTTCAAGCAAGCGACCTGCTGGCAATCACCCGCCCTGCTGGCCCCGCTTCAGGCACTTATCAGCTGCCGGCAGCGGCATTGGCGGAGCTGCTGAACTCGCCGCCGGTGCTGGCTATCAGCGGTGTGGTTTGGTCAACCGTGCGCTCAGCGGCGGACAACAGCTGGCAGGCGATCTGCTGGTCGCCGGAGCTGCAGCTCTACGCCTGCGTAGCGGGCAGCGGCACGGGCAACCGGGTGATGACCTCAAGCGATGGCATCCGCTGGAGTGCCCAACCTGCGGCAGCCGATCAGAACTGGGTGGCGCTCTGCTGGGCCGACGAGCTGGGGCTGTTCGTGGCCGTCAGCGACAGCGGCATTGGGAATCGGGTGATGACCTCAGCGGATGGCCGCAGTTGGACTCTGCGCCAGACGCCGGCCAACAACAACTGGACCGGGATCTGCTGGGCACCAGAGCTGGGCCTGTTGGTGGCGGTTGCCAGCAGTGGCACAGGCAATCGGGTGATGACCAGCTCCGATGGCCTCATCTGGACAGCCGGCCCGGCTGCGGCAGATCAGGAGTGGCGCTCCCTCTGCTGGGCGCCTCAGCTGGGGCTACTGGTGGCGGTGAGCAGCACCGGCAGCAACCAGCGGGTGATGACCTCAAGCGATGGCCGAAACTGGACGCTGCGGACGGCTGCTGCAACCAACAGTTGGACGGCAATCTGCTGGGCAGCAGAGCTGGGTTTGCTGGTAGCGCTGAGCAGCAGCGGCAAGGGCAACCGGGTGATGACCTCCCCGGATGGGATCAGTTGGAGTAGCCGCAGTTCAGCAGCCGATAACGCCTGGACCTCCCTTTGCTGGGCGCCGCAGCGGGAGCTGTTGGTGGCGGTGAGTGGAAGCGGCACCGGCAACCGGATCATGACCAGCGGCGATGGCCTCAACTGGACGGTGCGCAGCTCCCCAGCTGATCTGGGCTGGCGCTCGCTCTGCTGGTCGCCCCAGCGCAGTCAGTTCGCGGCTGTGAGCAACAGCGGCGCTGGCAACCGGGTGATGGTGAGCCCCTGAACCATGACTGACACCACGAAACCCCTGCCAGTGATTGGCTCGCGCTGCTGGCGCGACCTGATCAGCCCAGAGAGCGGCGCCACCGTGCTCAGCCTGGCGGGAGACAGCAGTGAAACCGATCAGATGGTGGAGCTGGCCTACGACGATGGAGGCAGCGGCTGGTGGCCGCTCTCAACCTTGGTGTTTGGCAGCGCTTACACCTCCGAAGACGATGGCGGCGGAGGCCCCTGAGCAGCAGCAGTAGGTAACGCGGATCGGTGGGTGAACGATCGAACTCCGGGATCAGGTGCTCGTAGAAGCCCCGGGCTTGTTCGGATTCGCCATGCTCCAGACGTACTAGGGAGGGTCTGGATAACCTAGTAAATTGCCCAAGGCAGGGACTGAGACTCATGCCCCTGTCTTGACGGCGATTTCTCAACAGGAGGTTGTCCAGACCTTCCCTAGGCCACAACAGCCGTTTGATCGACCTCGAAGCACAAACAGGCGGGTGGTAGCGGCTCATGCCGGGCGGCTGTTGATCCGCTCCCATTCCTGCTGGGCCGCCGGCCGCCCACCCGCTTCGCGGTGAATAGCCATGGGACCAGCACGCACCAAATCACCAAGCTCCGCCAAAGGAGGTTCTTCGGGGATGTCCTTGATTGTGTACAGGTGTGCATAATCAAGGACATAGGCGCGCCGGGAGTGGAGCAAGGCCGCGCGGTCTCCGGGGCTAGGCCTTGCCAGCTACGAGCACCATTACTGCGGGAATTTCGTTGCCCACCACTCCGAAACTTGGCGCTGCGATCCAGTGAATGGCGGGATCACGGAGGCCTGCTTCTCGGGCCTGATCTAGGGAGACTCTGGAAAACCAGCACCTTTCGCGGGACAATGGTCCTGTGATCGCAGGCCAGGGCTGGGTTGATGGGCATTAAGCAGCTCGGCTTCTCGGATTACGAGCTCACCACGGCCAAGAAGCCCTCAGTTTTAGGAAACAGTCACCCCATGCAGCCGTTGGCATGGGAGCTTGTGGACATGACCAATGCAAAGGGTTGCCCTGAGCTTCCTTTAATTGCCCGGTGTCAACTACATAGGCGGCCGCGTTGCCTCACGAACTTTGTTACCCATTTAATTCTCACCATTGCCTTGGTTCCTCTTTCCTGCTGAGCTGGTTGTTTTCCTGCTCTTGGATTCCTCCATCCGCATGCCCGCCACCTGTTTGGCATTGGCAACACGCCAGTTCGTCATCCGGCGCTGCAGGGTTCGCAGGCTGCCGCCATAGAGCCCGGGTTGTTCGCGATCCAGCCTCTGCATTGCCTGCTGGCCTGTGTAACGGATCAGCCAGCAGCCACTCGAGAACCAGATGCGAGCAACTCAGCGTCGGGTCTGCCCGAGTGCGATACGTACGGGTGGGCGCTTACCAGCCGCCGCATTGGGCAGGTTCACTCCGCTGCCAAAACAGCCGCAGGCTGTTTTACAGGGCATCCCTTATAATCATCACTAGGACAGCGCCTCTCCTGCAGCCAAACCCATGAATGAAGAGCAAGTGAAAGAGTCTGTTTTAGCTAAAGACGAAGCTGCATACTGGAAAGGATGGATGCAATCAATAGCTACGGAGAATAGAATCAATTGGCTGCAGAACCAGGTTAACAATAGACCATTGGATTCCCTGATAGAAGCAGACTTAAGGGATAGAGCGGGCTTGATACGAATTCTAGATGTAGGTGCTGGCCCCCTCTCGGTAGCTGGATCAGTGTCAAGTAATCCTAATTTAGAGATTGCTAGAGATTGCTCAGATCCGCTTGGCAATGTTTACACTAAGCTATTGAATGACAACGGTATTAGCAGTCCATCGTATATCTGCAAGCCCGCAGAGCGTTTGCTCGATGTGGTGGCTCCTGAATCATATGACTATGTCTTTTGCCGTAATGCTTTAGACCACTCATACGATTGTCCTTCGGCTATTCAAGATTTAATTACTATTCTGAAACCCGGAGGAGTCATGCGGCTCCGACACTATGAAAACGAAGCACTTTATGCCAACTATTCTGGTTTCCATAGGTGGAACTTCATGGAAACATCCGGAGAAGGCATTATTTTCTCGCAAAGCTCTTGTCATAACATACGAACCTTGACACATCCATGTGCAACCTTAGCGTATGAATCTATGATGAGCCCAAAAGATGACGGTACGCAGAGGCGAATGGCTGAGTTTGTCATGGTGAAACCTTCAGGTTTTAGCAAGATTGCAAATACTGAATTCGGAATTTGCCTTGAGATCTCGTCATGCCGCAGATTACTCAAAGTAACAAAGTCAGATGGGTATGATAGTACATTCCCTATGTTTATTCATCTTCACAGCGAGAGCAAGAAACCATTGTCTACTACACTGGTCTGGGAAGATACAACAGAGCGCATCTTTCCGCTTTTTGATTCAAGTAGTGCCGCAAGCCCTGTATTTTCAAAAGTTGCTATGGGCCAATATGACTTCATCGAAGGACACAATCACTATTCCCCAAGCTTTCAAAATCAGTGGTATTTGGAGTTTGATTTATGAGTACGTTGGGATTGCACATAACTAAGTGTGCTGGTACTTCCTTGATGAGCTCTATTCGACGTCTTCTCACGGAAGACGAATATTTATTAATTTCAAGCTTCTATGAAAATATTCTAGCAGCCAGGGCAGATATTTGGGATGTCGTTGACTTTCAAAGGCTAACCTTCGTGTTTGGTCATTATATCCATGAAAGCTTGTTGCATCGTTTTTACCTAAAGTCAATATGGGATATCTATTTATTTACAGGAGTACGCGAGCCAACATCTCGCGCTATAAGCCAGTATTATCAATTGAAAAAAGTTACGGGCTGCGATCTAGATATTCAATCCTTTATATGCGAATATGGATCTTCAATGTGTGATGAGATTATCCGTGCCTTCCCATCATTGGCAAAATCAAGCAACCCAAAGTGGCTAAGTGCTGCAGAAATACTTACAGCTTTTGACTATATCTACTCGACTGAAGATTACTCGCAAACCATAGGCCCAGTATATGAATCAATTGGCCTCTCGCCTCCTGGTGACCAAACTCTAAACAGTAAAGATAATGTTCGCCTTGCTGATCTCGATTCCGATGTTGTCGACCTCCTTCATGTTGCGATGGTCGCAAGCGATGACATGAATCTCTATTCCCTGATTAAGCCAGCAATCGGTCAATTAAATGCCGGCAAGATCATTTCGGATCAACTTAGTACTCCTCGAAAGCGCGAAGAACTTTTTAGACCATTCTGTAATTCCGATAGGGCTTGCATT
>CAMDVN010000101.1 GCA_945877595.1 Cyanobium sp. NIES-981 | reverse complement strand
CAATCAGTCCCCAGTAAGGGGCAAGCAGGACCAAGCCACCTGGAACCTGACAAGACAGCTGATCGACAAAGTCGGAAACAGGAGCCAGAAGAAGCGATGCGACCCAACACCGGGCGCTCCTTAGCCAATGGGACCGCAGCGCTACCAGCAAGCTAGACACCCCGGGAAGGGCAGACAAAACCGGCCCTCCCTGCTAGTACAGGTGTACGCATTACACCCCAAGCCGGCCATGGTCCCGTCCCTCCTTCAGGCCCCAGAAAGCTGGCCCCAGCTGAATTCTTCCCTGCTGATCGCCAGCCACAGCAAGCAGGTCTGCCTCACCTGCCGCTCCTTCCGCCATCACCTCGGTGAGGCCGAGATCCCCTTGCTCACCTGCCAGTTCCACCAAGGTCTGATCGGCCAAGGGGAGCACCTCACCCGCCGTTGTCCCAACTGGAGCAGTGAGGCGACAAGCCCGCGGGGTTGGGCGCCAGAAGCAGCATGAGCCAAGACCCCAGCCCGCTACCTCCTTACACCTCACGCACCTGGTGGCTCAGTGATGGCCGCGCTGTGTTGCGCTTTCGGCCAGTTCGCTGGGATTACTACAGCCAGCGGCTGGAGATCATCAGCGGCGAACTGCTGCCAGGGGAACCAATCCCCTTGCTCAAGCATCGCCGGGAGTTGAGCCGTAAAGAAGCCGTTCAGCTCTGGGGTGAACGGCGGAAGCAGGGCTGGAGGCCCTGCCCGCCCCAGTGGTGACGGTTTCAAGGCGATGGCTAGTTTTCCCCTACTGACACACCCCCAGCCCTCCCACAGCAGGACCAGTGCCAATCTCCCCAGAACCGGCAGGGCCCCGCAAAAGATGCCCCACTCCTCGGCCGTCGCAAGGATCAGGCCGGGCCGCTTTGCGGTCCTTGCAACAGCCTGCGGGGTGAGGCGCAAGAGCGGTGTCCCACGCCGTTTCTTCCATGGCGATCAGCAAGGCTCCCAGCTCCGAAATCCGCGCCCTGGTGATGCATGTCTATCCCGTAGCCCTTGGGCTTCTGCGAAGCAGTTGGCATCACAGGGGCCCTGCAGCACCACCTGCGCGATCGGGTGCGGCTGGTGCGCATCTCCCGCCGCTGGTGAGCACTCCCTGCTGGAGCAGCTGGAGGATGCCGCCGCTGAGCCGGCGCTGGAGCCTTCCCTTGCCGGGCCTGCCCTGGAGCAGCTGGTAGAGCAGCCTCCGGCGGCGCAGGCCACGGCCCTGAGGCTCACCGTCCTCGATGGCCTCTCCCTGCATGCCGCTGCGGCGCAGCTGCAGATCAGCCCGATGGCGGTGTCGCACCGAAAGGTGCGCCTGGCGTCTCCTCTGGCCCAGAACAAGGCCCTCGCCGCCCTGCGCCAGCAGCTGGTGGGGGTGGGCTGAGGCCCCCACGGGTTTCTTGTTCTGCCTATGGCAAGAGCCAGAGGATCCGCCGCCCTCTGGCTTGATGAATCCCCTGCTGCGGCTGCTAGGAGCAGCCGCCTCCCATGGCCTGCTCACCGGCCAGCTCGTCTTTTCAACCGCGTTCGTCAGTGCCTGCGAGCTGCCCAACTGGCTCCAGGCCCCCCGCCAGGTGAATGCCTGCCTGGAGCGCTGGATGACGGTCAGCGCCCTGTTCTTCCCCTCCGGCATGCAGGCCGCAGCGGCGACCAACCAGCCAGCTCTGGCTCCCGGGCGGCGGGGAGTGTTCCGATGAGCCGCCCCATCCCTGCTGTGACTACGTCGAGCACTTCGATCCCGAGCTGGCTCCCCACCGGGCTTGGCTGTTGGCGGTGCTGGAGCACCTGGTCGTGCATGAGCCTCAGGCCCTGGAGGAGGGCTGCACCCTGCGGCGCCTATGGATGGCGGGTCAGGCCGCGGAAACCAGGTCCCCCGAGCTAACGACTCTGGTTCCAGCCCAGGCGACAACCAGCGCCAGCCGCGGCAACCCGCTCTCGCTTCCCTGGTTCGCCCAGCTGGATTCGGCCACCGATCAGGGCCGGCGGATGTGCTTCTCCTCCAGCTGCGCCATGCTCCTGGCCTTCCTCAGGCCCGGCGTCCTGTCTGGGCCCAACGGGGACGACCAGTACCTGGCCCGGGTGCGCCAGTGCGGCGACACCACCGACCCGGTGGCCCAGATCAAGGCCCTCGCCAGCTACGGCAACACCGCCCAGTTCAGCAAGCAGGCCAGCTTCTCCACGATTGAGGTACGGATTGCGGCCGGCTTCCCTGTGCCCTGCGGCTACCTGCAGCGCGGCCCGGTCAGCAACCCCTCTGGTGGTCTCCACTGGCTTCTCGTCGTCGGCCTCACCCCCACCCATCTGATCGTGCACGACCCGCTGGGCGAGGCCGATCTGGTGAATGGCACCACCGTCGGCGGCACAGACCGCTTCTGCCGCTACGGCCGGCGCAACGTTGCGCGGCGCTAGATGGTGGAAGGAGAGGGCACGGGCTGGGCGGTGTTGGCCGAGGGGTGATCGGCTGGCCGGCGCTGGCTCAGGACTGGATGTCGTCTTCTGGCAGGCGACACCGAAAACTGAGCCAGCCGGAGGCCAAGCAACCTGCTCGGCCCTCCCCGCTCGATCCAGAGGATCAGCGTTCAGCTGGATTCGGCCTGAGCACACGCTCCTGCAACTGAGCGGCCAGGGCCGCGATCGCAGGCCGGGTCTCCTCGCCCTGGCGCACAAGTAGCCACAGCTGCTCCTCCAGGGGCTCCGGAGGCGGCACCGCCCTCAGGCCCGCTTCTCGCCAGGGCGCTTCCTCCAGCAGCGAAAGATGGGCGGGCAGTAGATGCGGGCCCTGCCGCAACTCCTGCAGCCAGCTCACGCCATCGGCCGCGCTGCAGTCCCGCAGCGGCAGCAGAGCGAGCCGTTCGAGCTGCCGCCAGAGCAATTGCTGCTGCTCCGCAGGGGGCAGCAGCAATTGCCACGGCCGCCTGGGATTGGTATTGCAGTCTCCATCGTTTGCGACGTGATGGTCCTTGGCATGGATGAGCACCAGGGGGCGCCGGCCCAGCAGCACCGCCGTGATGTCAGGCCCGCACAGGGCTGGATCGAGCCAGAGACCAGCGGCTGAGCGACCCACAGACCTTGGGCCGGTGGTTCCCGCCTGAGGTGGAATGGCCATACCTGACACGTTGAGCAGCGCGGCATCCAGCGCTGCTTGCCTCAGCAGGCCGCACCAGCTCTTGATCGGCTGCCAGGCCGTCAGCACTGGCGCCTTTGCGCTCAGCAGCTGGCGGTGGAGCAGATCGCAGCCGAGGCGCAGAGATCCTGCCGGCTTTCCAGGATTGTCCTGGTAACGGCGATGAACGGTCGCCGGCGAAGTGGTGTCGATAACAGGAGCCAGCCCTATGGACTGGGCGATCAGTTCACAGCGTGCTGCTTACGGATTGGTCGTGGATGTGTCAAACAGTCCGTGACTGAAATGGTATGAGTAGCTACAAGTCGTGGCTTCTTTGTTTTGGGGATGGATGCCACAGATGTCAATAACCATTCAGCAAAACCCGCCTTGCTTCCCTATGAACTCAACACACCAGCTAGTTGACCAGGGCTTCCCAGATGCTTCCTCTGACAGAGATGTCAGGACGCCACGTTTTCACCTGATGATCGGCGCCGCCGCCAGTGGCAAGAGCACTGCGGCACGCATCCTCACCTGCGCACTTCAGAAAGCCGATCATCCACCTGTCCGCTACATCTCAAGCCGCGCCATTCGCCATCAGCTTTACGGTCTTGCCGGAGGCCTCGGCAGCTGGCATGAAATCGAGGCGGTGATTCAGCAGGAGCTCTGCGAAGCCCTCGCCGCAGGCGAAACGGCGATTATCGAGGCCTCCTATTGCAAACGTGCGTTCCGTTTGGCGATCACCCAGGCCATGGCATTACCGCAGCCGGTGCAGTGGATCGGCTGGTGGCTCGACACGCCCCAGCACCTCTGCCTGCAGTGGAACCAGCAGCGCGATAACCCGGTCCCCGATACGGTGATCCGCAGACAATGCGCCCAGTTGCTGCAGTCTGCACCGGTGCCGCATCGCAAGGAAGGCTTCTCCCAGGTGGTGCGTCTACAGCCCACTCAGGACCGTCCTCTCTCTTCAATGGTGCAGGCCGCCTTGACGGGGATGGAGGCCACGATTGTGCGCGGCGCCAATCGCGATGCCGCCCACGAACTGCACGGCTACTCACGGCTGCTCGACCAGGAGCGCCTGCTCTATCTCGTGCTGCTGCTATGTCAACACCCAAAACTAACGGTGACGGGATGCCCACCGGATGCGGAGCTCGACCTGTTGCTCTCTCCCCTGCCTGCTGGTGGGTTGGCGGAGAAGGCGGCGGCGATCCTGGCCCGCCTGCACGGGGCCTGTTTTGGGGATGCCGCCGCGATCAGCGGTGATCTGGACTGGCTGGAGAGCCAGGGATTCACGGCCTCGGGCGATCAGGACGGCAGCGGCGGAACAGCTGTACTGGCGCCCATCGGACCGCCCCCCTGGCCCGCTGGCAAGCCCCGGCCGATGGGCGGACTGCCGCGACTGGCCGATCACGAGGCCTTCTGCCAGACCTTCACCGTCCTGCGGCATCTGCTGCACAACCCCTATGCGCATGGGGAAGGCGAGCGGATCAACGAGCACATCGCCGAAGTGCTCACCGGTGAATGCGGCGGGCGGCGCCGCTGGCAGGCCAGGCAAATCCACACCGCCATCAGCGAAACCCTCACCCCCTACGGCTTCCGGCGGCCTGGCCGCAGCGGCCGGCGCGGTTTTGCCCTCGGCACAGCCCTGCTCAGCATCCAGCAACTGCAGGAGGCCTACCAGCTGCTGCAGCTCCAGGCCGAGGATCTTGGCGATCGCAGGGCGGCGGCCCTGAGCAGCAGCCTGCGGGAACGGTTGCAGCAGGTCGGCGTTGATCCTGGCCGTTTGCCAGCGGGCCGCCGCTGGCTCCAGCCCCATCACCCCACACAGGGCCTGCTCCAGTCAGCCCGAATGGCGCACAAAGATGGAGAGAATGTTGTCGAGGCAGCGATCCGACTGCGCCAGAAGCTGCTGATCGCCCAGCCCATGGCCCCGCGCAGGCCTGCCGGTTCACTGCCGATCTGGCCGCTGCAGCTGCTGCTCCACAGCGGTCGCTGGTGGTTGCTGCATGAGCACGTCGCGTACGGCACGCAGGAGGGGCTACTGGCCTGCACCCCCCTCGATGGGCTGCATGTGTTCCAGGCGGAGCAGGGCTCCAGCCGGCAGGAAGGACTGCATCGGCAGGCCCTGGAGCGGGCGACAACATTGCAGCGGCTATGCGGGGGCTTGTGGTTCGGGGTGGATCTGGCCCAGCAACAGCTGCTCCAGAAGGCCAATGCAGAAGAACGGCGCGAACGGCTTTCCACCCTCCGGTTGCGCTGTGCCCCTATGGCGATGGCAGCGATCCGGCGTGATCTGGAACGCTTTCATCCCAGCGCCTTCCGGCTATCAGCGCCGCTGCCAGGTGACAGCTGGGGCGGAGCCACGTCCCGGCGCTATGGCCTGCAGGCCGATGACGATCCACTCCATCCCTACCCGGTGGAGATCGACCTGCCGGGCTGGGTGCTGGAGGGCGATCCGGAGCTGCGGCGCTGGTTACTCGCTTACGGCCCCGCCATCCGCATCGAGGCGCCCATGGCCCTGGTGGAGGAGCACCGCAGCGCGCTGGCGGAGGCGCTGGCTCTCTATGCCCCCAACGACTCACCGGCTGGGGAGATCGCCGCCAGCTCAGAATCGCCAGCAGCATCGCCCGAGGCCGGGCCGATCAAGCCAGCGACAACCGGGCGCGCTGGGGGCGATCGAGGCGGCCAGGCTCCCAGTCGGCTGACAAGCCGCCTGCAATGAGGTGAAGTGGCGCTGGGTTTGGCCAGAACAGTTGCCCCGATGGGGGGTCCCTTAAGGGTCTTGCTCCGGCCCTCTCCAGTCTGAGGCCCTCCTGACGTCGGACCTCCGCTGGGATCGGTCCCAGGGCTGATTCAAAGTCTCAGCATGGGTTCGGCTGAGGCCTCCGCCTGGCCATCGCCAGCAGCGCCGTGATGTCGTGCATCACCGCCTGCAAGCCAGAGCGGATTGACCGGAACCCAGCCAGGCGCAACAGGTTCATCGCTGC
>CAMDVN010000100.1 GCA_945877595.1 Cyanobium sp. NIES-981 | reverse complement strand
CTGCCGGTGATCGGCGTGCCGGTGCAAAGCCGGGCCCTATCGGGTGTGGATTCGCTCCATTCGATCGTGCAGATGCCCGCTGGTATTCCGGTGGCCACGGTGGCGATCGGTAATGGCCTCAACGCTGGCCTGCTGGCGGCGCAGATCCTCGCCACCGCCGATCCGCGCCTGGCCCAGGCCATCTCGGATTATCGCGACGGGCTCCATGGCCAGGTGCGCGCCAAGGACACCCGCCTGCAGCAGCTCGGCAGCCGGGCCTATCTGGAGCAGATGGGCTGATGCTGGAACGGCTCGTTCTGCCTCCCTGGCTCAAGGCCGGCCTGGCCCTGCCCTTGCTGGTGCTCAATCTCTGGGTGCTGCGTCAGCTGCTGCTGCCCCTTGCGCCCTTCCCGGCCCTTTTTGTGGCGGCGGCATTGATCGCCTTTTTGTTCGATCTGCCCAGCCGCTGGCTGATGGGCCGCGGCCTGCCGCGGCTGCTGGCCTATGGCCTGGTGGTGGGGGCCAGCCTGGGCCTGATGGCCCTGGCGGCGGTTTGGCTGCTGCCGCGGCTGATTGAGCAGCTGGGCGAGCTGATCACGGCCCTGCCCACCTGGTTGGCCCAGGGGGAAACCCTGCTGCAACAGCTCCAGGCCTGGGCGGCCTCGCGGGGTCTGCCCAGCGATTTCGGCGACCTCAGCAGCGAACTGCTCACCCGCACCAGCCTGCTGGCCCGCCAGTTGAGCCAGCAGCTGCTGGGCCTGCTGGGCGCCACCTTGGGGATCACGGTCAACACCGTGATCGTGCTTGTGCTGGCGGTGTTCCTGCTGCTGGGCGGTGAGGGCATCAGTGCCGGCCTGGCCCAATGGCTGCCTTCTCGCTTGCGGGAGCTGGTTGTGGCCACCTTGAACCGCACGTTCCGCGGCTATTTCGCCGGCCAGGTGGTGCTGGCGTTGATCCTCAGCCTGGCCCAGATCGTCGTGTTCACCCTGCTGGGGATCCCCTATGGGGTGTTGTTTGCGGTGGCGATCGGCTTCACCACCCTGGTGCCCTATGCCAGTGCCGTAACGATCGTGGCGGTGAGCGTGCTGCTGGCCCTTGACGACCCCGGCACTGCCCTGGAGGTGCTGGCGGCCGCCATCGCAGTCGGACAGGTGGTGGACCAGGTGATTCAGCCCCGGTTGATGGGCCGGATTGTGGGCCTGCAGCCGGCCTGGCTGTTGATCAGCCTGCCGGTGGGCGCTCGCTTGGGCAGCCTGCTGGGCCTGGGGGATTTGCTCGGCCTGGTGCTGGCGGTGCCTGTGGCCAGCTGCCTGAAGACACTGCTAGAGGCCTGGCGGCTTGGTGCCGCCGCTCAGGACTGATGCGAAGGGCGCCAGCCCGGGTCTTGCTCAGGACATGGTCCAGGCTTTGAAGATCACGGCGGTTTCGCTGTTTGGGTCGATGGGTCCCTAAGGGAATGGGGAGACTGAGTGGAGGTCGAGATACACCTGGGACGAGAGAAAGCTGGCAAAGAACACATTCGAACAACTGCCATCTTCGAGCGTGAACTGAAATCCGCCGTGGTCAATTGTTGGCCCTTGGACGTTCTTTCACTGCGCACTAGATTCCCGCCTTCGTGGGGTCTATTTCCAGGAATCGATGTACCGGCTGGATGCAGACCGGAAATCCTGTCGCGATTGCGATGGCCCTGAGGCGCCCTTGGGGGTGCAGTACCGCCATTTCCACTTAAGGGTCTTGGCAGCGGAGTGCTTCATCTTGATGTCAGCCATGGGTCGTGGACGTCAGAGATTGGCTGATCCAGGTGCTGGGTGCACAGCCATTGCAGCCGTTGCATGGCCTGGGCGGGCTGGAGGAGCCAATGGTGGTCGCTGAGCCTCTGTTCCAATTCGTGGCTGCGGGCTATCACCCAGGCAATGGCCTGGCGCGCATCAGATTCGCTGAGCTCTTGGGTGTAGGTGCTCCAGCGCCCGTCTGCAGCCTCGATGCCCAGGCAGCGCCCGAACAGCTCAGCGTTGAACCAACCCAAGGCAGCCACCATGCCCATGCAGTCAGCGATCAGTTCGTCGAGCAGATTGAGTCGCATCTCCCCCAGGGCACGCTTGGTGGCCAGGTGGGTGAGTTCATGCTCAAGGCGTAGTGCGCTGGAAGCGGCCAACCATTGGCTACCGCTTAGGTCGCCGGGCACAGCTCTGGCGGGCACGGAGCCATAGAGTGACTCGTGCAGCACGATCAGCCGGGCACGGCTTTGGCGGCCGAACTGGCTGATCAACCCCCAGTTGATCAGCCCACTGAGCGCCTGGGCATGCACGCCATCGGCGAGCTGCATCGGTTCGCTGCGGTGTGCCAGGGCGCACACCAGTTGGACAAAATCATGCCAGCTGGGCGTTTGGAGCACCGGCATCGCCCCACAAGGGTGAGGGGCAATCCACAACGTGAGTGCATCTGTGCGTTCCCACTGAAGCGGAGCCCCTTCCGCTGCAAGCGTTGCCACATCGGCTGCTTCACCCCGCAGCACAAGCATTCTGTAGATCTCATGGGTACTGATGCCCTCCTGCTGAGGCAGGCGCAGTTGCGGCATGGCCTCCTCCAGCGCCGAGAGCAAGCCCCGCTCCTGGGTCACCCCGTTTACGGAGTTGCCAATCAACCGGCGCCACCAGTCCAGTTCAGGCGGGACATCCAACGGCAAGGGCGGCCAGTCTTTTGAGCCGTGCGAGAACCCCTGGCAGTAGATGCGCAGAGCTGGGGACATCGCTAGGTCGACCTGGCTCAGCATCGGCCAGCACTGAAGAGGTATCCACCAGGGGTGTTGGTCAGCTCGCGATAGGTACCCAACTCCTTCACCATTCCCTCTTCCACCAAGGCGATTTGATCAGCTGATTCGATCGTGGGCAGCCGATGGGCGATGGCAATGCGGGTGATCGACAGAGTTTCGAGTGTGCGCGTAATCGAGGCCTGGGTTGGCGCATCCAGGGCGCTGGTGGCTTCATCCAAAACCAGCACCCGAGGCTGGCCTAACAGGGCACGTGCCAAGGCAATCCGCTGGCGCTGCCCTCCGGATACCGCGCCGGCTCCGTCGCTGATCATGGTTTCCAGCTGCATGCCCATGGCCATCACGTCGTCGGCGATGCCGGCTTGCGAGAGGCTTTCCCAGACTTCCTCACGGCTGAACGCACGACCGGCTCGCACGATTTCGTAAATCGAGCCACTCGGCAATGGCGTGTTCTGCATTACGACGCCGAATTGGCGGCGGTAGGGGCGAACGGATAGCTCGCGGATGTCAACCCCATCGGCGCTGATTACACCTGCTTGGGCATCAATCAAGCGCAGTAGGCAACGCAACAGGGTTGTTTTACCGCAGCCGGAGGGCCCTGTAATGGCGGTATAGGTGCCTGAGGGGATCTCCAGATTGATGTCACGCAGGATCGGTTCGCTACATCCTGGATAGATGAGTTCCAAATTCTGAATGGAGAAGTTGCCCTCGAGTCGATGTTGCCGGCTTGTGTCTGTCTGCCTTCCTTCCGGTGCAGCAAACATCACCACAGATGATCGCTGCCAGAGCACCACTAGCGTTGCAACGCTGCTTGCCACCTGAGCGGCCATGGCCGACAGCTTCGAGTTGAACGAGAGGTAGGCCGCTTGGAATGACACAAAGGATGCGACCAGCTGATTGGCCCCCAGATCACCGATTCCGCCAGGTGCACCGCCTGACGTTTTCGCCTGGTTGAGCAGAATTACAAAGGCAGTAAAGATGAGAGCTTGCCCTAGCGGGTTGAGCACACGCCCGAGGATCTCCAGGCCACGCGGGTGATCAGGTCTGCCGTACCGAGCTTGCTGAAGAACGAAAGTGGTAGTTGGAGGAGGTGGCTCCACAGGGCTGCTTCCACCCGAAGATTCAGCTGGCTTTCCATGTGCACCTGCGCCAAGCTGCTGAAGAATTGTGCTGTAAGAGTGGAGAGAGCTACCAGCAGCACCACCAGCGAGGTCTCTACAATTAGGTGCAATTGGCCGAAAGGCAATACCGTGCTTACGAGATAATTAGTAAGTACGGGAATGCTGAGATTGAACACAGCAACCACCAGCGAGCAGAACAGAACTGCCAGCAATGGATTGATATTGCTGTAGAAGCTGAATGACAACAGCTGGAGCGCTGAACGCAGGTGCTTAGGCCATCCTGCGTAGAGCTCAAATGCAAAGGGTTTGAGCTGGAGATCGCTGGTCAGCGGTTTGAGGATGCCACCATCCTGGGGATCAAACACCATCGGCCTGCCGGCTTGACGATGTACGACTAGAGGGCGAGCGTCGCTGGCGCTGAGAACGATCAACAAGGCACGGGTGCTGGTGGTTAGATCTTCAGGTGTTCGGACTTCACGAAAAGCGATGCTGTTGGCTTCCAGCACATCGGTAAGCCCCCCTTCAGCTGGGATGATCTCGCGGCGATCCCCCAGCTTGGTCATGGCGAAATCCAAGCAGGCCAGTAGCGGATTGCTGTTGGGGCTGTATGAGGCAGTAAGGTTGTCTGAATAAGTGTGTTGGGCGTCAACAATCCTCAGCAGTGCTGCTTGGCGGCTGCGAGCAAGATTGTTTGAGTTCTGGTTGTTGCCAGTCATGCGGTTGTGGTCGCCTCAGCCATGAGCAGGCGCTGGTAGTAGCCATTGGTCTGTTCTGCCAGTTCCCGAGGATGCCCAACTTCCACAGGCTCACCTCGATCAAGCACCAGTACTAGGTCGCTGACCTGAGCAGAGTGGAGGCGATGGGCCACGGTAATTAGACTGCGTGGACTGCTTTTAACGGCGGCAACTACCTGTCTCTCGCGCCGCTCATCAAGAGCGCTGGTGGCTTCATCCATCAACAACAGACTCGGATCACGAAGCAGAGCTCGGGCAATCTCCACCCGCTGGCGTTGACCGCCACTGAGGTTGCGACCGCCCTCGAGCAGCTGGTGTTGGAGAGAGGCTGCGCCTCCCAACTCCTCCAGCAGGCCAGTGTGCTTGAGGGCGCTCACTGCTTGGGCCTGGCTGAAACGTGGATCCCAGAGAGTGAGGTTTTCAAACAAGCTTGCCTTGAATAGAAAGACATCCTGGGAAATTAGAGAGAGCGACCGTCGCAGACTGGGATCATCCCAACTCATCCAGTGCCTGCCGTCGTAAAGAATGGAACCTTCCGTAGATTGCAGCAATCCGCAGAGGATTCGCAAGAGCGTGGTTTTGCCTGACCCGCTGCCACCAACGATAGCCAAATGTTGGCCAGGCTCCAGCATCAGGCTCATCCCACCGAACAATCTTGGTGTGGTGTGACTGAACTGGAAGGCTAGCTTCATGATCTCAATGCGACCTTGCAGACGAGTTTCGCTGCTGTCTGCATCCCTCCTGGCCAGACTGAAGCTGCGCACACTAGGGTCAACTACGGTATCCACCACATCGTTGAAGCGGCCCATCTCACCATCAAGTCTGTTTGCCAAACTAAAGGATGATACTGGCCTTCAGGAGAAGCTTCAGGGTGCTGCAGACCTTGATGCTGCTATAGCCCTGGCAAAGGAAGCAGGGTTTGATGTCAGCAAGGCGGATTGGCTTAAGTATGAGGCGAAGCAAACCCTCGAACTCAGTGATGAGGAGCTAGAGGGTGTGGCTGGAGGAAGGATGTGGTGGCGGACTGCTGCTGCAAACACAGACGAAGAAGCGCAGGCGCGTTTATATCGTTGGGTCGTATAATTCCACAAGTCTAACAACAGCCAGCACCCAAAGCCTACCCCTGCAAGGACAGGGTATTTTTATTTCTTCGACCACTCTCAAACAGCACCAAAACCTTCCGGAATCGAGCAACATTTTGCCTATCTACTGCGAGGTCTAGGTATGAGCCTATGGCACTGGGCGATAATGGGGTCATTCACTCCATATCCCCGCCAAACGATGTCAGAAGAGCAACTCACAGCCCTGCTTGCTAAGCTCAGGAACGATACAGGACTTCTGGAAAAGCTTAAGGCTGCTAGAAACCTTGATGCCTCCTCTGCCCTGGCAAAGGAGGCAGGGTTTGATGTCAGTAAGGCTGACTAGCTGAAGTATCAGGTAAAGCAGACCCTTGAACTCAGTGATCAGGAGCTGGAAGATGTGGCTGGAGGTGGTGGCCGAGAGGAGCTGGAGGGTGTGGCTGGTGGCTTTTTGGGGTTTCCTCGGGGCCTTTGGGTTTGCATTCACCCCCAATAGAGATAGCGCTCGCAGAAACTCTCATAACATTTACAGCACCCACCTCAGATTGATGC
>CAMDVN010000099.1 GCA_945877595.1 Cyanobium sp. NIES-981 | reverse complement strand
CGGCGCCTGCTCCGCGGCCAGCGACGAGGAGCTGCTCGAGGCGGGGACCCCAGCCCCCCTGGAAGCTGTCCAACAAACGTCCCGAAAATGCTGGGTCCAGCGCATTCGGATCTGCAGAGCGGGGGGCTGTGGTGGTCAACGGCGGGAGGTTCAGCGTTGTGACGGAATCGATGTGGCTGGAGAGATATCGATGTGGCTGGAGAGATATCGATGTGGCTGGAGCGATCGAGGTCAGTCCAGTCTCTTGGGATGGTTCAACGCACGGCTGGTTGAAACTGCTCGCTGCGGATCGGAGCCATCAGAAACAATTTCGCCATTTCGGCCCCGTTGGCAAGCCAATAGGGAAGCTTACGTAGGACCTTGATCGGCGCAGGTGCACTGCTGGAATCAGCTTCGGCGAGATGGTTGTTGTTGGTGACCAAGCGCTCCAGACGCTCATAGAATTTGGGATGCTCCACATTGAGCACCACTGGGAAGACACGAGCTGAGGTTTCGTTGGTCTTGGCAATCACCAGCTTGTCGTATTCACGAGCATCTAGACCCAGTGCTTCGTAGAACTCTTTGCGAGCCACGTCTCGGACATACATCGTGGCAAACACAGCGAGCAGGAAGAAACGGCACCACAGGCGAGCCTGGAAGCCCCTGACGGTATCGGGCTGAGCTTTCATGAGGGCGTCAAAGAAATCACCGTGGCGATTTTCGTCTTGGCACCAGTTCTCGAAGAAGTTAAAAATTGGGAAAATTTTGCTTTCAGGATTCTTTTGGAGATGGCGAAAAATAGCGATGTAGCGCCAGTAGCCAATCTTCTCGCTCAGATAAGTGGCATAGAAGATGAACTTGGGTTTAAAAAAGGTATAGGACTTGTTGGCTGTTAAGAAGCCGAGGTCGAGCTGCAGGCCAAAGTCGCCCATCGCTTTGTTGAGGAAGCCGGCATGGCGTGCCTCATCGCGGGCCATGTGGGCGAAACATTCAGCCAGCAGAGGGTTCTTGTCCTTAATCCGACGGCTCAGTTCTTTGTACAGCAAAAAGCCTGAGAATTCGGAGGTGCAGCTCTGTTCGAGGAACTCAACAAAAACCTTGCGGGTCTCTGGGTCGAGCTTGTCGGCGGCGCCTTCAAACTCCCCATTGCGAACAAAATGGTGTCGGTTGTAATCCTTGCGGAATTCCTCGCAGATCGCCTCTAACTCGGCCTCGTTGGGCTGCAGATCCATCGCCGCCATGGCGTCAAAATCTGTCGTGTAAAACCGCGGGGTGAGGATGGTGTCCTTCACCGGATCCTTGATGGCGGGAGCAACGGGCGTACCGACGGCGTCGGCTACGGCGGTAGGAGGCACCATCGACAGCGAGGTAATGGACGAACGACCATCGTAGGAGGCCTCAGGCTCAGTTGGCGCCGAGCCATTTCTGGCCGTTAAGGCGTTGCACCAGCCGCGAGACGATGAGCGCAAGGCTCATCTTGCGCTCATCGATGAGAAACGACTCCAGCAGGCTGGGTTGGGCGCCTGATTCGGCCACCGCAATGGTTTTGGGGGCGTTGATGCTGTCGGTGGTGAAGCACAGCCAGAAGCGGCGGTCGGCCGGCAGCCTGCCCATGACCATCCAGCAGGGGGCTCCAACAACCGGCATCGGTCCTTGCTCAAACAACAGGGTTGGACTGGCGCCGCCGTAGGAGGCGATTTCCTTGGCCAGGGCCGGCAGCAGCAAATCGCTCACAAATTCAGCAAACGGCTTGTCTTCAGGAGCAGGAGGTTTCGCTTTGGCCGCTGCTGCAGGCTTCTCAGCGGCGGCACCAGGGTCGGAGTCACTTGCCGGCACGGGCCTTCGGGCACAACTGAATTGACTTTAGGGGGCGATCCCAGCTCCCAATCCCGGCTCTCAATCCCAGCTTTCACTGAGGGGTTGATCCCAGCCATCCGATTCAGGCGTTGCGCTAGCTCGGCTGCCGCTGGCGGGGCTGGTGGTCGGTCGCGCTGGGGCCTGGCTCGGCGATTGAGCCTGGCTCGGCGATTGAGCCTGGGCCTTGGCGGGCTTGGTTGCCGGTTGATGGACGGGGCCGCTTTCGGATCGTCCCCGACGAATCACCCGAAACGGAACTTCGACCGTGGGGGGCGGTTCGCCCGGAGCGCGAGCGGGTGCTGATGGGGGTGGGGCCGTTGGGGGCCGCACAGGCGGTGTCTGAACTGTTGCCGTGCCAGCGCCAGGAGCTCTCACCCTGCGCTGCAGCAATGGTCTGGGCTGGCGAAGGGCCAAGCCACTGCCTGCAGCACTCAGCCCGGCTCCACCCACGGCCGCCAGGGCCAGCCAGGCCCCGATTGGCAGTGCCGGGGAGGTCCAGATCAGCAGCCGCAGGACCACCGCCGGTCTGGGATTGATCCCAGCCACCAACAGCACTGCCGCCAGGGGGGCGAGCAGGGGGATCAACAGGAGCCGTTGCAGCACGCTCACCGGGGCTCAGGGACGATCGCGGGGGGGCACGGGGCCCTGCCAGCGGTTCAGGTCTCCGAGGTCATAGCCCAGCACATCGAAGACCCGAATGACCAGGAAATCAACCATGTCCTCAAGGGTTTTGGGCTGTTGATACCAGGCGGGCACCGGCGGTGCAATGCGAGCCCCGGCTTCTGCGAGGGCAGTCAGATTGCGTAGGTGGATCAAGTTCCAGGGGGTTTCGCGCGGGCAGATCACCAGTGGCCTGCCCTCCTTAAGGTGCACATCGGCGGCCCGCTCGGTGAGGTCGGTGGCCACGCCCGAGGCGATCCTCCCCACGGTGCCCATGCTGGCCGGAAGGATCACCATTCCCTTGGTGCGATAGCTGCCGCTCGCGATTCCGGCGGCCTGGTCGTTCCAGCGGTGGCAGCGCAGGGAGCCAGAGGTGGTTGCAGTGCGTTGGCGCCAAAAGATCTCCTGGGCCTCGGGTTCACTGGGCACCCGCAGGCCAAGCTCGGCCTGCCAGACCCCGATGGCTCCGCGACTGGTCACCATCTCGACAGCTTCGCCCGCCCGCAATAGCAATTGCAGAGCGCGCTCGGCAAGGGGCTGGGCCGAGGCACCAGAGATGGCCAGCACGATGGGGAGCTGTTCCCCGCCCATGGATCAGGCCTCGTTGGGCTCGAGCTCTTGGCCCTCGAGCTCGCTGCCCTCAGGCAGCACCACGCTGAGATCAATCTGGTGGCGAAGGGCATCGACATGTTCAATGACGACCTCCACGGTGTCGCCCAACATGTAGGAGCGCCGATTCTTACGACCCACCAGGCGGTTCTGGCGTGAGCGGTATTCGTACCAGTCGTCCTTGAGAGAGCTCACGTGCACCAGCCCCTCCACGTTGGACGGGGGAACTTCAACAAAGAAGCCGTAGCTCTGTACGCCGCTGATCACGCCGGGGAGGGTTTGGCCCACCAGGGGTTCGGCTTGCCGCGCCTGGGCCATGGCCACCAGGTCGTGTTGCAGGTCCTCTTGCAGGCGGGTGCGGCCATTGAGCCGTTCGATCAGGCCGTGGGCCAGGTCGTCGCGGTAGGGGGTCAGGAACGACGGGGCAAGCAAGGGCCAGTCAATGACGCCGTGGCAGCTGTCTGAGGCGAGATCGACGCTGGTTTTGTGGCGAACGCTGGGGCGGTCTTTGCCGTCGTTGAGCAGGGTGAGCAGCAGCTGCTGATTCCAGAGATCGGCGTAGTGGAGCGTGGGGTTGCACCAAGGCGCCAGGGCCGTGGCTTCACCGGCCACGGCATGGGGACCGGGCTCAGCCTCAAGTTGCTCGGCCCGCAGGGTGCCCTTGAGCTGTTGTTGGAGCGCCCGCTTGCGATCCGTGGCGGCAAAGGCCTGGGCCAGTTCGGCGGCACTGGCGTGGCCGTCTTCACTGAGCTCGAGGGGAATGTCGAGGGCCAGGGCGGCCTTGGCCACCTCGTTGAGATCGGCGGAGTTGGGGGCCGGGTTGGTGGCAAACAGTCCCGGCAGAGCCAGGGCTGCAAAATGGCGCCCGAGAGCCCGTTCGGCCACGAGCACGCACTCCCTCAAGATCGCGGCAGGGTGGTGGGTGGGCAGCTGGACCAGCCAGCCCTGGTTGGGGGATTCTGGAGCGGGAATGGCAAGATCACCCAGGCGTTCGATGGCAGGCAGAGGTAGATCCAGATCGATCGACCCGGCAAGCAGGCGCTGATTGCGTAACAGCTCGGTGGTGGTGATCAGCTGCTCAAGCAGGGGGAGTTGATCCTTGAGGGCCTTGAGTGCAGCAGGCACTGCTCGGCTTTTGGGCTTGCGCTCCACCAGGGCTTCAAGCGCCGGTGTCGTGGCCACGCCATCCACCAGAATCTGACTGCGGCAGAAGCGAAAATGCTGCAATGCACCGCTGCTGTCGAGCTCAAGGGCCACCGAGAGGGCGCTCTGGCTTTCGCCGGGTTTAAAAGCTGCTGCTTTGGCCAGGGCTGCACTTAACAGGGGTTGCCACTGCTGACCGAGACAGACCGCATTGGCCTGCTCGCGCAGCCACTGGTCGAGGGTGCTGCCCGCTGAGATCCGCTCCGCCACGCTGGGGGCGTGGAGCCAGAGGCGCCAGCCGCCGGGCAGTTCCTCGAGCGAGATGGCTGCCAGCTCGGGGGCCTCCTTACCACTCCAGCTCTCGAGCAGCAGGGTGGGCAGGGCGCTGAGGTCATCGCGACCCTGGGAGGGGGGGGCCTTTGGGCTGACCCGGGGGGGAGCGATTCGACTCTGTTGACGGTGTTTGGTGAGCAGCAGATCGAGGTCGGCGGCATCGCCGCCTTGGATCGGAAGGCTGCGGGCCACATGGCCTTGGGGCGGATGCTGACCCACCGGGTAGCGGTCCACGCAAACCTCAACAACCGAGGGCTGTTCTGGATGAAGATGCTGGCTGTCACCCGAGGGCAGCACCACGGTGGTGAGCAGCCGATCGTCGAGCGGTTGGGCGACGAGCCGGTCGTCCTGTTGTTCGACCTGGGCGAGCAAGCTGGTGGTGTGGCGCTCCAGGATGCATTGCACCCCCCCCTCGGGAGAGCGCCGACGGCCACCCTCTCGGGTGATGCGCACCAGCACCCGGTCGCCGTTCCAGGCGTGGTTGAGCTGGTGATCTCTGATGTAGACGTCTTCGCCGCCGTCTTCACGAAGGGCAAAGCAAAAGCCCTTGCTTGAACAGCGCAGCCTGGCGGGAATCAGCGCCTCATTCTCAAGCCGTTGCAGACCTGCTTCGCTTTCCTGGAGCAGGCCCAAACGACTGAGGGCCGACACGCCGATGCGGAGTTGCTCTTTCTCCGCCTTCTGGCTGAGTCCAAGGGCCTTCTCCAGTTTGGCGACGGGCAGCGCTTCGCCGGTGGAGAGTTGGTCGAGCAGGTCGGCGACCGTGAACTTCATTGCGATGGCAGGCGGGAAAGGCAGGCGTGCTGGGGGTGGCTGCGCGGGGCAGCAGTGGACTGCGCTAGGCCTGCAGCCGAATGTTGGGCTGCAGAGCGGTGGACAGCTTCAGTGCCTGGACAGTTGCAGAGCAGCTGAAGGCTGCAGGGCAACGGTGGCTTGAGCAATCAACTTGGGCGCCTTGGATTCGGGAGTGGTCATGGGGTTCGAAGCGATGCCCCATCCATGGTGGTCTGAAACCACAACCACACTTTAGTGGGGTGGTTGGTCGCCGCCCTCGATCTCGGTGGCCGTCTGAGGGGCTGACCCTGCATCTGCCGCTGGAGCCGGGCCACGATTTTTAAGGATGAGCCGGGTCCCGATCAACAAAAAGCCCCCCGAGGCGGCCAGTTGCAGGGCATTGGTGGGGATCAAACTCGAGAGTGAGCCACCCGCCGCAGCCCCCACCAAGCTGGCGAGCACCAGGGCCACGGCACTGCCGGCAAACACCGCCCCGGGTCGATTGGAGGTGCCGCTGATCGTCACAATCGCCAATTGGGTTTTGTCGCCCAGTTCGGCTAAAAAAACCGTGGCAAAGGTGGAGGCCAGCAGGGAGACATGGAGGCTCATGGCGGGCTCAGACTGCGGGGGTGTTGAACAGTGGCAGGGTCAAGACGGCCTGGCGGCCGAGCCAGAGTCCAAGAGCCACCATCAAGATTCCGGCCAACCGCTCGAGCTGTTCAGCCGGGATCACCCGGGCCAGCCAGCGGCCGAGCAGCACCCCCACCAGGCTGGAGCAGATCAGGGCCAGGGAGGCGCCAAAAAAGACCACGACCGGTTCGCCTGATTCGGCCGAGAGCAGCAGGGCCGCCAGCTGAGTTTTATCGCCCAGCTCGGCCAAAAACACGGTGGTGGCGGTACTCAGAAATGCCGCCCCCCAGGAGCCAGCCCGG
>CAMDVN010000098.1 GCA_945877595.1 Cyanobium sp. NIES-981 | reverse complement strand
CTGGGGCCAGCGACACCCGCTCTTGGCCCAAGCCAGCAGCGAAGAACGCTTCCTGATCTGCCATCGCTTACTGGAAGAGCTGAGACAGAGACTCGCCGTTGATTGCGATGCTCTGGTTCAAGAAGAGTTTGAGCGACGCAGGAAGGCTGCCTCTGATCTGGAGGAGGTGTGGAGCATTGGTAGCGATGAGAAACCTGAGTTTGCTCGCAGCGTAATTACAAGCCCTGTTCCCCAGGAGCTTAAAAACCGAGGCATTGAGGGCTTGTCACTGCGAGGGGAGTTTGGTCGCTGGCTGAAGTCTCGGGAGCGCTGGCGCTCTGTGGACGATCTTTTTCGAACCGTCAAGTGGAAGGACGAGCTCTATCAAGAAGTGTTGGGTCACGTCCTGGAGATGCTCACCTCCTGGGGGTTGGTGAAACCGGTGGAGGTGCGCCTGGGCCGCAAAGCCAGCGAGGTGATCCAGGGATGGCGATTGAACAGCACAGCACTGCGCTGGACGCTGGTGGAAGCGGACTGCGAACCCCAAGACCGGTACGCCACGCTCTTGGAGACAGCTCGACAAAACAGCGGCCGCCGCGGTCCCGTAAATCCCTACTTCCGTCGACTCTACGGGGACCTTGCAGCCTTAATAGCAACTGAGGGTCGTCCTTTCCTGCAGACCCTGCTGGCTCGTGAACATACGGCCCAGGTGGATGCGGGCGAACGGGAACGGAGGGAAGAACGCTTCCGTAGCGCCGCGTTGCGGCTGATGTACTGCTCCCCAACGATGGAGCTAGGCGTTGATATCGCCTCACTCAATACCGTCTACATGCGCAACGTACCGCCTACACCTGCGAACTATGCACAGCGCAGTGGGCGTGCTGGTCGCAGCGGCCAACCGGCGCTGGTGCTCAGCTACTGCGGTGCGACCTCACCTCACGACCAGTACTTCTTCTCCGATCCAGTGCGCATGGTGGCAGGTGCCGTAAGTGCGCCAACACTGGAGCTCGCCAATGAGGAGCTGCTCAAGGCCCACTTCCGGGCGCTATGGCTGGCGGCCACCCGCCAGCGACTGCCCAGCAAGGTGAAGGATCTAGTAGATCTCAGCGCTGCGGGCCGTCCCGTCCAGCCTGAACTGATGGAGGCGCTTTCCAAAGATGATGCCTACCGCACCGCTCAGGCCGATTGCCAAGCAATTGTCGACGACCTGCTGGACAAGAAGTGGCTTGGGGCAACACCACCCACTTGGCTAACGGGCAGTTGGCTCGAATCCCTGACTCGTGGCACGGCACTTGATTTTGATGCTGCGCTCAAGCGCTGGCGCGAGTTGCTGGAGGCTGTTGATAGCCAAATCAGCCAGGCATCTAAAGATCTTGGCAATCACGCCCTGAGTGAGCGGGATCGCCAGGCCGCTGATCAGCGCTTGCGGTCTGCTCGAATGCAGCAGCAGTTGTTGCTCGCAGATAAGCCAGGCAGCCGCAACAACAACAACGACTTCAGCACCTACCGCTACCTGGCCAGCCAGGGCTTCATGCCGGGATATAACTTTCCGCGCTTGCCGCTGATGGCCTATATCCCCGGTTCACGGGATCAGGTTGGCGGCGGTAGCTATATAACAAGGGCTCGATTTGTCGGCATTAGTGAATTCGGGCCCCACTCGTTGATATATCACGAGGGCAACACCTACAAGGTGAAGGGTGCTCTGCTGGGCTTGCAGGACATCGCCGTTGCAACTGGTACAGCAACGCTCGCCACACAGGATGCGCTGGTGTGCGGCGCCTGCGGCCATGCCCATCTGGGGGATTCTGCAGAACTTGAGTTGTGCTGTCACTGCGGTACACCACTAAAACTGCACCCTGATGGCAAAGCGGTGCGCATCCCGAAGCTGTATCAGATCGAGCAGGTCACTACCAAGCGGGCGGATCGAATCACCTCCGATGACGAGGAGCGCCAGCGGCTCGGCTACGAACTGATCACCACCTACGAATTTCCCAAAGAAAACGGCGTGGTGAAGGTGGGTAAAGCTCAGGTGTCATGCGATGGCCAGCCGTTGCTTGAGCTCAGCTATGCCCCAGCAACCCAGATCAGCCGCGTAAACCTGGGCTGGCGCCGGCGCGAAAACAAAAACGATATGGGTTTTCCCATCCACCCAATCAATGGGCAATGGGGGGGAGAGAAGGACCTGAGCGGCGATGCCGCTGACGAAGACGGCCCAGAAGTGGGCTTTGTGAAAATCACGCCTTATGTACAAGACCGCAAGAACGCTCTGCTGATGCGCTTCCTGAGTGACTGGCGGCCGGAGCAGCTGGTGAGCGTCAAGAGCGCGATCAAGCGGAGCATCGAGGTGACGTTCCAGCTCGATGGCAGCGAAGTAGCTGCTGAGTTGATGCCAAATGAAGAGACAGCCACTGCTTTGCTTCTTTACGAGTCCGCAGAAGGTGGTGCTGGAGCCTTAAGCAGGCTTGTTGAGAGTCCCACCGCCCTACAGGCTGTGGCTCGAACCGCGCTCGAGATTTGTCACTGGCGCTGGGACGGCGAAATGCCGGCATTAGAAGGCCAGCTGATCAATGCCGACCCTGAATGCGAGGCAGGTTGCTACCGCTGTTTGCTTGGTTACCACAACCAACGCGATCACGATTTGATCGATCGCCAGCTGCCTGTACTCAAGCAGTGGCTCCTGGATCTGGCTAGGGCTGAGTTAGTCGGTCAAGGGGGTATAGATGGTCGTAGCGCCATTCTTGAACGTCTGCAGGCGATGGCTGGCAGCTCCCTAGAGCGGCTTTGGCTCGACACGATTTATCGACATGGCCACAACCTGCCTGATAATGCCCAACAGGAGGTAGCAGGTCACTTCGTGACGCCAGATTTCACCTATAAGCAGGCCTGTGCCGTGGTATTCATTGATGGTCCCCATCACGAACAGCCATTGCAACAACGGCTGGATCAACAGAAACGCCAGGCCCTCACCGATGCTGGGATCACGGTGGTGGTTTTTAACCAAGACACCATTAGCTGGCCGGTTGTGCTCAGTGAATACAGCTGGCTGTTTGGAGAGGGGCGGCAATCACTTAGTACCAGTTCTAAAGGATCAATTCCTTCCTCCACATCAAATTCAGAGTCTCCAGGAAGCTTGGGTGATGCCTTAGATCAAGTGTTCAAACAACACGGTGGGTTGCTCGGTGGTGGGCAATGACAACAATCACCACCCAGGCTCCATTGACTGACATCCCCTCTCCAGGCGCGATTGTCAAGGTGCGTGGACGCGAATGGATTGCCCTGCCCCAGAGCAGCACTGAAAAGCAAGAGCAGGTGCTCAAGCTGCGGCCCCTGGGTGGTGGTGACCAGACGATTGCCACCCTCTATTGGCCGCTGGAGGGAGATGCAGTGAAGCCCGCCAGCTTCGATCCCCCAGATCCTGCTTTGAGCGGCTCACAGAGTTCGGCCTTGTTACTGCGTGATGCCCTACTTCTCAAGCTCCGAGCTGGAGCGGGCCCGTTCCGCAGCCTGGGCAATGTGGCCCTGGAGCCCCGGCCTTATCAGCTTGTGCCGCTGTTGATGGCGCTCAAGCAACCAGTAACGCGTGTGCTGATCGCTGATGAGGTAGGCCTTGGCAAAACAGTGGAAGCGCTCCTGATTGCACGGGAACTGCTTGATCGCGGTGAGATCCGCAAGGTCACGGTGATCTGCCCGCCCCACCTTTGTGAGAAGTGGCGGGCAGACATGATCGGTCAGTTCAACCTCGCAGCCGAAGTGGTGCGGCCGGGCACGGCCCAGAAACTGGAACGGGAGTCAGCGGGCAAGTCGATCTTTGATGTGATCCCCTTCACGGTGGTGAGCCTTGATTGGATCAAGAGCGACCACAACCGCGAGGGCTTCCTGCGCAGCTGCGGCGAATTCGTGATCGTGGATGAGGCCCACACTTGTGCAGCACGTAAGGGCGGTGGTCGCCAGCAGCGCTACCAGCTGCTTCGCGGTCTCTCCAGCAAGCCGGAACGCCACCTGGTGCTGCTAACGGCCACACCCCACAGCGGCGACAAGGAGGCATTCGACAATTTGCTCGGGCTGCTCGATCCCAAGTTTGAAGGCCTAAGCCAGATGCCAGAGGGTGATCGCCGGCGGGGTCTGAGGGAAGAGCTAGGCAGTTATTTTGTGCAGCGCCGCCGCCAGGATCTCAAGGAGGAGTGGGGCACCAATGGTGCCGACTTCCCTGACCGAGAAACGCGTGAGTCCGAATACACCCTGGCCGGTGATTGGGGAGCTCTATTTAACGACGTTCTTGAATACGCTCGTGAACTCGTGCGCCGCAGCGCTGGGGCTAGCAAGTTTCGCCAGCGAATGAGCTGGTGGGCAGCGCTTGCCTTGCTGCGCTGCGTTAGCAGCAGCCCAGCTGCAGCATCGGCCTCACTACGCACCAAGTTGGTCAACCTGCAGGGCAGCGATGCAACTGACAGCCCAGCTGATGAGGATCAGATGGCGAAGGACCTAGAAGCCGCTGCTGCTCTGGCCGTACTTGATGGCACGGAGGAAGAGTTCAGCGCAGAAGAGGCAGCACCTGGATCTGATCTAGCCAGGCCAGAAGACGCGGAGCACCTGCAAGACCTGATTGCCCGCGCCGATCTATTGCGCGGCAAGGCCCACGACCCCAAGCTCAAGCAACTGGTCAAAGAGCTCAAGGCCCTACTAGCGGAGGGCTTCCGCCCGGTGGTGTTCTGTCGCTTCCGGCCGACAGCCCACTACTTAGCTGAGCAGCTGACAGATGAGCTGCCTAAACGTAATCACGTGGTGATGGCGGTGACAGGTGAACTACCACCGGAGGAGCGGGTTGGACGAATTCGTGAGCTGCAGCAAGTACTTGCGGATGGCAAGGTGCCAGTGCTGGTAGCCACCGATTGTTTATCAGAGGGAATCGACCTGCAGCACACCTTTGATGCTGTGGTGCACTACGACCTCTGCTGGAACCCCACCCGCCATGAGCAGCGAGAAGGCAGGGTGGATCGTTTTGGCCAGGCACGATCCGCAGTGCGGGCCTTGATGTTGCACGGGGGCAGTTCGAATCCGGTAGACGATCGAGTGCGCACGGTGATCCTGGAGAAGGAAAAAACAATCCGCAAGGAGCTGGGGGTGAGTGTGCCCATCCCCGGCAACGCCAACACAATCACCCAGGCGGTGCTTAGCAGCATCCTGGGTCCAATTGCACAGGAGCAACAGCTGCACTTCGATCTAGGGCTGAGCACGGAAACAGCCAGCCAGCTGCAACTGGAAGCAGCGATCGATGCTGGATGGCAGAGCGCTAAAGAGAACGCCAAGGCCACACGCACGATCTTTGCCCAGCGAAGCCTCAAGCCAGAAGAAGCTCTAGGCGAGTGGGACAAGATGCGCGAATCGCTCGGCAGTGATGCCGCAGTTGAAAGACTGGTGGTGAATGCCTGCCGGCGACTAGACCTGCCGATTGGTCCGATGGGAGCTGGCAGCGGTTGCTGGGAGTTGGATCTCACCCGCTTGGAAGACAACCGCATTGCCCTGTGCGAGCGGCTGCAAAACCACGACCTCAGCGGCAAGTTGAAAGTTAGCTTCCGCTCGCCGGCTCGGGACGGCAGCCAGCTGCTCAGCCGCTCCCACCCCCTGGTGGTGGAGCTGGCGGATTTTGTAGCGGAGCGGGCGCTCAGTGGCCTGGAGCCCAAGCTGGCAGCCCGAGCTTCCGTTATCCGCACCAAAACCGTGCAAACACGGACACAACTGCTGGTGCTGCGCCTGCGTCACCAGCTGCATCAGGATCGGTGGAGCGGCAGTGGCTATGAGGCCTTGCCTGATCTGCTGGTCGAGGAATGCCTCACCGTGCGAGTGGTAGGCGATCAAGTGGAATCCTTGGAAGGATTAGCAGCCCTGGAGCTGTTGGAAGCGCCACCCAGCGACGACGTGGATTCTGGCCAGCGTCAGAAGTGGCTCAAGGAGGTAATTGATGGTCTGGAGGGATTGCAGCCAGCTTTTAAGGCTCTGGCCGAGCGCCGCGCCCAGCTAGCGGAAGACGACCACCGCCGAGTACGGGAGGCATCACTGCGGCGCGGCGAGTCGCTACGGATGCGCTTCAACTGCGAACCGGCCCCGGCTGTGGATGTGATCGGCGTGTTCCTCCTACTTCCTGCCCCCACCCTCTGAGCCATGTCGCGCAATACCGCCACCGTTACCTTCCAGGCCCTTGAGTTAAAAGGCACCCTGCTGCCGGCCTCCCTGCTGGAGGAAATCTCCAAGCTTGAGCGGCCCAAGGAGATGTTGCTTGAGCCTGGCGACTACGGCCTGAGCCGTGGAGAACGCCTGCGGGATCGCATC
>CAMDVN010000097.1 GCA_945877595.1 Cyanobium sp. NIES-981 | reverse complement strand
ATGGACCGACCACCAGCTGAACCTGGCGAATCCATTTTTGCCATGGGCACCGGGAATTACATCCTGCGGGTCGGAATTGTGTTTGGCTTGATCACCATTGGCTTGATGCTGACGGCAGCAGGTCGCGAAGCTCCCTGGGCCACCATGGTATTCACCACCCTTTGCCTCGCCCAAATGGGCCATGCACTCTCCGCCAGGAGCACCCTCCCTTTGATTCAAGTGGCCCCTTTCTCGAATCCCTGGCTGCTTTGGTCTGTACTGCTCACCACAACCCTGCAGATGTTGCTGCTCTATGTACCAACTTTTTCAGGCTTCTTTGGCACCACACCGCTGAATGCTCAAGACCTGTTGATCTGCATTGGCTTCAGTTTGCTGTTCTTCCTTTACCTTGAGACTGAGAAAATCTGGCGGCTCTGGCGACGTAGTGCCAATGCCAACGCTTAAGTTCACCGAGCCTGATATCTAACACTGCGCGACCGCTGGCCAATCGAGAACTCCTGGCACTAGCCCCGCGACACCCAACGCTGGGAGGACGCGCACCGCTACCGCGAGACCAACGGGGTGCAGATCATGGCCACGCTCCGCAGCCTGGCCATGAACGCCCTGCGGCTCGATGGCTTCTGGTCGATCACCGAGGGCTTGGCCGCTCTCACCCATGACATCAGGGGACTTCTGTCACTACTGTGGTGGCGAGAATCGTTTCAGGCATTGAGCGCTACTTGACTTCTAATGAGCCCTGGAAAGTAATCGCTTGATGGACCTAACTCACAAAATTACCCTAAAATCCTTACCGACTTACAAATGGCACCCGCGCGCCTGAACGACTCACTCCATGCCATCCAGAGGTGGCGTCACAAACTCACCGTGCCTCAATTCGCGGTGGTCACAGGAGCGTTGGTGATTCTTTCAGGTACTTTTATCCTGGCAAGCCCGTTTTGCTCCAGCGATGACGTTGGGCTCTGGGAAGCACTGTTTACCGTAACCTCAGCAATTACTGTAACAGGCCTGTCAATTATCGATATTGGTCGCGAGCTAACGCCTTTTGGTCAGGTGGTGCTGGCTGGCCTGATCGTCACCGGCGGCCTGGGTCTGATGGCCATCACCACGTTTCTACAGGGCTTCGTGCAGGGGCGCTCGGGCCTACGTCATCGCCTCGACAAAGGCCGAGCCCTTGATGAGTTCGGCGTTGGGGGCATTGGTCCGACTTTCAACAGCATTCTCCTGGCTGGCTTCATGGTTATGGGCATAGGCACCGTGGTCCTTTATGCCTTTGGGTTCACTGACATCGAGAACCCGCTGCAAAGGTTCTGGTCCGCCTTGTTCCACTGCATCAGCGCTTACAACAACGCTGGCTTTGGTCTGAGGAGCGATAACCTTGTCGCCTACCGCGACAATCCGGTCGTAAACGGGGTCATCGGCAGTTTGATCGTCATTGGTGGCATTGGCTGGCGCGTGATCAATGACCTATGGTCCAAACGCTTTCAGCTTAAGCACCTTGGACGCCTCAGCCTCCACACGCGCCTTGTAGTACGCAGCACGCTCTTATTGATCTTTGGTGGTGCCATTGCTCTGCTGTTTACTGAACAATTTGCGGTTGGCGGTGTTGTTGTGGATCTGAACCTCTGGCAACGTTTTCAGGTCACACTGTTTCAGTCGATCACCACCCGTACCGCTGGCTTCAATACAGTTCCTCTTTCCGTTGAAACCCTCTCAGAGGCCGGTCTGCTGTTGATGATCGTATTGATGTTCATAGGCGCCAGCCCTGGTGGAACCGGTGGTGGTATCAAAACCACCACCTTTGCCCTGTTGATGGCGGCAACACGATCGACTCTGGAGGGCCGTAAAAACGTCATCATTCGCAACCGTGAGATCTCCGGCGATCTGTTGCTGAAAGCCGTAGGTGTGGCACTGGCTTCGGCTATCTTTGTACTATTGATGGTGCTTTTGCTTGGTATCGGGCCTACTGCGAGTGGAGAAGTAGCACGGACGAATTTCAGCTTCTTGGAAAAGCTGTTCACCTGCATGTCAGCTTTTTGCACAGTTGGATTGGACGTTGGGGTTACCGCCGAGCTCAACCGCTGGGGACAGCTCGTTTTAATTGTGGGTATGTTCGTGGGCCGGCTCGGCATCATGCTTCTGCTCGCGGCACTTTACGGAAACAGGCCGCCTTCACGAGTTGGCTACCCCCGAGAAGAAATTTTCCTCTAATCATTATGTCTACAACAAACTCCTGGTGGCAGTGGCGTTCGCAGCAGGGCCCAGAGACTCACGGTTTTGCCGTCATTGGCGCGGGGCGATTTGGTTCCTCAGTAATTGACGAGTTGATCCGCTGCGGTGCCGACGTTCTCGCTGTTGACATTGATCAACGCGCCATTGATCAACTTCGGCTGATCGATCCCTCGGTGGAAGCCCGTGTGGTCGATTGCACCGACGAAGAAGCGCTACGGGCCGCTGGTGTGCTCGACATGGAAACAGTGGTTGTTGCCATGAGCGAACCCATTGAAGTTAGTATCACTGCGACATTAATCGCCAAAGATGCCCCTGGAACGAAGGTCAAACAGGTAATTGCGCGTGCGACAACCGATCTGCACATGAAGATGCTGCAGCGCGTCGGTGCAGATCGGGTGGTTTTCCCTTCAAAAATGCAAGGCCGACGTCTGGGTATGGAGCTGGTGCGCCCCAACCTGCTGGAGCGTCTGCGGCTCGATGACCACAACAGCATTGAGGAGATCCGGGTACCCGCCGCCTTCATCGGCCAGTCGCTGCGGGAGATCAACCTGCGCAAGAACTACAACGTGAGTGTGCTTGCCGCCGGACCGGACAACCAACTGACGGTGAACCCACCTGCCTCCCACGTGCTTCTGGCGGGCGAACTCCTGGTGGTGATGGGTGCCAGTGAGTCCCTGGCCAATCTCCCAGGAAGCTGAGCGGAACTCCGCAAAGTCAATCGCGAGATTCCACAGACGGTGTGAGCGGATACAGCCTGGGGGTTCGGCGGAGCTTGAAAGTTCTGCCTTGATTCTTTAGGAGTCACTTCGCTCGATGGTTCATCTCCCCATGGCCGGTGGCGGTCCAACCCCCCTGGCTGTTTTTGATCGCTACCGCAGCAAGGCGTTGGCCATGGTTCAGAACCCTGAGCTCAAGCGCTACGCCTTGCTGCTTCTCGCATTCGGCGCAGGGCTGCTTCCCCTGATGGCCGGCTCGGCCAAGGCCGCCCTCCAGAAGGTTCCCACCGACGGTGCGGACACCCTGCTGATGCTGATGGGGTCGGCCCTGGTGCTGCTGATGACCCCCGGCCTGGCGTTCTTCTACGGCGGCTTCACCCGCGCCAAGAACGTGCTCAACACGATGATGATGAGCTTCTTTTTGATGGGACTCATCGGCGTGCTTTGGGTGGTTGTGGGCTACTCGCTAGCCTTTGACACCGGTTTCGGCAGCCCCTTCATCGGCGGCCTTGGCCAGATGTGGCTCAACGGTGTGGGCGGTGAGCTGGGCGACGCCCCGCTGGCCGACGGCTTCGCCATCTCAGCCTCCTCATTTGCCCTGTTCCAGGGCATGTTCGCGATCATCACCCCGGCCCTGATCTCGGGCGCCCTGGTGGAGCGCATCAACTTCAAGGCCTGGTTCTGGTTCTCACTGTTGTGGAGCCTGTTCGTCTACTGCCCGATGGCCAAGATGGTCTGGGGCGGAGGCTATCTGGGCCCCTTCGGTGAAATCGGCGCGATCGACTTCGCTGGCGGCACCGTGGTGCACATCGCCGCCGGGGTCGGAGCTCTGGTCTCGACCGCGATCGTGGGACCGCGCAGCAGCTTTCCCGGTAACAAGCGCCCGCCCCACAACGTTCCTTTCATCCTGCTAGGGGCAGGGCTTCTCTGGTTTGGCTGGTTCGGCTTCAACGGCGCCAGCTACTTTGCCGCCAAGGGGGCAGGCTTCTCGTTCCTGACCACCACGCTCTCGGCCTCCACGGCCCTGCTGACCTGGTGTCTGATTGAGTGGCTCCGCGATGGCAAACCCACCGCCGTAGGTGCCGCCACCGGCGCTGTGGCCGGGCTGGTGGGCATCACCCCGGCAGCCGGCTTTGTCTACATGCCCCAGGCGCTGATCATTGGCGCGGCCACCGCTGCGGCCTGCTACTTCGCCGTGCAGGTGAAGGCCGCCATCCAGTTCGACGATTCCCTCGATGCCTATGCCGTCCATGGCGTAGGCGGTACCGTCGGGGCCCTGCTGACCGGTGCCTTGGCCGTGCCCGCCCTGGTGCCAGCCGACTACTTCCCAAAATCGGCTGAGATCCTGGCGGCCGGCGGCAACGGTGCCCTGTTTGTGGCCCACGTCAAGGCGGTGTTGATCTCCTACGGCTTCGTGGGAATCGGCACGGCCGTGATCCTCTGGATCGTGGGTGCCACCTGCGGCCTTCGGGTGAGCCCCGAGCAGGAAGAGCGCGGCTTGGACTTCGTCGCCCACGGCGAAGAGGCCTACGACCCAATGAACTACTGAGACGGACGCCATGAAACAGATCACTGCTGTCATCCGCCCCTCCAAGCTGGAGGCTGTCAAATCCGCCCTCGTCGCCATCGACGTCGTCGGCATGACCGTCAACGATGTGCGGGGCTTCGGCCGACAGAAGGGACAGGTGGAGCGCTACCGCGGCAATGCATTCACCGTCGAGTTCCTTCCCAAAGCGCGCGTCGCTGTTGTGGTCGCCGACGACAAGGTGGAGGCCGCCCTCGCGGCCATCGCCGATGCGGCACATACCGGTGAGATCGGCGACGGCAAGATCTTCGTCACCCCGGTCGAAACCACCCTTCGCATCCGCACCGGCGAACGGGGTGATCCAGCTCTCTGAGCCCGGCTAGCCCACTCTCTCGACTCAGCCCCTGGCCTTCCAGCAGGGGCTTTTCTGAAGATCCCGACTCAAGCCTGGGCACGCTTGTGTTGCATGGAATCTTCCAGCGCCAGTAACTACAGCACCACACCGAGCAAACCGCTGAGCCATTCCGGCACGTGCCAGCCCCAGCGGCCGATCACCACTCCAGAGAGCATCAGCAATCCCAGGGCGCCAATGGCGTAGTGGGCGCCGTGCTCCAGACAGATCAATCAGCTGATCGAGCGCCTTCTCCCGGCTGAGCATCACCGTGAGCGAGCGGATGAACAGTGCCCCGAGGCTCAGGCCGGTGAGGATCAGCGCCAGGTCGGTGGAGATAGCGAAGGCGCCGATGGTGCCATCGAGGCTGAAGGAAGCATCCAGCAGCTCCAGATACACCAGTGTGGCAAAGCCGCTCTTGATTGCCATGCGACCCACGGCCTCCTCCTCGCCGTCAAAGGAATCCGCAAGGGAGGTGCTGAGGATCTGCAGCACCAGGCCGATCAGGCCAGAGAACAGCAAATCGCTGCGCATCCCCGCTGGCAGCGCCAAGGCCACCCCCATCAGGATCAGCAGTGCCAAGGCCACATCCAGGGAGGGCACACGGTCGGCGCGGCTGAGGCGCTGTTCCAGGACCTCCGCCCAATGGAGCGTCTAGAACTCATCGAGGAAATAGCGCAGGAACACCATCAGCAGGAACATGCCGCCGAAGGCCAGGATCCGTGGCTCCGCCAGCGCCAGCAGTTCGTACTGGTCGGGCTTGTGCAGGGCCGCATCGAGCGCCTCCCCCAGGCCGATGCCCCCCGCCAGGCTCAGCAGCAGCAGCGGTCCCAGGATGCGCACGCCGAACACTGGGATCACCAGCCCCCAGCTCAGGAAGAAGCGCTGCTGACCCGGGGTGAGCTGCTCCAGCACCCGAGCGTTGACCACGGCGTTGTCAAAGGAGAGGCTCATCTCCAGCGCCAGCAGCACCAGGTGATCCAGGTGGCCTCAAGGCCGGTGGGACTCAGGCCGCCATAGCTGACAAACACCACGACCAGGCCGATCAGACAGCACAGCAGCGGGAAACTCAGATAGCGCAGCAAGCGAGCCATGGGAGCAAGCTTGCTGCCACCGGCAACCGCTGTGCAATGGACCTCGCAAACGGTCAACCATGAACAGAACCCCAAACCCACCTCACTGACTTAGCTCAGGAGATGAAGCTGCGAACAGGCGGTGTGGCTCCCCATCTCACCGCCTGGGCCAAGGAAACAGGGATGAAGGTGCTCGAGTTGCAGATCTGCCTGCGGCAGGCCAACAAAGCTCGCATCCGCATGCTGCTAGCCAACATTAGGTTGGTGATACCAATGTCTCGCCGCTACCAGCACACCCCTGTAGATCTGGAAGATCTGATCCAGGAGGCCTAATCAGGGCCGTGGAGCGACTTGACCCGAGCAGGGAGGAGCTGGAGGCCGCCACAGGGCTACAGCCGGGCCGTAGGCGAATACGGCTCGGTGGTGATGATCTCCTCCAACGTGCCGTTCCGCGACCTGATTACCCCCACTTTGATCATCCAGAAGCTGGAGGAATACGACTTCGCTTCCGCCACGGTTATCGGCATGGTGAT
>CAMDVN010000096.1 GCA_945877595.1 Cyanobium sp. NIES-981 | reverse complement strand
GTCGCATCATAGCTTGGCGGCAATGCTGGAGGCTTGCGTCCAAAGGCGGTCATGAAATCAAGCTGATACCCAGCCCCTTTCAGGACGTCAAGGGGTCCGATCAGCTCTTCGCCCCAGTAGCCCCACTCGGAGAGAACGACAAGAATCCTTTTGTTCATGGGCCAGGCAACCTTCAATCAGATAGGCGTTTCCCCTCTCTAGCAAAATTTGGGCGGGTCCGCAATCAACTCTGAAACAAGTTTCAAAACCAACTTGCCTGGCTGCCATGTCAAATCCACCGATTGCCAGCCAACGGCCAGCCGATCTGGCTAAGACCGAAACAGCAGAGCCCTCGTTCGGTGACCATTCAGCCTTTTCCGCACCATTCCAAACAGCATCTCCATGCCACGGCCGTGGAAAGCATTTCGGTGATCGGCACGGTGCATCCGCGCCGCTGGCGCTGGAACCCCTTTGATACCGATCTTGACTTGGCTCGGGTTGGCGAGCACCTTTGGCAGCGGAGCCTGCGCCTTGAAGGGCCCCGGGGCCCCGAGCACGGTGGCTTTTACTCCCTGCGCCTGGTCATCAATCACAACCCCCGTCGCCAGCTCAAGGCGGGCAGCAGTGGTCATGGCCCAGGGTTTTGCAACTGGCACTTGGCCGAGGATCCCTTGGGAGACCATCTGCCCAACATCAACCTGCAAGCACATCGCGATGGTGAAGTGCTGTTGCAGTACGACAGCCAGAAACAGACCTTGACTCTCACCCCCACCACTTCAGGTGGCGGCGACGGCCTGTGGCTCGAGCCAGTGGACTCATTCCAGGGCTACGAGCTCAACGGCTTTGTCTGGGATGGGCTCAACATGTTTGAGAAGTTTCAGGCCCGCAGACCTGGCCGCTCCTTCCAGCAGGACCCCGATGGAGCCTGGTCGCTGGAGGTGCCACTGCGCCGTAATGGGGGCATCGACTTCCGCGCCGATGGGGTTTACCAGTTTCTGATCTCGGCCCACGGCGAGGAAGATTTCGGCTTCTCGGGCCTTAACAACGGGCAGGGATCGCTGGTCAGGGGCACGGGATTTGGCAGCAGCCATGGCACCGCCATGCATTCAGGCTGCACGATCAAGGCGATTGACGACGGCCTCTACCGCTTCCGCCTGGTTGATCCCCAGACCCACCCCCGCATGGAGGTGCAGGGTCCCGATGGCAGCGCCGTGCCCCTGTTGAACCGGCGCGACTCCATCCAACTGCTGGGCTCGGTGTTTAGCGAGGCCCCCTTTGACCCCACCGTGGCGGGCCGCAGCCTGGTCGCCAGCGATCAAGCCGACCTGGTGGCTCTCGAGGTGGAAACCGCGGCGGGCAGCCATGTGGTGAATTTTGCGATTGGTGCAGAGCTGTTCCTCGACACCATGGGCTTTGGCTGCTGGCTCGATGCTCCCGAGCACAGCGAAGGCATCGCACTCCGGGGCATGGCCTGGCACGGCAAGCCCCAGGAATGGAACATCTATTTCAATCTGAATGCAGCAAGCCGGCTTCGCTTTACCTACCACCTGGACAGCGATGAATTTGGCATTGAAGTGATCTCAGGCCCAGGCCGGCTGGAGCCCACCACCGGCCTCAACAGCTTGTCATTGGTGGGCAGTTTCGAGGGCCCCCTCAAGGCCTGGGATCCCCAATCTCCAGACAACCTGATGCAACATCTTGGCGGTGGTCGGTTCCAGCGCTGCGTACAGCTGCAAGCGGGCACCACCTACTCGTACAAATACGTTGCCAACCAAACGGATTGGCAGATGGTGTTCGCCGACTACGAACTCGATGGTTACGGCACAGATTTCTGCGGCACCAATCCAAGTGCTGGGGATCCCACCCAGGCCACCCTGCGGCGGTATGGCCAGCTCACCACCCACGGCAATCCGCCAGCCCTGAGCTTCACCCCCATTCACAGTGGGCCCTACCGCTTCTGGGCCGACGTGATCAGTGGTGCTTACTCGGTATTACCACTCTGATCAGCACCAAACCAAACCAACCGATCTCCCACCATGTTGTTGCCGCTGTTTGGATCAACCGTTTTGACGGGGGCCACCACTGGGGGCACGCAGTGGGATGCCATCTACTGGGGCTTTATTGCCTCGGTTTCACTGACGGCTTCAGCCTTTTTGGGCGCGCGGTTGAAGCCCAGCACCAAGGTGATCGCAGGGCTGCTGGCCTTCACGGCCGGGGTGCTGATCGCCCTGCTCTCCTACGACCTGATCTCCGTGGCTTTTCAGACGGGTGGACTGGCCCCGTCGTTCCTGGGCATGGCCATCGGCCTGCTGATGTATGTGGTCGCCAACCGTGCCCTGATCCGGCTGGGCAACAAAGATCGACGCTCCTGTGAGCACGGCGGCAACCCCGCCGCCAATACGGGGGCCATGGCCCTGGTGATGGGAGCCCTCATCGATGGCATTCCTGAATCCGCCAGCATCGGCATCGGCCTGCTGGATAACAAGATCATCAGCGCGGCCATGATCATTGGGGTCTTCATTGCCAACATTCCCGAGGGGCTGGCCAGTGGTGCTGGGCTGAGCCGTACCGGCATTCCCGAGCGGCGGATTGTGTTGATCTGGCTGATGGTGACCGTGGCCTGCACGCTGTCATCGTGGCTGGCCTTCGTGCTCCTGCGCGATAGCAGCGCCTTTGTTCAAGCCACACTGATCGCGATTGCCGGCGGCGGGATTTTGGCCATGACGCTGCAAACGGTGGTGCCCGAGGCCTTTGACGGCACCGACGACCTGATCAGCGTGCTGGGTGCGATTGGCTTTGGCGTGGTGTTCACCTTGTCACATGTGACAGAGGGCCATTGATGGGATCAGATGCTGCTGGGGCAGAAGAGCTGGATGGCCTGATTCAGACCCTGATTCAGACCCTGGCTCAGACCCTGAACCCTGGGTCGAGGCTGGCCAGCTGCGCAGCCACCTGCCCACAGAGCTCGCCATGGCTGGGGCCATGGCTGGCAATCAAGCAGCCCGACTGCTGCACATCGCCGGTGTTGTAAAGCAGGGGCCGGCCATCGGCATGGCTGAAGGAACCACCCGCAGCCCGCAGCACCGCCTCGGGGGCCGCCATGTCCCAGTCTTTGGGGGCACTACGGCCTGAAAGTGACAGGTAGAGGTCGGATTCACCGCGAAGGATTGTGGCCACCTTGCCGCCCACGCTGCCGATTGACAGGCTTCCGCCCAGCTGCAACGCCGCCAATAGATCCTCAAGGCGCTGATCGCGGTGATTGCGACTGGCCACCAGCAGCAACTCGCCCAGGGCTCGGCGGGGGCTGAGCCTTGGCAGGGTGCGCCGACCGGCACGGTCTTCGCACCAGGCCTCGGCGGCGGGGCCCGCCTCACCCCCAGGCAGCAGACCAAACCAGAGCTCCTCAAGGGCCGGCAGCAGCACCGCGCCAAAGGTCGGCCGACCACCACACACCAGGGCCAGGTGCACGGCATACTCGCCGGTCCCTTGCAAAAAATCCTTGGTGCCATCAAGGGGGTCGAGGATCCACAGCCACTCAGCCGGCAAGGGGACGCCCGGCTGAAGCTGCTGCTTGGCGGTCTCCTCGCTGAGCAGGGTCCAGGGGGCTGCGGGAAACGCCGTCCCTAGGCCCTCAAGCAGCCAGTGGTTAACGGCCAGATCAGCCGCACTCACCGGGCCGTCACCACCGTCCTCCACGCTCAACGCAGGGGAAAAGCCATGGGGGGGCTGCTCGCCGCGGCCATAGGCCAGCAAGATGTCGGCTGCGCCCCAGCACAGCGGCCGCAGCACAGCCAGCAGCTGGTCGGAACTGATGCCAACGGGCACAACGGGGGCGGCGGGCATCATGGACACGCAGGCGGGCAACAGCCCCAATCGAGGAGCATTGTGCAGGAGGTTGAACCCGCCGCCGGAGTGCTGTATTTGGTGGGCACGCCGATCGGCAACCTGGGGGATCTCTCCCCCAGGGCCAGGCAGGTGCTGGCGGGAGCCAAGCGCATCGCCTGCGAGGACTCGCGCCGCAGCGGCTTGCTGCTGCATCAGCTCGGCCTGCGCAACCGTGAAGCGGGTCAGCGGCTGGTGAGCTTTCACCAGCACAACCAGCTCCAACGCATCCCCGAACTGCTCGAGGCCCTCACGGCCGGTGAAACAGTCGCCGTGGTGAGCGACGCCGGCCTGCCAGGCATCTCGGATCCGGGCGAAGCGCTGGTGGCCGCGGCCCGGCAGGCTGGCCTGCCGGTGATCTGTGTGCCCGGGCCCTGTGCCGTGACCACCGCACTGGTGAGCAGCGGCCTGCCCTGCGGTCGCTTCTGCTTCGAAGGGTTTCTGCCGGCCAAAGCCAGCCAGCGCCGCGCTCGCCTGGCCGAGCTGAGCCAGGAATCGCGCACCGTGGTCCTGTACGAGGCACCACACCGGCTGCTGGAGTTGCTTGAAGACCTCCTGGCGGTATTGGGCGATCGACCCTTGCAGGTGGCACGCGAGCTCACCAAACGGCATGAGGAGCAGGTGGGGCCAACGGTGGCCGCCGCCCTGGAGCACTTTCGGCGTATACCGCCCCAGGGTGAATGCACCCTGGTGCTGGGGGGCAGCGCTGCACCAGCCGGCAGCACCTGGGACGAACCCCAGCTCCGAGCCGCCCTGCAGAAGCTGCTCGATCAAGGCCACAGCAAAGCCGAAGCAGCACGCCAACTGGCCCAACAGAGCGGGCACAGTCGCCGGGAGCTCTATGCCCTGCTGCATCAGCCTGACTGGGACGCCACGGCAAACACGGATCTGGGCCGCGAGGCCGGGCTGGCCTCAAACCGCCAAACTCATCAACAACCCGATGGTGCCTGAGCCCGTGATCTTGCTGCGGCTGCGACTGACCTTGGCCAGCTTGCTGGGCGGCGGGTTACTCCTGCTGATCCTTTGCCTGGGGACTCAAAACCTGGACCGTCGTGAACAGCTCAACCTGGGGGTTGGCCCCAGCGCGCCCATGCCGGTTGGCTTTCTGGTGGGGATTGCTCTGGTAATCGGAGTGATCAGTGGCGGCTGCAGTGCCGCCCTGCTGGCACCACAAGCCCTCGATCCGGAGGATTAGCTTCCCGGCAGGGAATAGAGCGTGCCTTCCAGCACGAGTCTGCTAATGCCTTGCACCAGCAGGTAAGACGCTGTGCGCTCAAACACGGCAGGATCGGGCATTTTGATCACCCGCTGGGTGCGGCCACAGTGGCGTTTGGCCTGGCGCGGATTGGAGAACAACAGCAAGGCCTGGCGGTCTTGTTCTTCCGGGGGAAGCCGACCGAGTTCAGGGAAATCTTTGAGCGGCTTGGCCTGCAATTCCACGGTTTTGTCGACGAGCATGTAGAGGCTCTCTGGCAGAGCTGCCACCACAAGGGGGTGAACCTGCACCGGATCGTGATTGAGCTCAAGCGCCTGGGCAGGGGTCCCAACGAAGGAGTCGTCAGTATCGAGCTCGGTTTCGGTGTCGCTGTCGGTATCAGTATCGGTATCGAGATCGTCGCTGGCGTCATCGCTGGCGAAGTCATCGGCATCGTCAATGGCCAGCACCGCCACCGGGGCCTCGGCAGCACTCTGGTCTTCTGGGTCGATCTGGTCTTCTGCGGGAATCAGGTCAGCCGTTTCAATCAGGCCTGCGATTTCGCCCTGCACTTCAGTAGGCACAGCAACCGTGGCGTTGGACTGAGCCAAGATTTCAGTGTTGGCCTCAAGCGTATTGGCCTCAAGCGTGTCGTCATCCGCGGTGACGTCATCCGCAGTGGCTTCACCCGCCGTGACTTCGGGCACCATGCCTTCGAGCACAGTGACTTCGGGCACCGTGGTTACAGCTGCAAGGCCGCTGGGGGGCGTCGACGAACTACTGCGGCCTCGCTGCTGCTTGAGCTGCTGGTAGTCAGCAGGGGAAAGGGCCGCCTTGACGGTGCGGCTCACGGTGTTGGGACTGCACCCAAACGCCACCGCCAATTCAGCACTGGACTCCCCCCGCCGGTAGCGCTCCACCAGGTCGATTTTCTGGCTGTCGCTGAGCCGGCTGAGCGCCATGGAGCCAAAACGAAGCAGCCCACAACTCTAGGGGCTTAATCCGCATGAGTGCCAAAGGCACCGTCGACTCCTCCCTCCATCCATGGAGCTGCGGTGCACGGTGCTGGCACAATTCAACCAACCGCCTTCAAGCGGAACGGCTCCCATAGCTCAGCCGGATAGAGCAGCTGCCTTCTAAGCAGCCGGTCGTTGGTTCGAATCCAACTGGGGGCGTCAGCAAAACCCAGGCCCAGCCTGGTTTTTTAAGGCTTCGCGCGTCTCGCTTGTTGGTGCACGTTTCACCCATGGCACCCCGTGAAGGGAGCGGAGGGCTGGTGCTGGGACAACGCCGTGGCGTCGTCACGCAACGATTCGCTACCTCAACCCAATCGACTCCGAACAGCAGTTCATCGCCTCCCGTGCACCCACACCCGTGGAGCCCTGACACCTGTCCACTGGATCGGGGCAACCCCAAGGGGCCTCACAGGCAAACATGAAAAAACCC
>CAMDVN010000095.1 GCA_945877595.1 Cyanobium sp. NIES-981 | reverse complement strand
GGCCGCCTTGAAGGCCCAGGCCAACGCGAGGGGATGGCCCAAAGCCGACCCCACCAACATCCAGAACAGGGGCGCCAGCAAGCCATCCACTCCGTTTTCACTGGCGGTTTCGGCCAGGGCCCGCAGGATCTCGGGCTCGCTGAGGTCATCCGTGTCACGGCCCACAATCCAGGCCAACCGCTCACGGGCTGCGGGCAGATCAGGCAACAAAGCCAAGACCTGGCGCACTTCCCAAGCCAAACTGCGACCAGCCAGGGCACTGGCCAAGCCAATGACGACCATGAGCTGGGCCAGGGGGCGCAAAGCAGCTGCCACCAAGCCGCCTTGATGGGAGAGGGCCAGCCACTCCAAGCTCCAGCCCGCCAGGCCACTACAGCCCACCAGCAACATGGTGATCAACACCCCTGCCAGCCGCAGCCGCCTGGGGCGACCGCAAGCCCAAGCCTCCGCCAGCCAGCGCAAACGGCTGATGCACCAGCCCATCACCACCACCGGATGCAGGCAACGGCGCGGATCTCCCACCAGGTGATCAAGGCCGCAAGCCAAGACCACCAGCAGCCAACTCACACCCGATCAGGCAGTCTTGAGCCAGCTAAACATCGAACGCAGGCCCTTGCCCACCTGCTCGATCGGATGGGCAGCATCACGCTCACGACACTTTTGCATCTCGGGCTTGCCGGCCTCACACTCGGCCACGAAATTGCGGGCAAAGGTACCGTCTTGAATGTCGGCCAGGATGCGCTTCATCTCGGCCTTGGTCTCTGCGGTGATCAGGCGAGGACCGCTCACATAATCGCCGTACTCGGCGGTGTTGGAGATCGAATCGCGCATGGCGGTGAGACCGCCCTTGACCATCAGATCCACGATCAGCTTGACCTCGTGCAGGCACTCGAAGTAAGCCAACTCGGGCTGGTAGCCAGCTTCCACCAGGGTTTCAAAACCAGCCTTGACCAGCTCGCTGAGGCCACCGCAAAGCACGGCTTGCTCACCAAACAGATCGGTCTCGGTCTCTTCTTTGAAGTTGGTTTCAAGGATGCCGGCACGGGTGCCGCCGATACCCTTGGCGTAGGCCATGGCGAGCTCGCGGGCATGGCCGGTCGCATCTTGCTGGATGGCAAACAGGGCAGGGACCCCCATGCCGTTCTGGTACTCCCAGCGCACCGTGTGACCGGGACCCTTCGGGGCAATCATCACCACATCGACATCGGCTGGGGGCTTGATCAGCTCAAAGCGGATGTTGAAGCCATGGGCAAAGCTCAACACCTTGCCGGCCGTGAGGTGGGGGGCGATTTCAGCTTCGTAGACGGTCTTCTGGGCCTCATCGGGAAGCAGCACCATGATCCAGTCGGACTTGGCGGCGGCCTCGGCCACGCTCAGCACCTCAAGACCGTCGGCACGGGCCTTGTCAGCTGAGCGGCTGCCGGCGTAGAGGCCCACCACCACGTTGACGCCGCTGTCCTTGAGGTTGAGGGCGTGGGCGTGGCCCTGGGAGCCATAGCCAATGATGCCCACCGTCTTGCCGTTCAGCAGGCTGAGGTCAGCATCGATGTCGTAGTAGAGCTTGGCCATCAGAGCTGCGATCACAACAGGGGAGTGATCGAGCTTACGCAAGCGTCTGACGCCAGCTCAGGCGTCGGTGGGATGGGCGATGACCCGATCAATCAGGCCGTAATCCTTGGCTTCAGCGGCACTGAGAAAGTAGTCGCGGTCAGTATCTTTCTCGATCTTCTCAAAAGGCTGACCGGTCATCTCAGCCATGCTGTGGTTGAGCATGTCCTTGATGCGAAGGATCTCCTTGGCCTCGATTTCGATGTCGCTGGCCTGGCGCTGACTGGTGCCGCCCAGGGGCTGGTGAATCATGATCCGGCTGTGGGGCAGGGCCAGCCGCTTGCCCTTGGTGCCAGCGCTCAGCAGGAAGGCCCCCATCGAGGCCGCCAGACCGACGCAGATGGTGACCACGTCGGATTTGACGTATTGCATGGTGTCGTAAATCGCCAATCCGGCGGTCACCGAGCCACCAGGCGAGTTGATGTAGAGGTAAATGGGTTTGGTGTTGTCATCCGAATCCAGATACAGCATCTGGGCCACTAGGGCGTTGGCCACCGAATCGTTGACCTCTGAGCCCAGAAAGAGAATCCGCTCCACACCGAGGCGTGTGTAAATGTCGACCCAGCGCTCGTACTGGCTGCCGGGCAGACGGTAAGGAACGCTGGGAGTGCCGATGGGCATGGGAGGAAAGCGAGATTGGAGCGGGTGGGGCCCCCGCGGAGGGAGCAGGTGAACCCCCGAAGGGGACAGGCGAGAGATCGAGGGGTGGTCTAGACCTTGGGAAGAGGGAGACAGCAGAGGTCAGTGGCCTGGCCTGTGAGGCTGGTCCAGGCCCTCGAACTGGCTCAGCTCGAGCCGCCCGGAGCGATCGCGGCGGGCAGGTCCTTCAGGCTGGTGAGCACACGGTCGATCAGGCCGTAGGACTTGGCCTCTTCAGCGGTGAAGTAGGTCATGCGGTCTGAGTCTTTGGAGAGTTGCTCAACACTCTTGCCCGTATTGGCCGAGAGCATTTCAAGCATGGTGCGCTTGTTGTGCAAGACCTCTTGGGCCCGAATCTGGATGTCGGTCGCCTGGCCTCGGGCACCGCTGCGGGGCTGGTGCAGCACGATCGAGGCGTGGGGTAGGGCGGCACGATGGCCCTTGGTGCCAGCACTGAGAATCATGGCGGCGGTACCCATGGCCTGTCCAATGCAAATGGTGTGCACTGGAGGCTTCACATAGCGAAGCGTGTCAGCAATGGCGAAGGCCTCAGTCTCAAAGCCAATTGCATCCCCTGAATACCAACTGGTACCCGTGGAGTTGATGTAGAAGAAGATCGGCTTTTCCGGATTGTCGAACTCCAGGTAGAGCAACTGAGCAATGATCAGCTCAGTGACATCAATGCCCATCTGACGCTTGGCATCGTCGTCGCTAAACAGGGGCAGACCCAGATAGACGATGCGCTCCTTCAGCAGCAGGGAGGGCAGATCCGGCGGTGGGGTGCGCATGACGGCGGAATCGCCGTAGTAGGGGGCTGACACCGACATCCGCGAAGCATGGCAGGCATGGAAATGGAGCCTAGCGGGGGTTTGGCGCGTCTGGATTGGCCTTGCCCCGGGTTTTCCGCCTTGGCTCCGATTTGGGCTCAAGCCCTGGTGGCGATGAAGCGGTACCGGCTGGGTCAGGGTCGGTGCGGGAGAGCTCGTTGCGGGAAAGCTCGTTGCGATCTCCGTCAAGACGGGCAAACACGATCCGGCCGGTTGGGTTCTGCAGAGCACCGGTGATCGTCACCGCCAATCGTTCGCCGGTACGCCCCCGAGCCCCCTCAACCACCACCATGGTGCCGTCATCGAGATAGCCCACCCCCTGGTCGGCCTCCTTGCCATCCCGGGCGATCTTGAGCTGCAGTCCATCACCGGGCTGCACCTCGGGGCGCAGGGCCATCACCAGCTCACTGAGGTTGAGGACCTTGAGCTCCTTGACCTCGGCCACCTTGGCGAGGTTGTAGTCAGCCGTGAGCAAGGTGCCGCCGGTGTCGGCGGCAAGCTTGAGCAGCTTGTCGTCGACCCCCTTGCCCTCGTAGCGCGTGGAGTTGACCACCAGGCGCCGGCCATATTGGGAGCGCAGCTCGGTCAGCAGCTTCAGGCCGCGCCGGCCGCGGCCCCGTTTTTCGCCATTGGCTGAATCGGCCAGGGCCTGCAGCTCGTCGATCACGCATTGGGCCACGATCACCTGCCCTTCAAGCAAACCCGAATCGAGCAGACCCCGGATTCGGCCGTCAATAATCACGCTGGTGTCGAGAATTTTGGCACTGGCGGGTTGGAGCACCCCCTCGGCGATCAACAGCGCTTCAGTGCTGTTGGGATTAAAGAGGCGCAACAGGGTGCGGCCGTGGACCTCGGCGAGGTTGTAGCCCGAGACCCCGAAGAACACATTGCTGACCACGGCCGCCAGCGGTTTGACGAACACCACCTCCCAAGGCAGCGGCAGCAGCAGGATCGGCGCCAGCAGCAGATTGGCCACCAGCAGGCCCAGGATGAGGCCTACGGCACGGCTGATCAGCAGGTCGGTGGGCATGCTGCGCACCTGCTGCATCAGCTTGCGGCGCAACTGCTGGAAAAAGACGCCGGCGATGACGCCGAAAAAGGCCCCGAAGCCTCCCAGAACGGTTCGAAGCCCCTCCGGGTTATCGACCTGCAGCAACAGCCGCTCGGGAAGCAGATCAACGCCGAGCCAACCCGCCGCCGAACCGGAAATCACAAACAGGATCAGGATGAGAGCGTCCACCATGGTCCGGTTTTGGTGTCATGCCGCTCAACATCTGGCAGCTTGCCTGATTTCCGGCCGTTTGGCCTGCCGCGGTAACCGCACTGTTGTTGTCCTGTGTGTTGGTGCCCATGTTTTCGCCCCGCAGCGCCTATCTCCATATCCCCTTCTGTCACCGCCGCTGCTACTACTGCGACTTCGCCGTGGTGCCCCTGGGGGATCGGGCTGGCGGCGCAACAGGCCAAGTGGGTTCGGCCTCGATCGCGGCCTATCTGGGCCTGCTCCAACGGGAGATCGCCAGCAGCGCCAGTGGACCACCTCTCGCCACGGTCTATCTGGGCGGTGGTACTCCCTCCCTGCTGACACCGGGGCAGGTGGGGGAGTTGCTCGATGCGTTGCAGCAGCGCTTCGGGATTGACGCAGGGGCCGAAATCACCCTGGAGCTGGATCCGGCCAGCTTTGATCAGCAACGCCTGATCGGTTACCTCGAGGCAGGGATCAACAGGGTGAGCCTGGGCGGCCAGAGTTTTGATGACGCCGTGCTGCAAAGCCTGGGCCGGCGCCACAGCGGCGCCGATCTGGCCCAGGCGATCGACTGGATGGCCTGGGCCCTGGGCAGCGGTCACTTGGCGAGCTGGAGCCTCGATCTGATCCAAGCCGTGCCAACCCTGGCCGGCACCACAACCGGTGGCGAGATCGAGGCCTGGCGGAGCCAGTTGCAGCGCGCCATCGCTAGCGGGGCTCCCCATCTTTCGGTGTATGAACTCACGCTCGAGCCCGGCACGGTCTTCGGCAAGCAACACGAACGCGGACTGCTCTCGCTCCCCAGCGACGACCTAGCAGCCGACCTGATGGAGCTCACGGCCGGGGAGTTGCGGGGGGCCGGCTATGGCCATTACGAGATCTCCAGCTACGCCAAGCCTGGTCACGCTTCGCGCCACAACCGCGTCTACTGGAGTGGCGCGGGCTGGTGGGGCTTCGGCATGGGCGCCACTGCCGCTCCCTGGGGCCACAGGGAGGCACGACCGCGCACCCGTCAAGGGTATGGCGCGTGGATGGAGCAGCCCGCAACAGACCCCAGCGGCCCTGGCGTGCCCTTCGATGAGCGGTTGCTGGTGGGTCTGCGCCGACGAGAGGGCGTCAGGATGGCGGCCCTGCTCGAGCAGGTGGCCGGCCTGGCGCCTGAGGCCGCCACGGCAGCGGCAAACGAGCTCGCGCAGCGACTCGAGCCATTCAGGCAGCGGGGCCTGCTGCGGATCGTGGGTCAGCGGTGGCAGCTCAGCGACCCCGAGGGCCTGGCCCTCAGCAATGCGGTGTTGCGGGAGATGCTGAGCTGGTGGGACCGTGCTCGTGCTGCTCAGCCACCCACTGCTTCAGGGCCTCCAAGCCCTGAGACCTGAGATTGAGAAGCGGTGGCGAGAAGGGTGGCTGGCGGGTGGTAAGACCGAGCAGATCGGCCGTAACCCGCACCTGACCATCACAGTGGTCGCCGGCACCAATTCCGATCAGGGGGATGCGCAGCTCGTGCTGCAGCCGCTGGGCCAGGACCGCCGGCACGTGTTCGAGCACCAGGGCAAAGCAGCCGGCCTCCTGCAGGGCCTGGGCCTGGCGGCACACCCGCTCCTGGGTGATCGGGTCATTGGCCTGCCTGCGGTAGCCCAGCTGGTGCACCGACTGGGGCGTGAGCCCCAGATGCCCCATCACCGGAATACCGCTCCGCACCAGTCGGTCGACAACCTCGAGGGTCTCGGGTTCGGCGCCCTCGAGCTTCACGGCCGTGGCCGGGGTGGTCTTCAGCACCTGACCGGCAGCGGCGAGCGCCTCGCCAGAGCTGCACTGATAGCTGAGGAAGGGCAGATCACAGATGAGCAGAGGCTGCGTCGAGGGATCGGCCATCACCGCAGCCACCCCGCGACCCACAGCCCTGCAGTGATGGAGCATCTCTTCCAGGGTCACCGGCAGGGTTGTGGCATGGCCCAGCACCACCATTGCCAGTGAATCGCCCACCAGCACCGCATCGGCACCCGCCTCAGCCACCAGGGCCCCCGAAAGCGCATCCCAGGCGGTGAGGATTGCCAGGGGGAGCCCGTCGTGTTTGCGGCTCAGCCAATTTGCCGGGCGCGTCATCAACGAATCAGAGCAAAGGCCAGGGGCCATTGCTAGCATCACAACGACTCGGACCCACGCGGCCCTGACGCCTAAACCTGGTCAGGACCGGAAGGTAGCAGCCACACGGGATGCTCAGAGCAGGCGTGGATTCCGGGTCACCCAATTCCCAAATTTCAAACGCATCAAGCTGAATTAAGCAGGGCTGTCGAAAGAAACAGGACTGTTGGATGGATTAGGGAACCTCTGGGCAACGAGACCTCAAAGAGGGTCCAAGCTTGCGATTTGCTCGGAATGAACAATTTCTGGGGGATCTGAGGATTGACAGGTCTGATTTCACCTTCACGGCAACTAAAATTGGTTTATTTGGGGGAATTCTTGCCCGCAATGGGCACACCAATCCTCCGATCACGAACTGCATAGCAACCTGCGACGTGCCATAAATAGGTTCGAGAGGGCGGCCAGCACATTCACTTTGCAGCGGTTCTTGAGCATTCCCCGCAGTCGGGTCTTCTGAAAGCCGAACTGCTGTTTGAGCACCCGAAACGGATGCTCTACTTTGGCGCGAATATGAGCTTTAGCAGTTTCGACCAGATCATCCAATCGGCCCTCCGGCGTGTCAGGCAGTACT
>CAMDVN010000094.1 GCA_945877595.1 Cyanobium sp. NIES-981 | reverse complement strand
AGGTTCTTGGCGTTGAGGGTGCGCTTGCTGGCCACTGAGCTACGGCAGGGCGGAACTCAAACCCAGAACCGTGGCGGCCTGCTGCATCCGAATATCGAAGCTGGCCAGCTGGGTGCAGCGGCTGTGCAGCGCCACCGCCAGATGCAAGGAGTCACCGGCGCGCAGGCCCAGGGCCTGATCCTGGAGCAGCTCGGCCGCCTGGCGAAAGCGGCCCCGGTCCAGCGGACGCAGTTCAACGCCGCCCTGCAGCAATCTCTCGAACTGCTCCCCAGCGGCCAGGCGTGCCTCAGCACTGAGGTCGTGAAGACGCTGCTTCATGCCCAGGGCGCTGTGGGTTTCGGTGATCAGCCAGTCGCTGCTGATCAAGGGTTCGCAGGATTGCGCAAACCAGTTCAGCGCCAGGGGGCTTTGCTCTTCAGGAGTCAGCAGGGCCACCACCACGCTGGTGTCGAGATAGATCATCGATGGGGCAGCGTCACCAGCGTTCACCCCCACGGCATTCCTCAATCACCGAAGGGGTCAAAGGCATGGTTGCCTGAAGCTGGCGCAGATCAGTGGCCAGGGCAGCGCGATCCAGCTTGCGCAGAGGCTCCAGGCTCAGGCGGCCGTCTGGTCCAATGACGATGTCGATCTCATCACCTTCCTGCAGCCCTGCCTGACGCAAGCAATCCGCCGGGAGCCTCACCGCCAGGCTGTTCCCCCAGCGGCGGATCGCCTGCGGGAAGTGCTGGCTGGCGTCAGCTGCACGACCTTGGGGTTTGGACTCTGTCAAGGAACGCCTTGGGCCGTTCCCGGCCACCCGTAGAGACATGACTCTACGTCCGGTTTGTTGTTTTCAGTGCTGCAGATGCCGCCGGCTCCATCCCGTGATCGTGGCCTCCACGTTTTCCAAGTGCCACTGCAGCGGCCCCCGGCCCTGGGCGCGGCAGCGCTTGCTGGAACACCTCCAGCCAGGCGTCTCCCAGGTGAGCTCCTCGTCAGTCGGGGCCCCCGACAGCAATCCCGAGCTCGCGGTCAGCAGGTTGCTGCGCACGATGTCCTTGAACAGGAGCTCGTCGCGTTGATCCAGGCCGCCGTGGAGCGCTTTCAGCAGCAGAAGCTCAACCACGGCAACACGATCTCCGTTACGACCTGGAACAAGCCCTACCGGCCTGTACGGGAGATGAGCGTGTTGCTGCTCACCGGCACAAAGCCTCCGGGGCGACCCGGCTCCCGCATGCGGCAGATCCGCTGTCAGTCCCTCACCCAGTTCCTGCGCCACTGTGTCCAGCGGGAACAGTTCCCGGGCCACTGGCTGCCACCAACGGACCTCTCCCATCACGTGGGTCGTCATCCGGCGTCGAGGGCAGGGGTGGTGGGGACCCGATCAGCGATGCCGAGATCCTGCGGCTTCATGACGCCCTGCCCGACGACAGCGTTGGGCAGCGCTGGCGTGATGCGATCCGATTACTGGCCGAGCTGGGCCTGCGACCAGTGGAACTGCTGCACCTGAGCGTTGTCACCGACCGCAGCACCGGCGTGCCCCACTGGTGGTGTAACTATCGAAAGCGCAGCGGTGGGGGCATCACCGAGCCGCGGCGGATCTACCCCTTACCCCTTCAGGACGACGGAACGGTAGTGAGCTGGCATCTGCTGGAGCGCTGGAAGGCCCGGCTGATCCAGCTGCCGCCACTGCATCGGGCAACTGTGCCGCCGATGGGCTCGGCGGCCGCAATGGAAGCCGCCTTTCAGCGAGCTCACGATGTCCTTGTCGCCACCACAACCCAACCCGTCTCCCCTTGAAGCCAGCAGATCCTTGGCTTCAGGGGACCTGCTCAAGGATCTCAGCGACCTGACTTCTGATCTTTGGAAAGAGCTGGTAAGCCATCCAAACCTCCTCCTGATCGATTTGATCGTAGGCATGAATCAGTACGTCGCGCATTCCTGCCATGGCACGCCAGGGTATTTCTTCGTGCGCGATTCGAATCTCCCTGCTCAATCGCTTGGTGGCTTCTCCGAGTACCTCTAGGCAGCGAATCACCGTATCTTGAAGATAGGTCGTGTCCTCCAGCGTCTGGGGGTCCGGGATCGAGAACTCCAGGGCACGATCTAGAACAGCAAGGATGTCTTCTAACGCCTGGCGATCCCTCTGCGCCATCAGAGATTGACTGCTTCTGCTTCCACAACCGCCTTGATGCTTGGTTTCAGGCTGCGACGCCGGATCAGATCGACCCGAGATAACAGAAGCTCCTCGAGAGCAGACTTCAGCTCTGCTCGATCAAACAGGCTTGCTCCATCTGGCAGGTCCACCAGCACATCAACATCACTCCCAGGATTTGCCTGGTCTCTTGCCACAGACCCGAAGACCGCGACGTTGCTCGCCCCAAAACGGCCTAGGAGCTCATGGATCTGGGGTGCCAGGTGCTGCAACTCGGCGAGACGCATGGGTTTGCTCCCCCTGTTGTGCTCAGCGGACCGACTTCAAATTACGCCGAAAGTCCCTACGGCTGAGCCAGCGTTGCCCGGGCCACCCTTCGGCATGGGGCTTTTGCTGCCTGCCACTCAGGCCTACGCATAGGAGATGACGCCGTCACGGCTGCAGTCGCGGCTGCAGTCGCTGCAGTCGTCGCTGCAGTCGTCGCCTAGCGAGTGCGCGGGCGGCGGGCGCCAGCGCGCCGCGGATGCTCACCCTAAATTTTCCGCTACTCGGCGGGCGTTGTCTCGTCGCATCCTCCATGCCCACCAGCCGCTCCGAGGAGACCGACATGACCCGCTTGACCAACATGCATCGCGCTCGGCTAGCCCGTCGTGGCGTCCGCGCGCTGATCGTCCTCACCGCTGCGCTGGCCGCAGTCGCCGCGGTTCCCTCCGCGGGCGCCTGCACGCGGATCCTGTGGAACGGCAACGGCGTCGCCGTGATGGCGTCGCGCTCGATGGACTGGTGGGGCTCGTCGCAGGCGAAGCTGCATGTGATGTCGCGCGGTGTGCGGAAGTCGGGGGCGTCGACCATCACCTTCAGCCGCTACCTCGGCGAGGGGACCGGGCACGTCTTCGCGATGGCGCCAGACGGCTCGCACGTCGAGCAGATCACCTTCGGTTCCGGCGTACAGGCGCACAGCGCGCTATCGCCCGACGGCACGCGGGTCGTGTACTCCCAGGTGGACCCGAAGGGTTCGTCGATCAACGTTGTGCGCCTCGGCAACGGCGCCGTCACGGTGCTCAACCGCGGGAGCGACTGGAGCCTCGTGCCCAGTTGGTCGCCCGACGGCAGGCGGATCGCATTCACCAGCGATGCCGACGGCAATTACGAGATCTACACGATGGCCGCCGACGGCACCGACGTACGTCAGCTGACGTTCACTGATCCGCCGGTGCAGCATGTGGGCCCAAAGTACTCGCCCGACGGGACCCTGCTCCTCTACGCGACGGACGAGGACGTGCAGGATCCTGCCACTCAGCAGGATCTCTGGGTCATGCCGTCCGCCGGCGGCACCGGGACGCGCCTGACGCACGGACTCGACAACCGCGAGAGCCGCGGCTGGTCGCCCGACGGCCGGCGCATCGTCACCCAGACGGTGATCGACGGGGTCGGGCAGCTCGTGGTGCTGAACGCCGACGGCTCGGGTGGCCGCCAGATCACGCACTACACAGCGGACACGCCGCGCTTCGAGCCGGGCGGCATCTTCCCGGTGATGCGCGGGGCGGTGACGCCCGCGTGGTCGCCCGACGGCGCCTGGATCGCCTTCGCTGCGAATCCCAACGGCAACTACGACGTGTACCGCATCCGGCCCGACGGCTCCGGTTTGACGCGCGTTACCCGATCGCCGGAACCGGAGCTGTCGATCAACTGGGGGCCGCCCAGAGCAGACTGAACAAGCGGGATGATCGCTGCCCATCGGGCTGTCATCTCATGTCTCGAGGAAGGGTGCAGAGCGAGCAGCTGCTTCGTTCATCGCGCTGTTGCAGCGCTCAAGGTGGTACGTAACCGGAGAATTGCAGCTCGGGAATTTGCGACGCCGCTGATCGAGCATCAGCCCATTCCTGCGCCTGGGCCAGTGCGATTGGCTTGGTTGACGGCTGCGGACGGCTGGATCGAACTCTTGGTAACGCCATCACCCGCCTCTCCTGCAACTGCTGTGAGGGTCATTCGTCTTCTGGGCCACCAATTGCGTCAAGCCGCTCCTCACGGCAACAGCAGCCACCAGGGCGCACTGCCCCTCGGGGGGTACGCCGACCAGAGCAATGCTTTCTGACATCACCTTTCCCCCTGCAGCAACGCCACCACCGCCGGATCCCAGACGATCTGCTGCCGGTGCTCGCCGCGGCTGCAGCGCGGCAGGGCCATACCCCAGTCGCGGCCAGCTTCTGTGAGCTGCCAGTTGTCCTCTGTGTTGCGCAGCTGCAGACGCAGTAGGCCGCCTTCACTGATCAGGGCCAAGGTGCAGCCCTCGCTGCCGGGGCCCTCCTGGGAATAGGGGCAGTGCTCCTCCTCCCGCAGGTTGGCCAGCCCCCTGGCGATCGGCTGCTGGCCAAGGGCGGCTGTGACATCAGCGGCGGCGAACCAGGCCTCGCCGTGCTCATCGGTGTTCACCCGAATGCGGTGCCCGTCAAACGAGTAACGCACCAGAGCTGACACCGGGCCGGTAAGCAGCAGCAAGATCGTGCTCAGTTGCAGTCCCAGCACAAGCCACAGCAACCACAGCAGCTGCTGCAGGTTCCTCACCCGCACGGTGGTGGAGATTTGCCGGCGCGTACGGCAGAAGGCCGGCAGCTTGGGACTTCTTCCCCTCTCGCTGAGGCGGTAGGCCTGCTCGGCTGCTTCGATCCAGGCCGGATCTGTCCCCTCGCGGATGCTCAGCGAGCCGTAAAAGCCAATGTGACGTTGCGGGGCACTGCATCGGCGGATGCCTGGTCTTCGATCTTGGGGCCCTTGGGATTGCCGTCCTGGTCGTACTGCTGGGCCCAGCGGGTCTCGAGCATCAGCACATCCCCCACATTCAGGCGCCCGCGGCGGTGCTGGCGCCGTGCCTCGATCCACTCGCCAAACCCCTTGGCCTTGAGGATCAACCGCACCCGATCCCCCGCTGCAGGCACGCCGCCCTCGTCACCGATGCGGGCCTTCATCGTTGTACCCGGCATGGTGATCGCATGGACGACCATTTCCTGCTCGACCTTGGGCCGGCCCTAACGGTCGCTGCCGTTGGGGATCGTCTCCATCGCCCCGCTGGACTGGTTCTTGCGCAACCGGTCGCGCTGCTCGGGGCGCACGATCGCCAGGTAAGCCACCTCAGCGAGGCGTTGCGGCCGAATCACCGGCGCCGCAATGCGGCTGCAGGTAGATGTCGCTGTGCACGCAGACGCACAGGGTGTGGCGGCAGACGCTCATGGCGTCACCCCCGACAGCTCGCGCTCAAACACGTCGATGAAGGCCTTGTGGCGCAGCTGCTGGAGAAGCACTCCCGGTAGCGGTACCTGAGGCGTTGTCGTTCTGGTTCTCCCAGGCCACCTGCATGGGGTTGGCATGGGCTGAGATCTCTGAAGCCGGGGGTGCCGATGAGAAGGTCTGCCGCCAGGGACCGGCCTCGGTGAGGATCGCTGGGTCGGCAGCAATGACGGCGAGCCACAACTGCTCAATCCCCTCGAGTTGCTGTGGCTCTGCCTTCCAGGCATTCCAGAACTGGCGCCAGCGATCAGCTGTGAACGGTGCCTGGGCGGCAGGACTGGTTGTGGTCATGGCAGCAGGGCAGTCCCTTGCTGTTGCCGCGCCAGACCACTGAGTCCGACCTATGCTGTTGTACAGGTAGTTGGACGAGTGCGATGCAGGTTGTCAGCTTTTCGGAGGCTCGAGAGAGCTTCAAGGCGGTGCTCGATCGCGTGGTAAGCGACGCCGACGTCACCTTGATCACCAGGCGCCATGCACAAGGTGCTGTGGTGATGTCCCTGGATACGTACAACAGCCTTATGGAGACGGTGCATCTGCTGCGTTCGCCTGCCAATGCAGCCCATCTGCAGCGCTCGCTGGAGCAGGCCGAGCGAGGTGAGCTGCTGGACCATTCCCTGATCGACGCTGATCAGCTCGATGCCGGCAGCTGAGCGGCTGGCGTGGACCCCGGCAGCCTGGGATGACTATCTCTCTTGGCAGGGTCAGGACCGCAAGCAGCTGAGGCGCATCAACCAGCTGATCCAGGCCTGCCTGCGGGATCCCTTCGTGGGTATCGGCAAGCCGGAGCTGCTGCGTGAAAACCTCTCGGGCTGCTGGTCACGCCGCATCGATGACGAGCATCGCCTCGTCTACCGGCTGGATGAGAGCACGCTCGTGATCCTGGCCTGCCGCTACCACTACCGCTGAGGCCGACCACCACCTCCATCTCAGAGAAAACCTTCTCCCGCTTGGCCTGCTTCTTGGCCGTGGTGAGCTCGTAATCCGAGAAGCGGAGCTGCTTGCCGCCCATCAACTCAGTCCTGGCCTGCGATTACGACCTGATTGTCCCGCGAATGGCCAGGGTTCTCCAGAGTCTCCTTAGAGAAGCGCTGGGGGTCAAACAGCTGGTCGAAATTAAAGTGAGGATCGGCCGGATGCTGGCCGGCACGCTCAGGAAGTCGTGCAGCTTTCGCTTCTCCTGCTCAAAGGCACCCAGCGCCTGCTGCATCCGTCTTGAGCGCCAGTGGTAAAGGCAGTGGTGCCGCCCTGGAGCACTGAGAGCAGCGACTCGATACCCAGCTGCCTGTGGCGAAACGCTCCCGGCAGGGTGCCGACCACTTGAAAGCCATTGCGCTGCGAGCAGCGGATGCCGGCGGTGTTGGTGCTCACCACCAGGTTGAACTGCATCGCCCGGAATCCAATCCGCCTGGCTGCCAGCAGCGAGTGCTGGCAGAGACGACTCCCGATTCCATTGCCCCGGCAGCGCTCAGCCACCACATAGCCGGCATTGGCTACATGGGTACCGGAGGCATCCATAGCCACCATCACTGCCTGGCTCTGTTCCACCCACGCCACCTGGGCCTCAGCCTTCGTGATGCCAGGGTCGTGGGGAAAGGTTTCACCAGCGCGGAACACCGGCTCCAGCAGCGCCC
>CAMDVN010000093.1 GCA_945877595.1 Cyanobium sp. NIES-981 | reverse complement strand
CTGGTTGCTCAGCATCAAGCTGAGCTGTTGCTTGGCGAAACTTGGATCGACAAAGACAAACGTGCTTGCGTGAAAAGCGAGATCCCAGGCCGCGTACCAAGGATATTCCCATTTGTCTGGCATGGAGATGACATCACTGTTGTTCATGTGATGCCACTGCTGATTCCTGAAACCCTGGGCGTTGTTGAAACCCAGTGGATCAATGCCCCGTTGCTGGAGCCAGGGCGCAATGTCGTAGTTGTAGAACTGTTTTGACCACAGCATCCCTGCCATCGCCTGCCTGAACACCAGCTTTTGCTCAGCGCTGAATCCAGCTGGCATCACCCAGGCGTAAAAGTCATCGCACTCTTGCTTTCTACGATCCAAGATCTGATTGAAATCGTGATAGGCAGAGTCATCTTGTGTTTCTGACGTTAATTTTGTCAGTCGCAACTTGATGATGCTTGAGGCATGGGCACCAATCGAGAGGTTGTAAATCGCCGAGGCCTTCGTGCCCTGCTGGGATGGGTTGACAGCATCCGCCTCGCCATGAACCACGTAGCGGTTGATGCCGCATTTGGTGTAAGGAGATTGGTTCGGTTGTTGGAAAATGACTTCTGTGTTCGTTTCGTTCTCCGTCAACACCAATTCATCGGCCCCGTTGCAGTGCAGCGCAAATTCGCCAAGGTCGGGATGGGTTGCATGGAGTCTCGCTTGGCCTGACTGAGAGGGCTTCGTCTTAATCAAGGGTTTCGGACTGCTCCCCTGATCCCAGGTATTGCGAAACCAAAGGGTTGGCAATGCGGCGAGCTTGGCCGTTTGATTGGAGCGATTATACACCGTGATCTGGATCAGCAGATCCTCTGGTCCAGCCTTGGCGTATTCGACTTCGACATCACAGTATTCATTCTTGTCGAAGATTCCCGTATCGATCAGCTCATATTCCGGCTCCAGCCGTGAACGGCTGCGATTAGTGGCGACAAGGTCGTCATAGGGATAGGCATTGATCGGATATTTGTAGAGGTAACGCATGTAGGAATGCGTTGGCGTTGAGTCTAGGTAATAGTAATATTCTTTGACGTCTTCGCCATGGTTTCCCTCACTATTGGTGAGGCCAAAGAGGCGCTCCTTGATGATTGGATCTTTGCCATTCCAGAGCGCTAAGGCAAAGCACAGCAGCTGGCGGTCATCACTGATGCCTGCCAAGCCATCTTCTCCCCATTGGTAGGCACGGGATCTTGCCTGATCATGACTGAAGGATTCCCAGGCATTGCCATCGGGGCTGTCGTCTTCGCGCACCGTGCCCCACTGCCGTTCGCTCAGATAGGAGCCCCACTTGCGCCACGGATTAAGGCCCTCGTTGGCCTCCTTTAAGCGTTGATGTTCTGCTGTCTGATCCGGAGCGAGTTGACCAGCAGACGTTGCCACGGAATTGATGCGAGTTGGAGTGGAAAAGGAATGGATGCGAAGTCCAGCCGGATCTAACGCATTCCTTCATGAGGCATTTTTGCATCCGCAGCTGCGGCCCCTCCCATCCCCGTCATGGCTTGACGACAGCAGGCAAGGCACCCCTGCTGAGACGCCCCAAGAAGCTGACGCGGGAGCAGGCGATTGAGCTGTTGGCCCAGAAACGGCAATAGGGTTGGCGGGCCTGTCCACCTCAGGGGATCCCACCACAGCCGCCTCGGGCTTAAGGGAGTCCGCCGTTACCGGATCGGCCCGCCAGGATGGAGGTACCCGTGGTCACCCGGTGCTTCTGAACCCCTTCTTCCCTTTCAGCACCTCCAAACTGCTCGCCCTGAAGGCCACTGTGCTGCTACTGATCACCCTGCTGATCAAGGCCAGGATTCAGCTCGCGGCCGGATCAGCCATTGGAATTTTTCTGCTGCTCTTGCAGACGCTGGTGGTCCTGGCCATCAGCGGCGGCCTTGTATTGGCTGCCGGTGGGGCCGCCCTCGTCGCCACCCAACGACGCCGCACTGCCACCGCCTGAAGCTGATTCATGGCCGTTGAAGTCGCCCTGGCCATGCTGCAGCGGGATGGCCGCTGGCTGATCCAGCTCCGCGACGAGAGTCCCACGATCGTCGCGCCCGGTTGCTGGGGACTCTTTGGCGGGCACCTCGAACCGGGCGAAACGCCGGAGCAGGCGCTGCGGCGTGAGTTGCTGGAGGAAATCAGCTGGCAGCCGCCAGACCTTGAGCTGGTGATGGTGCATCCCATCCACCGGCGTACGGCCCATGGGTTCCGGGGTGAGCTTTTAGTGCCGCTGGAGCAGTGCAGCTGCTGGAGGGCCAGGACTTGGGCCTGGTGAGCGCAGCGGAGCTCTTATTGGGATCAATCTGGAGCACCAAGCTCGCCGCCCATCGCCCCCTCGCCGATGGACTGCTGGAGGTGATCCAGCACGTGATCACCAGGGCGGGGTGACCCCAGCAAAGCCCGGAGCGTTGGCCCCGGGCGTTGTTCTGCTCAGCCGTGGTGCCTTGCCAAGGTGGTCGAGCGGAGCTGTGCGGTCCATTTCCTTGGGGTAGAACAACTCGATGGCTGCCCAGCCAAGCTGACCTCCCAGTGAACCCACTGTCATGGCCCATCGCCCCAGGTCAGCGAGGACTCTCCCACTGGAGCCGATCGACCCGGAGGGTTGGGACAAGGATCCTGGCCGTCCACTGGTCCTACGACTATTAGCGCTACTTGGCGCCCTCTCCTTCCTGGCCCTGGGGATCAGCAGCCTCCTGCCAATCCTGCAGCGACCAGGCCCAGGCCCCCAGCGGCCTGAGCCGACGTCGAAACCGATCGCCTGAGCCAGGCCCCAGGGCCAGGCCGACATCGGACCAGAGCCACCGAATGGGCGTTATCTACCTTGAGGTTGACTCAACAGGGATGGCAACCAGACCCGGTTGCTGAATGATCGGGCGATCAAGGTCCCCATTGTTGGTGGAATTGTCCAACAGTTCCTTGGCAATGCCGGCATCAAAGGAGAACCGACCTGGGCCCAGCAGCAGCAGGGCCAAACTGCCGCCCAGGTAAAGCACAACCAGTTCCAACACGTAGATATTTAGACCACTGGTGAGGATGTGGTGGTAGGCCGCAACTGCCATGGTTCCAGTGAGGGCCAGGGCTCCTAAGGGGGTCAGTAGGCCAAAAATCAAGAGCCAGGAGCCAAAGATTTCTGCGTATCCGGCCGCGTGGGCCATCAGTAAGGGGAAAGGAAGATGCAGGGGGATGACGTAGTTGTTCGCAAAGCCCTGGGGATCGGCCAGCTTGTCCTGGCCGTGGTGAATCATCATCATCCCGATCGCCAGCCGCAAAACCAGCAAGCCCAGGCTTTGGGCCTGACCGGGGCCGAACAGGTACGCCCTGAGCCCGTCAGCGATGGAGCGGGGCAGACGCCAGGGGGGTGTTTCGGCCTGCGAAGGGGCAGCAGGGCCCAGGCGGGAATCGCCACCACTGCGGAGCATGGCAACGGTCAAGGTGGCAGCACAGATGCCAGCCACAACTTCAAGGGGTAGCGGCGTCGCCATGGCCCGAACAACAAAACCAGATTCTGGCGGCTCCCGTAACGAAGCGTGAAGAAGATGAGAATCCATGGGACTGGTCCGTTTCCCCGTTTCCAGGGGGTCCTGCCTTGACCGGCCCCACCCATAGGGCGAACCGGGTCCAATCCAGTCAGGGCCACGATGGACAGGGTAGAGAAGAGCTCAGAAGCGTGATCCGGGTGTCTGCAGAAACGCCAGCTCCTCAGGACTCGACACCCGCCCCAAGGCAGCATTGCGGTGGGGGAAGCGGCCAAAGCGAGCGATCACATCCCGGTGCCTGCGGGCGAAATCGGCGGTGCCGGGATCGCTGAAATGGGCAAACAGGGGCAGCGCCTGCTCCTGCACCGCAAGCTCTTCGGAATGCATCAAGGGCATCAACCAAAACTGCCGGCGGGGCGGGGCTGCTTCGGCCGCCAGCCAGCCCCGCTCCACCGCCCCCAAACTCAGGGCTAAAGCCTGGGGATCCCCAGCGAAGGCCAGGGAGGTGTTGCGACAGATCTGCCTTGGACATTGGTCAAGCAGCAGCACCAGCGCCAAAGCGCTGGCCGGAACCTCCCCCCAGGAAGCGAGCTCACCGCTGATCGCAGCTCGGGCCAGCTCCGAGAAGCGGGTGCCCACCAGGGCGTCAAAGGCCGGATCCTTGGCAAACCACTGGCGCGGCAGGGTTTCGCCAAACCAAAAATCCAAAACTTCGCTGGCTTGGGCGTCTGGAGCTGGCATCAGAGCAACGCTTGCACACTGGCCACCTTGTCCTCCAGGGTTTGGTCCCTGTCGGTGCGGGTGTTGATGCTCACGGAGGAGTAAACCCGGGCACAGCCCATGGCGTGCACCGCCTGGTGGCAAGCCTCGATGGCGGCAAACACCGGGCCCCAGTCGCCTTCGATCGCGGTGCCGTTCGGGTGGAGATGGATCTTGAGCCCCGCTTCTGTGAGCACCCGCTCGCAGGCGGCGACGTAGGGGGCCAGATGGACGCCCACACCAAGGGGCACCAGGCAGAGATCCACGATCACCTTCATCGGCACCCCCTTGGATTGCACCCATCCTGGGAGGAGCTGGCCAACCGCTGCCTTGTCCGTGTTCGCGATTCTGGTCATCGTCCATGGCCTGGCCGCCACGGTTTGGACCGGCGGCCATCTGGTGCCCGATCTCGGGGTGTTGCCCGTGGCCCTGCGGGAGCGCAACGCCGAGCGCGTGCGCTCATTCGAGGCCACCTTCGAACCACTGGGGCTCGGCGCCATGGCGTCCGGCAGCGCCCCAGGGCTCAGTGACAGCTAGTCGCCGTGCGAGATGGCGTCACTGATAACGCCGCTCCTCCAGGAGGCATGCTTGATCACTTGCGGGGCAGCCAATGACAATCCAGCCAAACAATCATTCCAACCTAGCGGCGCGAGAAGCCGCGGAGACCGGTAATTTATTACAGCTTATCTAACCGATTAAATGCCATCACCCGCACACTGTTGAACCGACTGATTTCCTGCCACGGAGGCAAGACACCTCAGAGGATTAGATGAAGTTCCAGCCGCCATTCGTGACGGATGGGCATCCACCTCACCTACGGGGAGATGCCGGACAAAGCGACAACCAGAGCAGCAACAGGAGCGGCGGTGCGGCCACCCAATTCAGCGCGGCACCGGGCGCAATCCCAACCGTCACGATGGGCTTGAGGTGGCCGGCGAGGCCTCGCGCGAACGGCTCAATCGCGAGGACGAGGAGCGCGAGGGGTATGAATCCCGGGTAGCGAAGGATCAGCACCCAAAGCAACGCCGCCAGCAGCAGTTGGGACGCCCCCCACTGGCCGAAAAGAGCGATGATATTCACTCCACTTGACCCCGAACTATCGATAGTCGCAATACTCTGTGCCCCACCATCTGGCAGGAACAAATGGAGCACGCTACGCACGGTAATCAAACTCAAAAAGAGCATCGTTGATACGCTTGCAAGCGTCGGCCCCTTGAAGTGAAGCGGCTGCTTCGGCAGCAGCTCCGCAATGGTCGGAGCAAAAGACGTCGGGAATAGTTTGTTCATGCCTTGCTCTGATCGTCCGGGGGCACGTGCGGTCTAACGCTATGGGGCCGCAGCCAGTTCTGCCCACGGGTCTGTCGCTCGGCCAGCCACCCGGCCGCCGGGTCCCCTTTCCCCTTACCCGGCCATGGCGCATGGGTGAACAGACCTGAACCTGATTCCAAGGTCCAGCGACAAGCCTTAGCTGGCTGACTGCCAGTTCGGGCTGTGGGCAATCACCGCCCGGCAGAACGTCAGTAGTTCCTCCGGTGTCATGTCGTGCTTGGCGTCGTTGGTGCGCCAGGCGCAGATCACGAAGTCGGATTCCGGTTGGTTGGTCCGGTGGTCGATCGTGGGAAGCATCGCGTACTGCTTTTTGTGCGCACCCTTGCTTGCAGCTGCTTCTTGGTTGTCGTAGGTGCCGATCAGCTCCCAGTCGAGCGGTTCACCAGTCCAGTGGTCCCGCCCTTCGCTGGCCACCACGGCGTCATGGATGGCCAGTCGGTACTGCTGGACGTTGCCGGTGCCGCCGCGTTTCTGATCGCGCTTGCCCAGTGTCACCGCCTTGCGCTGCACCCAGCCCGGATAGGTCAGCCGGCACTGCGCAGGCATCCATTCAGGTGCTGGCGTGCTCATCGGTTCAAGGTCAGGGCTCGAGCCCTGAGTCTGCGGCACACCAAACTGGTGCTCCCCAGCCAAGGCCATGCCTCCACCCCCCGCCATACCCCTGGGCTTCGGCAGGCAATCCCCGTTGCCCGAGACCGAGAAGTGCCCCTGTGGCGGCGGTGCCTACAACCGCTGCTGCGGGCCCTTGATTACCGGGGAGCAGGTGGCGGTCACGGCCCAGCAGCTGATGCGCTCTCGCTTCAGCGCTTTCGCCCTGGCGGCCAGGGATCCACAGGCGATTGAGCATCTGCTGCGCACCCATTCCGAAGCCGGCCAGTCAGCAGCGGCTCGTCGCAAGGCCCTACAGGAAAGCTGCCGCACCATCCAGTGGACCCATCTCGACGTGCTGGATTGCCAGAACGGCGGCCCGCTCGATCAGCACGGAACCGTGACCTTTGCAGCCCGCTGGCGCGATCGCGATCGCCGAGATGGTGTGCTCAAGGAGTGCTCCCGTTTCGGTCGGGGAGAATCGGGCGAGTGGCTTTATCTCGAGGCCCTCAGCCTTGCTAATGACCCTGCGGGCTGAACTTCTAGGCGGTCTTGGGTGCGCAAAGCAACCATGATTAGGCCTCAGAGCACTCCACCCCAAACGCCACCTAACGCACCCTGCAGGCCCCACAAAACTCCGACCAGCCGCCACCGCCCCTGGGCCTGCTGTAGGGCTCCGCGGGCTTCCATCACGACCCTCTGATCCCATCAAATCGGAAGATCTAACCAGGCAAGATTCCTTGCCTCGAAAAATCTTCAGCCCGTTTAAAAGCTGAAACTGATATGGGTCGCCTGAGATTCGAACTCAGGACCAATCGGTTAAAAGCCGAGTGCTCTACCGCTGAGCTAGCGACCCGCCGCGTGGGACAAGCCCCGGGGCAGCCCTTTCGGGCACCAAGGGAACGTATCACCCAGCCGGGGTCTCCTCCAAG
>CAMDVN010000092.1 GCA_945877595.1 Cyanobium sp. NIES-981 | reverse complement strand
AACGCCGCACCGTGGTGGGAGGAGACAACGCATGAGCACCACCGATATCGCCGCCACCAGCGAGATGGACCATCTCGATCAGCTCGGGGCCAAGGCCTTCGATGGCTTTCTGGTCCGCAAAGACCTGGTGCGCAAATACTCCCGCCAGTACCCGGTGCCCACCTACGTGGTGGAGTTCCTGCTGGGCCGCTACTGCGCCAGCACCGATCCAGCAGAAATAGAAGAAGGCCTGCAGATCGTCGAGAAGCAGCTCCAGGGCCGCACGGTGCGCACCGGTGAGGAGGAGCTGTTCAAGGCCCGCTCCCGTGATCAAGGCAGCGTCAAGATCATCGACATCGTGCGGGCCCGTCTCGACACCCGCAGCGATTCCTACGCGGCAGAAGTTCCCAGCCTGGCCATCAAAGACGCCCAGATCGATGACGAGCTGGTGCGTGCCAACGAGCGCATGCTCACCGATGGCTTTTATGCCGAGGTGACGCTCGAATACGACCCGGTGATCGCCCAGGAGCGCAACGGCCGGCCGTTCAGCATCGCCGGGCTGCGGCCGATCCAGATGTCCACCCCCAACGTGCTGGGGATAGTGGCCAAGGGCCGAGCTGCTTTCACCACAGATGAGTGGCGCGACTTCCTGATTCGCTCGATCGGCATTGAGCCAACCGCCCTCGATGAGCGGGCCAAGATGGTGGTGCTGCTGCGCATGGCTCCCTTTGTGGAGCGCAACTTCAACCTGGTTGAGCTGGGGCCCCGCGGCACAGGCAAGAGCCACCTGTTCCAGCAGATCTCCCCTTACTCACACCTGATCTCGGGCGGTAAGGCCACCGTCGCCAAGATGTTCGTCAACAACGGCAATGGCCAGCGCGGCCTGGTCTGCCAGTACGACGTGGTCTGCTTCGACGAGGTGGCTGGTGTGTCGTTCGATCAAAAGGACGGCGTCAACATCCTCAAGGGCTATATGGCCTCCGGCGAGTTCAGCCGCGGCAAGGAAAGCATCCGCGCTGAGGGCGGAATCGTGATGGTGGGCAACTTCGATGTCGATGTGGAGCAGCAGCAACGCATCGGCCACCTGCTCAGCCCCCTGCCGCGCGAGATGCGCGACGACACGGCCTTCCAGGACCGCATCCACGCCTACGCGCCGGGTTGGGATTTCCCAAAGCTGAATCCCAACGAGCACCTCAGCAGCCACTTCGGTCTGGTGAGTGACTTCCTCAGCGAATGCTGGAGCCGCCTGCGCGATGGCAGCCGCTTGGCGGCAATGCAGAACCGCATCCACCTCGGTGGCGCCCTCAGCGGCCGCGACATCGAGGGTGTCAACAAGACGGTGAGCGCCCTGATCAAGCTGCTGTTCCCCGATCCCGAGATGGAGATCCCCGACGAGGATCTCGAATGGATCGTGCGCCTGGCGCTCGAATCACGCCGCCGCGTCAAGGAGCAGCAGAAGCGCTGCCTCAAGAGCGAGTTCCGCAACACCCACTTCAGCTACACCCTCGGCCTTGATGGGGTGGAGAAATTCGTGGCGACGCCTGAGCTTCACAGCGACGACGCCATCGATGGCGATCCCCTGCCGCCAGGCCAGGTGTGGGCCATCAGCCCCGGCACCGGTGAAACCGGCCCCAGCCTCTACCGAATCGAGGTGGCCGTAGGGCCCGGCAGCGGCGTCAAGATCCTCAACCAGCCCGTGCCCCCTGCCTTCCGCGAGAGCACCAAGGTGGGCGAGCAGAACCTTTACTCGCGTGCCAAGAGCCTGGTGGGTGACCGCGACCCGCGCGGCCATGAGTTCTCGATCCAGCTCCGCGCCATGGACAACGACCGCAGCGGCGCTGGCCTGGGTCTACCGGTGATGATCGCCCTGGTCGGTGGCTTGCTTGATCGCAACACTCGAGGCGGCACCATCGTCATTGGCTCTCTAAATCTGGGTGGCTCGGTGGAGATGATTCCCAACGCCATCGCCATCGCCGAACTGGCGGTCGAGAAGCAGGCCAAGGTGCTGCTGATGCCTGTTTCAGCCCGCCGCGGGCTGAACGACCTACCCGATGACCTTTGGACCAAGATCTCGATTGAGTTCTACAAGGATCCGGAGGATGCGGTGTTTAAGGGTCTCGAGGAATAAAAATGAAGTTAATGATTCGAGCTGTTCAGACTCTTGCAACGTCAGCAGTTATTGCCCTTGATGACATCGATGCAGGCATGCTTAGTTCGACTATAGTGGTTGCGGTAATTCGCTTAAATGGAAGATCGAGATAGGCAGTGCTTTGGGCTTCTTGCAGCTCTCATTCGGCTATTTTAATCTTGCCCCGATTTGTCTCAACTGAACCTCGAGAGCCGCCTCCTCAGTGCTTCGTAGCTCTTGCGGGGCGAACAGATAAGTGTAGATCCTGCGACCATCTTTATTTGCGTATTTGTTGCAGATGCTAATGGCCATTGGCGCAAATTCACCAATGAAATCCATCCCCCCTAGGCCGCATCCCAGGCTAGGCATGGTTATCGTTTTCACGGTGCTCTTCGCGAGTAACTCTCCCAGCCTGTCTAGGCCGGCTTTTATGTTTTCAGGATTAGACTTTTCTGAATAGCTGGGAGATATCTTGGTCGGAAAGAAAACATGATAGCGGTGAGGGATGTCTGTTATCCCCGCTAGTGATTGCGGGTTGGAGACACACGTTTCCTCGTAAAAGTCAATCATTCGCGGGTTGCATATAGTTATGAGTCCATTTTTGCATGCATCTCTAAAGATCTGATAGCCCTTTGGGCATCTAAGTCTGTATAAACCGGCAAGCCCTCCTTTGCCAGATAAAGCCTTTTCCGGAGCTGCCATGACTCCTCGAGTATTAGTGCTGATAACAAGCGCATCTGCATTTACACTTGTACAATCTCCGGTGTAGAAACCAACCATTCCCACCCGAAGTCTTTCGCCAGACCCAAGGCGATTGTACTTAAAGAAAAGATTTGGGTCATGGATCACATGCCTGCTTAGCTCCTCTGAAGCTAGAAGTTCGTCAACCCGTGCGCAGATCTTTTCAGTACCACAGCAAACTGCGGTTATGTAGTCGGTTGAAAGAATATCCGGAACCAAGACTTCAGCTGCCTGCTTCCTTCGATTCTCAAGGGGGTCGGTCGATGTTTCACTTTTGCATGCACGCGATATGTCGGCCCACTCCTGGTCAGTGATGGCTGCGGACCACTGGAATTCTGTGTTTGATGATGCACAGTTGCCATTGGAAACTATTGCACCTTTCTGCGCCAGCGCCCTCGTGCCATCAACTGCAAGTATAACGGTTTGATCTAGCCTCTGCTGCTTGAAAAGTATGTTGGCCATCATCGGGCCATTTGGATTTATGTATAAATTGACGTATTCATGTAGGTTTTTGCCTGAGGAGAAGTGCTGAAAAGACAGATTGCTTGCACGCTTTTCTTGGACCGACGGATCCGAGAGATCAGATACTCTTAGGCCACGCTCTTCGACTAAGTTGTGACTCATTATGCCATGCCTCAGGATTGACGAGAGGTTCTCAACTGGGCACAGATAATATAGTTTGATTGGGTGACGGGGCGGCATTGGATACTGCGAGGCTCCAGCGGCAGCTTAGCGAGCCTTGGGCCTGGCGCTTATTAGGGCGACACTTAGCGGCAAAGCATCTCTTATGCTGTCGCCGCATATCTTTCAAGCCAGGCGTTTCTTGCGCCTTGTTTGCAATATTGCACTGACAAGATGCGCTGCGCGTCTGCATTATGTTTACATCAAGAGACTTTCACTCTTGTGCATGTTTCGATGGTGGCGTTCTCAGGCGCGAAGTAGCGAAGAAAGCTTGCCCAGCCAGCCTCTGCGCCTGAGGCAGTGTTGGACAAGTCGCGCCTTTCCTGGGGACGGTCTTCGCCCTGATTGAGGAGCTGAAAGTCGATCCGTTCATCCTCGTGGCCTTCTGACAGAGCCCGGTTGCGGCAGAAGCCATGGGCTTAGCTACCGCGATATCAACGAGGTCCAAGTGTAGAGCGGCCGTATGCCTTTGCCGTCAGCGGGGCGAGGGAATTGCCCCCGGTCCGGCGCGCACCCACCGCATCCCTCGGCCGGTCCTCACGTCGCGTCAAGGATCGGGCCATGCGCCCTCCTGCGTCGGGCGTCCTTGTCGCGGCGCTGCGGCCGGCCTGTGGGGGTGGGGTTCTTCGCCGTCTCCAAGATGGCTTCCCCCGCTTCCCCTGCTTGCCGCCAGCAGCAGTCCCCGGCTCTTAGCCGTTCTGCCCTCCAGGTCCGTGATGCCCTGGTGCTGGAGCACCTGCCCCTGGCCGATGCCATTGCCTCAGCCACAGCTCGTCGCCTGTTCCCTCTGGTGGAGCGGGAGGATCTGATCCAGGTGGCCCGTGAGGCCCTGGTTCGCTCCGCCCTCCGCTGCAGAGTGGGCGAGCCTGCTGGGCCCTATCTGCGCCGCTGCATCAGCGGGGCGCTGCAGCATCACCTGCGCGATCGGGTGCGCCTGGTGCGCATCTCCCGCCGTGAGCACGAGAAGGGCACCTGGCCGCTCGGCCACTCCAGCCTCGATGCCAGCGCTGATGGCGAGCCGTGCCTGCTTGATCAGCTGGCTTCCCCTGAGCCCGAGCCAGCTTCCAACTGGGCCGAGCAGCAGCTGGCGCTGGAGCAGCTGGTCGAGCAGCTGCCCGCCGCCCAGGCCACGGCCCTGCGGCTCACGATCCTGGAGGGCCTGTCGCTCCGCGCTGCAGCCGAGCGGCTCCAGATCAGCGCCATGTCGGTGCAGCGGGCCCAGAAGAAGGCCATCGCCGCCCTGCGCCAGCAGCTGGCAGGTGGGGGCTAAGGCCCCTTCACTCAGCTCTGCTCAAACACCAGCGTGGAAAGCGGCCACCAGCCGCTGCTGCCCTCGTCGTAGGCCAGCTCCACCATCGGATCGGCGTCACTGCTGTCTGCCGCCAGGTTGAGCACTGTGGCCCCGGTCTCTGGGCTGATCCGATCCCGCCAGCAGCGCGAGCCAATCGCTGGCAGGGGTGTCGTGGTGTCGGGCATGGGTCAGGGGCTCACCCTCACCCGGCTGCCAGCGCCGCTGTTGCTCACCGCCGCGAACTGACGCCGCTGGTGCGACCAACAAAGCGAGCGCCAGCCCAGATCAGCTGGGGAGCTGCGCACCGTCCAGTTGAGGCCGTCTGAGCTGGTCATGATCCGGGTGCCGGTGCCGCTGCTGCTCACCGCCACCAACAGCTCACGCTGCGGCGACCAGCAGAGGGAGGTCCAGGCGTTGTCTGCCGCCGAACTGCGGGTGCTCCAGCTGATGCCATCCGGGGAGGTCATGACACGGTTGCCCCGGCCGCTGCTGCTCACCGCCACCAGCAGGCCCAGCTCCGCCGCCCAGCAGATCGCTGTCCAGCTGTTGGCGGCGGCGGCTGTCCGCATCGTCCAGGTGCGGCCATCGCTGGAGGTCATGACCCGCTGCCCGATTCCGTTGCTGCTCACCGCCACCAGCAGCCCAAGCTGCGGTGCCCAGCAGGTGGAGCGCCACTCCTGTTCCGCGGCAGCCGGGCCGGCCGTCCAGGTGACGCCATCCGGGCTGGTCATCACCCGGTTGCCTGTGCCGGTGCTGGCTACGGCCACCAGCAGGCCCAGCTCGGGTGCCCAGCAGATCGAGGTCCAGTTGTTGTCGGCCGGCGTCTGGCGCAGGGTCCAGCTGCGGCCATCCGGTGAGGTCATCACCCGCTGGCCTGTGCCGCTGTCGCTGACAGCCACGAACAGCCCCAGCGCAGCGGCCCAGCAGAGCGCCACCCAGTTCTGATCCGTAGCAGCCGGACCGGCTGTCCAGCGGATGCCATCGCTGGAGGTCATCACCCGATTGCCGCTGCCGCTGTTGGCGACGCAGGCGTACAGGCGCAGTTCCGGGGACCAGCAGATCGCCTGCCAGCTGTTGTCCGCCGCAGAGCGCACGCTCGACCAGAGCAGGCCGGTGATTCCCAGCACCGGCGGCGGGCTCAGGAAGTCTGTAAACGCCGCTGCCGACAACTGGTAGGTGCCGGCCTGGGGCCCGGCGGGGCGTGTGATTACCAGCAGGTCGCCTGGTTGGAGGGTCATCAGCGGCGGCGATCAGGGCAGGGCCGGCAGGGTGCTCAGGTCCAGAGGCATGTAGTCGCCGGCCGGCTGGGCGGTGGCCAGCGCCGCCTGCAACTGGGCCGCGTCCACCACACGCCCGTGGGTGCCGTCCGCCAGCGCCAACGGGTCGGCCAGCTGCACCACGCCGGCAGCGGCGGTGGTTGCGGGCTCAACGCTGAGCAGCGGTTGAGCCGGGTCGCTCTCATCGACGGCCAGCGGCGCGGCCACCTGGATGCGGATCACGCCGGCACCATCGGGTCCCAGGGCGGCGTTGGCACTCCAGTTGCTGCCGTCAAACAGCAGGAGATCCCCTTGGGCGATCTCCGCTCCGGCGATGCCGCTCCAGCTCGCCATTGCAGGGCCGGAGCTGCTGGCCAGGTACACATCCCCGACTGCAGCGGCAGCCGGGGCCTCGGTGGTGGTGGGGTCGATCGCGCCCCGGTAGGCGAGGGCACCGGGGATGGAGGCATGGAGGGTGCCGTCTGCATCCCCCGAGAGGTTGGTGCCGGGCTTGATCGCCCCGATCGCCACTGCCGTGGCGGGGCTGAGCATGAACGCCTTGACCTCGTCGGCAGTAGCCCGATAAGGCGTGCTGCCGCGCTGCACCAGCAGCAGATCGGTGGGCTGGGGCAGCGCGCGGGGAGACGTACGGGTTTCGGTGCTGGTGGCCACGGCGATCAGTGCAGAAGGAGAGAGATGTGGACGCGAGAGATCAGGGCGGCAGGGGGCTGAGCAGGCGCAGGTCCAGCGCAATCACCACCACCCCGTCGCCTGCGATGGCACTGATGAGTGGCGCCAGGGCCTGCACTGAGCTGACACCCCCGGACGGCGGTGGTTCAGGGGTGCCTCCGTCCTGCAGCTGGGCCTGGCCCAGGAAAATCACCCCCTGGGGCCGGCTGCTGCTGCGGCACTGGGCCGTCAGCTCGGCCAGCACAGCCGGATCGGGAGTGGCCATCGGCGCCAGGGCAGTGCTGCTGAGCTGTTGCCAGCCCCCAGCCAGGGATGCGCTGGCCGGGGCAGCGCAGGCTGCAGGGATCAGAGCAGG
>CAMDVN010000091.1 GCA_945877595.1 Cyanobium sp. NIES-981 | reverse complement strand
TACGCCGGTTGCAAGGCTGAACTGGGCTGAACAGGACGGTTCTCTGCCGTTTCATGGGCTTGGACCACGGCACGAAACCGCTCACCCTCGATCGTCTCATCACGGATCAGGTGCTCTACAAGGGCATCCATCAGGTTTCGACGGGGTTTCAACAGGGCCACAGCCCGCTCGAGGGATTGCTGGGCGAGGGCCCTCACCTGGGCATCAATCCGGTTACCGGTTTGGCGCGAATAGGGAGTCTCACTTCGCAGCCAATCACGGCCAAGGAAGACCTCGCCGCCATCGGCATCAAAGGCCACCGGACCCAAACTTGAAAAGCCGTAGCGCGTGACCATCTCGCGGCTGATTCTGGCCACCAGATCAAGGTCACTGGCGGCCCCCTGGGTCACCTCACTGGGCCCAAACACCACAATCTCGGCAGCTCGACCAGCCAGCGCCACCACGAGCCTGGCCTGGAGATAGGCCCGACTGATCAAGCCAGAATCAAGGATGTCGTCATCGGGCATGGTGCGGGCAAAGCCACCAACCCCGCCGGCACGGGGCAGCAAGGTCACTTTGTCGAGTTTGTCGGCTGCTGGTAGGAGGGTGGTCGCCAGGGCGTGGCCGATTTCGTGGTAGGCGATGAGACGCTTCTTGGCGCTGTCTTGGAGAGGGGCTGCGGTGAGGCCCATGGTGATTCGCTCGAGGGCATCGCCGAGGGCAGCATCGTCAATCTGCTGCTGGTTGCGACGGGCCGTAAGGATTGCGGCTTCATTGAGCAGGTTGGCGAGGTCGGCACCTGAAAAACCTGGGGTACGGATGGCCCAATCCGCCAGATCGACGGTGTCGGCCAGTGGCCTGCTGCGGGCATGGACCGAAAGGATCTCTTCGCGGCCAGGGCGATCAGGTAGGTCGACCGTGATGCGTCGATCAAAGCGGCCTGGCCGCATTAGGGCCGAATCCAGCACGTCGGGCCGGTTGGTCGCCCCCAACAGAATCACCCCGGAGTTGTCTTCAAAGCCATCCATTTCGGTGAGCAACTGGTTGAGGGTCTGCTCCCGCTCATCGTTGCCACCGCCAATGCCCGCTCCCCTCTGGCGACCCACCGCGTCGATTTCATCGATGAAAATGATGCAAGGAGCCTTGGCCTTGGCCTTACGGAAGAGGTCCCGTACCCGGCTGGCCCCCACGCCCACAAACATCTCGACGAATTCAGAGGCGGCCATCGAGAAAAACGGCACTCCCGCCTCCCCAGCGATCGCGCGCGCCAGCAGAGTTTTGCCCGTGCCCGGCGGTCCCACCAACAGCACCCCTTTCGGGATCTTGGCCCCAACGGCCGTAAACCGTTCAGGGGATTTCAGGAAGGTCACCACCTCCTGAAGTTCCTCTTTGGCCTCGGCGATGCCGGCCACATCCTCGAAGCGCACCGGGTTGTCGCCATCGGCTTGGATGCGGGCCTGGGCGCGGCCAAAACCCAAGGCCTTGTTGGCCACCTGAGCCGAACGGCGCAATATCAGGCCCAGCCCGAGCAGCAAAAACAGCACCAGCAGGCCATTGGTGGCGACCGAGGCCAAGGCGCCGTCTTGACGTTCATCGCGAACGGTGAGGGGCACCCGGGCCTGCTCGGCGGTTCGTAGCAACAGCTGGTCGTTGCTGAACACATTCACCTGCGCGCGGGTGCCATCGCGAAACGCAACCGTGACCTCGCGTCGAACGGGTGAAAGCTCCAGCTCCTTGACTTTGCCCCCACGCAAATCCGTCAAAAGCTGGCTGTAGGACGGGGGAGTGGCTGGTTTGCTGGGCAGCGTGGCTGGTTTACTCGGCGCCCCGGCTGGTTTGCTCGGCGACCCGGCTTCGCTCTGGGCAACAGACTTGCTCTCGGCAGTTTGGGCCGCAGGCAAGGTTGTTGCCAACGTCTTGCTGCCTGGGCCAGTGATGTCGGGGCCAGTGTTGGCGATGGCAGTGTTGGCGGGGGCCGTGTTGGCGGTGGAGACAACCATCGTGGCGGCGGAAGCCCCGGGGGATTTGGCTTCAGGAAGGCTTGCGCCCACAGAGTTTCTGCTTTGCCAGCAGCTTAGCGATTTGACGAAAGGCCAGTTGACAGCAGAAGATTGTTGTTTGGTACGAGTGGTAGCGGGATGGCTGTTCCCAAGAAGAAAACTTCGCAAGGCAAGCGCAATCAACGCCATGCCCACTGGAAGGCCAAAGCTTCGGTTGCAGCCCAGAAGGCCCTCTCCATCGGCAAAGCTGTCCTGAGCGGTCGGGCCCAAGGCTTCGTCTATCCCATCAGCGAAGACGAGACCGAAGACTGATCACCGCCTGGTCCGGCCCAGCGGCAGCGACGCTGGGCGTCGAGGCACGCCACACCGATTGCCCGTCCCACAAGGCCGTGTTGGTAGAGCTGGGCAGGCAATGAGGCCTGGGTTGCCCGCACCAGGCCATCGAGCGCCCTTGGGGAGAGCCAGGTTTGGCTTAGGCACGCTTCGCCATCGCCCTGTTGGCTTGATGCTGCATCGACCTGCTGGCTGACCAAGGCGCTCCCCTTCTTGTCGATCGCTAGCAAGCCGATCTGATGGCGCCGTTGTTTGGCCTCCGCTTGGAATCGCCAGCGCCGCACCAGCTCTGAGCGGGTTGGTTGGAGCAGCCACAGGCTGGTGCAACGATCCCAAAGCGGTCCATAGGCGCGCAAGTTTTGGTTCCAGTGCGGCAGCCAGTTGAGCTCCTCGCTGCTGAACGCTCCAAGCAAGCGTTGTTGGCTGATCCAGGTGCTGAGGGCCTCGTCACCAACGGGGCTGCAGCCCACCATCCAGCCCTCCAGCAGCAGGGCATCGGCCGGGCCTGAGCTCCAGCCAGCTCGGTCGCCGTCTCCTCCTCGCAGGGTCTTGTCAAACCGTGGCAATCGCAATGCCGCCCCCAAACGCCACGCGTCGATGGCCTCAACCAGTAGGTCTGGGTCGTGACTGCCAGGCGGCACCCGGTTGACGCCAAACGGATTGCCGGCCATCGCGGCACAACGGGCATCCCAGTCCAGGTAAGCGTCATCAATCGAGGCGACCGCCAGGCGGCAGCCAATCGCCGGGGCCAGGGCCTGCAGCACCTTGGCCAGGGAGCTTTTACCCGATCCCACCGGACCATTCAGTGCCACCACCGGGAACCCCCTGGGGCCCTGGGGGGTGGTTGCCCGCCGCAGCTCCAGCCAGCTCAGCAGCGGCAAGGCCAATCCCCAGAGCAAACTGGCGTCGATCAGCTCCGGGACCACGCACCCTGCGAGCCTTTGCCGCCAACGCTGCTGCCAGACCAGTGGGTCAGATTCGCCGAGATTCTGCAGCAGGCGGCGGTGGGCTTCAGCGGGTTCTAGCGGCACAAGCGTTGGAGACAGGCTCAGGTGCCCAGCTTGAACGCCTCAAGAACCACCGAATAGACCGCGCCGATGCGCAGGTTGTCGCAGAGCATCCAGCCCAGGGAGGGGCGAGTGCTCACCAGTCGACTGCGCAGGCGGATCAGCACCTCGACCACCACCACCATGACCACCACGGCCATCGGGCGACCGCCGGGGATCTCGGCATTCACGTAGGTGGTGAGGTTGGCACCGATGTAGAACCCAAGCAGTAGGGCCAACAGTTGCAGGCTGCGGTTGCGCCAAGAGCCCACCAGGCCGGCCAGCAACAGGCGAGCCAGGCCGTCTTGGAGGCGGCTGTAGCGAGTTCCCTGCAGCGGTAAACGGGTCATAACACCAAGATCTGCAGGCTTGATCAGGCCCGCTGGAGCAGCCCCTGTAGATAGGACACCGTGATCTGACCGACCTGACAAGGCGGGCCGCTCAAGATTGTGGTGCCCGGCCCGAGCTGGTCGACCACAGCGCTGGCTCCGGCCAACGCTGCCGCAGGCAGATCGCGGCTGTAGTGGCTGAGGGTGAGGAGGCACGACAACCCCGCCCCAAGGCTGGCCGCCAGCCCCTGTGGGGAGTCTTCAATCACCAACAGGCTGTCCGGATGCATACCCAGCCTTTCTGTGGCCATGCGGTAGGCCTCTGGGTCGGGTTTCTTGCACTGCACGTCGTCGCCACAGATCCAGAAGGCAAAAGCGTCGTGCAACGGCCCCAGCACGTGATCGACCAAAGCGGCGACGGCCCCGCGACCGCTGGTGGTCACGATCACCTGGACCAGCCCCGCCCCCTGGGCCTCGGCGATGAGGGACGCCACCCCTGGGCGCAGGCGCAGCTCCCCTGTCTCCACCAAGGCGCAGTAATGGGCCTGCTTGGCTGCCTGAAGCGCCTCCACCCGTGCCGGCTCTGGGTTGACGCCCTCCAGCGCCCTCAGCTGGGCGGAGATCCGTTCGCGGCCGCCGCTGATGGCCAGCCACTGGCCATAAGCGTGGGCATCCCAATGGATGTCCACACCGGCCTCGGCAAAGGCCCGGTTGAAGGCAAGGCGATGGCCGTCGCGCTCGGTTTCGGCCAACGTGCCGTCCACATCCCAAAGCAGTGCCTGCAGAGGCATTCGGCCACGGCCACTTGGATCCAGGCTGGCACGGGCCAACGCAGAATGAAGTGGCGTTGTGCTGCCCTGTTGCTCCCACCGATCGCCGAGCAACGCTGGCAATTGCCCCAGGCACTGCCGCCACTGAAGCCCAGTCAGCACACCGAGCTCATTCAAGGCACGGGCTTGCCAGAGGAATTGCTCACGGTGTTGCTGCGCCGCGGACACACCAGCCTGGAGCAGCTCATGGACCTGCTCGAACCGCCCCAGGCCCCCGAGCCTGAAGCCCATTTTGCGGATCTCGACAAGGCCGTCCAACGGCTGGTGCGTGCTTGCCAGGGCCAGGAGCCTGTCGCGATCTGCGGCGACTACGACGCCGATGGCATGACGAGCACCGCCTTGTTGATGGGCGTGCTGCAGCGGCTTGGAGCCAGGCCCGTCGCCGCCATCCCCAGCCGCATGGACGACGGCTACGGGCTCAATGTGGCCATGGTGGAGCAGCTCGCCGGCGCCGGTATCGCCCTGCTGGTCACCGTCGACAACGGCATCAGCGCAGCGGCGGCCCTGGATCGGGCAGAAGCCCTCCAGGTGGAGGTGATCCTCACCGACCACCACACCGTGCCGGCGGTGATGCCCCCCCATGCCGCCCTGCTTCACCCCGCTCTCACCCCCGAGGGCTCACCGTTTCGCGGCCTGGCCGGCGTGGGTCTGGCCTACGTACTGGCGGCCGGCTTGTGCCGCGCCTTCGCAGACCAGAGCGGCCTCGATATCGCCCTCAATCTGTTTTGCATCGGCACCATTGCCGACATGGCGCCGTTGCAGGGGGTCAACCGGCGTTGGCTCTGTGATGGTCTGCCTCGACTTGGCCACAGTGCCCTGCCAGGCCTGCAGGCCCTGCAGCAGCTCTCGGGGCTCGACGACGACCAAGTCGACGCCCAGGCGGTGGGGTTCCAGCTCGCTCCCCGCATCAATGCCGTGGGACGACTGGGTGATCCCCAGCTGGTGGTGGAGCTCCTCACCACCAGCGATCCCGCCCGCGCCATGGAGCTGGCTCGTCAATGCGAAACCCTCAACCGTCAACGCCGCGAACTCTGTGATGCCATTGAGGCCGAAGCCCTGGCCCTGCTGGATGCCGACGGCCCCCTGCGCCCCCCCTTCCTGTTGTTGGCCCAGACCCACTGGCACCACGGTGTGATCGGCATTGTGGCCGCCCGGCTGGTCGAGCGCTTTGGCCGACCCGCCGCGCTGCTGGCCGGCGAGGGTCAAGGCCAGCTGCGCGCCTCGGTGCGGGCACCGAAGGGCTTTGCGGTCGATGCGGCGCTTCAGCACTGCGCATCGCTGCTGCAGCGTTTTGGCGGCCATCCAGCAGCGGGTGGTTTCACGGTGAAGGCTGAGCAGGTGGCTGCCCTCCACGCCAAGCTCAACACCTTGGCGGCAACCTGGCTGCAACGCCAGGGCGCTGGTGTGTCGATCGAGCCCGAAGCGCTGCTGGAACTTGGGCGGATTGATCGATCGTTTTGGCACCAACTCCAGCGGCTTGAGCCGTTTGGGATAGCCCATGCCGCACCCGTGTTCTGGAGCCGAAATTGCACCGTGCACGAGCAAAAGCTGCTGCGGGGGGGACACCTCCAGCTGCTGCTTAGCCAAGGAGGCGCCAGGCTGAGAGCCATGGGCTGGCGATGGCAAGGCGAAACCGAATTACCAGCCCAGATCGATGTGGCCTACCGCCTGCGCCTCGACCGCTGGCAGGGCGAAGAACGGCTCCAGCTTGAGCTGGTAGGTCTGCGGGCTGCTGCTGAAGACTCCGGCGAGGTGGTGTTGCAACGGCACGCCCGTACCTACTGGTGCCGGCGCGATGGGGACCAGTTGGTGGTGCGCAACGCCGCGGGGGAAGAGTTGGTCGAACAGCTGAGCGATCTCAAGCTGCGGAACCTCAAGGTGGACAGTGAATCGAAACCCGCTGGGCCCCTAGACCCTCGCCACAATCACCCCTACGTCAGAACCCTCATGCGGGAAGCGGCCATGGCCCTAGGACTGGCCTCCTGAGTGACCAGATTCCAGCTAGAGGGCGCCGCGACGGTAAAACAGAATAAAGATCACGGCTGGACCAGCCAGGGTGATCAGCGCTAGAGCCGCAAAATTGGCAATGAGATGGAAATCCATGGAGGCAGAAATGGATTTGGGACTGGGTTTGGGAGCCGGATGACGCGCAACTGAAGAGAGCCTGAATGGGCATCCCTGACGTCACACGATTCAACGGATAGCGCCTCTGCACCAGCAGGGGCCATCAGCAAAGACTGCAGCAAAACCTAGGCTTTTGCTGCAGCAACCGAGGCTGCACCGGAGTTGAGCTTAGAAGTAGGTGGAGCAGCACAATCAATCTTGATCGGGGTCTGTGATGGCTTGTCACGCTTGGCCTGCTGCACCCCGAACCCCAAACTGGCTGCTCCACACCCCCATCACCCCGCGGAGGAACCCATTTGGCATCTGAGCAGCACTGGCAGTGCATCAGCGGCTGTGGAGCCTGCTGCCGACTCGATCCGGCCCTCCGCCAAGACGCCATCGATACCCTCCAACCCGAGCAGCAGCAGCGCTACCGGGAGCTGGTTGGAGCAGACGGATGGTGCGTGCACTTCGACACCGGTCGCCGGAACTGCCGCATCTACGAGGACCGGCCAGATTTTTGCCAAGTCACCAACCTGCTCCAGCTGCATGGCGTCGGCCCGCTCGGGTCCCCCCAGGCCGACAGCTTCGCCATCGCCTGCTGCCAACAACAGATTCGCGCTGAATATGGCGGCCGTGGCAAGGTGATGAAACGGTTTATGACGGCGACCCGGGCGCAGCGATGAGCGACACCCCAGACCCAGCCCTGGCTGAGACCGA
>CAMDVN010000090.1 GCA_945877595.1 Cyanobium sp. NIES-981 | reverse complement strand
GCAGTGGTTGCATGAGTCACTCATAGAAGTGCCACGGTTCAGGGTAACTCGTCAATAGTCGATATAATATTTTCTTGCGCAGCCGCCTCCTTGGCGGCATTTTTATGTCCACCAAAAATCTGTAAAGTGCCAATTATTCGAGGTGCCCTCAATAAGTTAAGCAAAAAGCTACTACTGGCCAAGTAATGCTTACGCAAAACACAATTAAAAAATCGAAGTAATTACGCATAAACTTCTTCACACCGTCAAGCGAGGCATTCGACTGGCCCTTTCAGAGCCGTGCCAGCAGGGCCAGCTGCCCTGGCAGCGGATTGGTACCAGGATGCACCTGCATTAGGTAGTCGAGAGCCCTCTGGGGTGTAAGACCCTGACGGCGCACCAGCCAGGCCAGGCACACCAACGGCGAGCGCTCCATCGCCGCCACGCAATGCACATACACCGGCCCCGTGGCCCGCAGCTCAGCCAAGGCAGCCAGGGCCTGCTCCAGCTCCGCCAACTCCGGCAACCGCTCCACTCGGTGATCGGGCAGCACCAGGCGCCGGCACTCAAATCGTGTCTCCAGGCCCGGGGGTGGCGGGGCCTCCGCTTCGCTGCAGAGGCTCAGCACAGCCCTCACCCCCTCCGCAACCAGGCGCTCAAGATGGCGCTCAGCCCGGGGTGCGGGGCCCACCGCCAGCTCCTGCACCAGCACCCAATCCAAACGAAACCGGCTCTTCCCAGGTGCTGGCATCAGTTCTTGTTGATCAAGTCAACCAGGGCCAAGACGTTCACCAAGCCCGTGAGTGGGGTGCTCACCGCCCCGATCGCGTCGCTGGCCACCGCCATGCCGCTGCGGTTCACCACCACCGTGTCGCCATCACGCAGGGGCGGGTTCTTGATGTTCGAGGCCCCCTGGCTCAGATTCAGGGCAAACCGCTGCCGGGTGGCCGTGCCGTTGCGATTGATCCGCACCAGCTCCACATTGCCGGTGCTGGCTCGCCAGGCCTGGGGGCCACCAGCCGCCAACACCGCCTGCACCAGGGGGGTATTGGCCTGCAGCGCCACCGTGCCCGGCTTCAGCACCTCGCCGATCACGTTCACCCGGATCTCCTGGGGCGACAGGTTGGCCGCCGCCAACTCCACCGCCTCCGCGGCTGGCTCGCTGGATTTGGTGATGCGGATCGTGTCACCGTCAAAAAGGAACGGGTTCTGTTGCTGGTCGCCCTCCAACAACAACGCCATCAGATCCAACCGCGCCTGCTTGTAGGCGGGGGGATCGCCAGGCATTCGGCGCTGCAGCACCACCTGCCGTAGGTCGGCCAGCTGCGTAATCCCTCCGGCCTTCTGAATCGCATCCACCACCGTGGGCAAACCGCTCACCGTGAGGCTGGGGCCCCCTTCCGTCTGGGTGGTTTCACTGGTGGTGAGGGAATACAGCCCTGGGCGCTCCACTTCTCCCACTAGTGCCACACGGATCGGCCGGGGCTTCACCACCCGCAGCTGCAGCTCCGGGCGCAGCAATTGCTTGCGATACAGCGAGGTCAACCACAGGCTGGCCTGGGACAAACTCAGCCCGGTGAGCCGCACGCTGCCGATCAGGGGCAGCGACACCGTGCCGTCGTTAAGAACATCCAGGTTGCCCGAGAGTTCTGGAGCATCAAACAGCTTCAGATCCAGCAAATCACCGGGGCCCAGTAAATAGCTGTCATCACTCAGTGCGGCCGGTGTACCCAGTGGACGGGCGATCGGTTGGCCGGTCGCCGCAGGGGCCGCCAGAAGCGCCGGGGTGGTGGCCCACGCAAGGGTGCCCGCCGCCATCAAGCCCAGCAGGCGTGCCGGATGGCGAAGATGCCGCGCCAGATGCACAGAAATGAATCAATTGGCGCAAGTGTCCCATAGCTGAGGCGCCCTTCAAGCTCGGGGATTAAAGTTAAAGAACAGGACATTGCTGATCACTTGTCGAATCTGATCGCCCGTCCCGGCACGAGCCCCTCGCCCCTAGCTGATCCAGCTGTGCAAGTGGTGCAAGTGAGTGAACTGGGTAGCCGCAGCCTGGCTGCAGAAGACGACAGCATCGATCTCTCCGAGCTGTGGCGAGCCCTGAAACGGCGCCGCAAGCTCGTGGCCCTCACCGCCGGCATGGTGGTGGCCTTGGCCGCCCTGATCACCGGCTACCAGCGCCTGTTTCGCCCCGTCTACGAGGGGGGCTTCCAGCTGCTGATCAGCGATCCGATCAGCGACGACAACAAGGGCACAGCCGGCGGCGCCGAAGCCCTCAACAACACGATGTTTGCCGAGCTGGCCCGCAACACCACCAGCTCCGACATCCCCACCCTGATCGAGCTGCTCAAGAGCCCGTCCATGCTGGCGCCGATTGCGCGCCGCTTTGGCACCACCAGCTCCAAGCTCGCCGACCGGATCAGCATCGCCAGCGGCGGTAGCCGCCAGGAGAAGGCCGAAGGGGTGCTCACCGTGGAGCTCACCGGCCGCGACCCCCAGGAGGACAAGCGCCTGCTCGAGAACCTCAGCAGCACCTATCTGCAGGCCGCCCTCAACCAGCGCCAACAGCGCCTGGCCGATGGCATCCGCTTTCTCAACCAGCAGGCTCCAGCCCTGGAAGCGCGCACCGCAGAGCTGCAAAGCGAGCTGGCCACCTTCCGCCAGCGCCAAAGCCTGCTGGAGCCGATCACCGAGGGGGGCGAGCTCAAAACCCAGATCGGCAGCCTCGAAGAGCAGCTTGCCAACCTGCAGGCAGAGCGGGGGCGCCTCCAGAGCGTGCGCCAGGGCATCGAGGCCGGCACTCTCACCGCCCGTAGCTTCGAAGAGGCCATCGGCACCGGCCCCAGCACCAGCGGCGCTGGAAACTCCAACCAAGGCCTTTCGGTGACCGGCACCAACCAGATCCTGCTGCAGGAGCTCACCAAGGTGGAGCAGCAGCTGGCCGAAACCCGCTCCCGCTTCAGTGCCAGCTCCTCAATGGTGCGCGGCCTCACTGCGCGCCGCAACGCCCTGCTACCCCTGTTGCGCAGCAACCAGCTCGAGGCCGTGGATGCGGCCCTCTCGCTCAATGCCAACCGCCTCGCCACCGCCCAGCGCCAGTTGGCCCAGCTGGGGGGCCGCTTCCAGCAACAACCAGGACTGATCAAGCAATACGAAGCCCTCCAGCAGAAACTGAAGATCGCCCAGGAGAACCTGGCCGGCTTCATCAAAACCCGCGAAAACTTCCAGCTCGAGATCGCCCAGCGCACCGTGCCCTGGAAGCTGATCGCCCCCCCGGAGATCAATCCCAACCCGGTGAAGCCCTCGGTGCCCCGCAACCTCGCCCTGGGTGTGGTGCTGGGTGTGGTGGCCGGGGCCGGGGCCGGCCTGCTGCGCGACCGGCTCGACCACGTATTCCACAGCCCAATGGAGGTCAAAGACGACCTTGGCCAGCCCCTGCTGGGCCACATCCCCCACGTGGCCTTCTTCAAAGGCGTGCGGGAAGACAAGCGTTTCCTGCTGCAGGAGCTGGATGCCTCGGTGATGCCCGGAACCGGCCCGGCCAGCTTGTCTGGATACCAGCGTTTCTTCTACCAGGAAGCCCTGCGCAACCTCTACACCTCCCTGCGCTTTCTCAATTCCGACCGCCCCCTGCGCTCGGTGGCCCTCACCAGCTCCCTGCCCGCCGAAGGCAAGAGCCTCACCAATGTGCTGCTGGCCAAAACCATCGCCGAGATGGGCCAACGGGTGCTGCTGGTGGATGCCGACCTGCGCAAACCCCAGATGCACCATCGCCTAGGGGTGAACAACCTCACCGGCCTCTCCAACCTGCTCACCGAAGACCACCTCGACTGGCGCCAGGTGGTCCAGCCGGTGCTGGGCTACGAGGGCTGGAGCGTGCTCACCGCCGGCCGCCGGCCTCCCGATCCCACCCGTCTGCTCAGTTCAGCCCGCATGCACCAGCTCGTGAACGACCTGGCCTCCAGTGGCGATTTTGATCTCATCCTCTACGACACCCCCCCCGTGCTCGGGCTCGCCGACGCCGCCCTGGTAGCAGAACAGATCGACGGCCTGATGCTGCTGGTGAGCCTGGGGCGGGTGGATCGCGGCCTGCCCAAGGAAGCCATCGCCCGCATCCGCAGCGCCGGTGCCCAGCTGCTCGGTGTGGTCACCAACGCCATCAAGGATGACGGCGACACCAACACCGCCTACGGCTATGGCACCCAATCAAAATATGGGTATGGGTATGGGTATGGGTATGGGTATGGCGGCTACGACACCCGCAGCGCCTACGCCTATTACGCCGACACCGACGCCGAAACAGAAAAAGAAGCCAGCACCCCCGCCCCAACCCAAACATGGGGAGATCAAACCACCCAGCTGCGGCGCCGTTTCCTGCACTGGCTTGATACTTGAGGCCCAGCGTGCCCATCTCCCGCCGCTGGCTCCTCGCCTTGATGGCGCTGCCTCACCCATCCCTCGCCCTGGACTGGCAGCCCGCCCAACCCCAGCCGGCATCGCCGGCATCCCCACAGCTCTGGGCAGTGCCCGCAGCCACCGTTGGCGCCCAACCGCCTGGCTGGGAGCCCGTTTCTCCCAGCGATACCCTGCCCTCTGCCTCCCCCCTGCCCTGGCAACCGGTGCCAACCGCAGAGGTGATTCCCCCACCGACTGATATCGAGCCCCCGCCGTCGCCCCGAAACCTGGCCGAGGTGCAGGAGTTGCTCAGCAGCCAGATGCCCGGCTGGGACGACTACCTGCCCCTGCTGCGCCTGGGCCAGCTGCCCACCACGGCCCTGGTGCCCGAGGCCATGGGCCAGCTCAGCTTTCAGCAGGTGAGCCCCGGCGACGGCGGCGAGGCAGGCGGCTCCGGCAACCAGAACTACGGCTTCCGCGCCGACTACGGCCTCACCCCGGCCCTGATGGCCTCCGCCTATTACACCTACGCCGACGACCCCCTCTTCGCGCCCATCCCCAGCCGGCCCTCCCAGCCCGCCAACCTCTGGACCGTCTACGGCGGCAGCCTGCGGGCCCGACTTGCGGGCCAGGGCGAGGGCGCCGGCAGCTGGGTCCTCGTCGCCGAAGGCGCCCTCGAGCTCTTCACCGTTGGCAGCGGCTGCGGCGGCACCGTGAGCTGCGATGACGCCGGCACGCCCAACATCTTCAACGACTCCGGCCAGGCCGTATTCACCCGCAACTGGGTGGGTGCCCTCTCCTTGCCCCTCTCCTGGCAGACCAACCGCAACCTGCAGCTCTCCTTTGTGCCAGCAGTGAGCTTCCTGCCGGGCAGTCAGGGGGCCGACCAGGGCGGTGGCGGTGAGTTTTACGGTACAAACATCAACCTGGGGGTGGGCGCCAGCTACCGCATCGGCAACCAGGTGCAGCTCTTCGGTTCGGCGATGCTGCCCCTCGGCCCGGGCAACAACGCCTTCGATGGCAATCTGGTGTATTCGCAGGTGCCGGTGCTCTCGGTTGGCGCCAACATCGCCGTCAACCCCCGCATCGGCCTAGAAGCCAGCATCACCAACGGCTTTGGCCTCAGCCCAGCCACCGCCATCCTGGCCCTGCCCAGCGCTCCGTCTGAGCCCATGCTCAGCGCCCGCTTCGCCTGGAATCCCGGTGCGCCCGATTCCCCCAGCCCCCGCTACACACCCCGCCAGGCCTCCCTCGCCCTCGGTGGCCTCAGCGTAAACACCGCCCTCACCCCGGCCGATGGCACCACCCAGGTATGGCTCAATGGCGACAGCCGCGGCAATCTCTTTGCCGGCGCCGGCTACTCAGTGTCCAACGACTTCCAGTTCCAGCTGGCGGCTGGCGTGTTCAACGGCATCGAGCCCCGCAATTCTTTCGTGAACACCTACGCCGGCAACGGCGACCTCAACCTGCGCTTCGGCGGCAAGGCGATGGTGTTTCGGCCCAGTAAGAAGTTGCCCCTCTGGGCCGCCGGCCGCATCTCCCTGGGCCGCAACGAAGACGAGAGCAGCAAGCAGGGCTACCTCTTCTTCGAAACCATGAACACCTGGGAGGCATCCCCAACGCTGGCCTTCCACCTCAATCCCAAGCTCGCCCTGAACGGCGACGGCACCAGTTGGGGCGTGGGCCTGGCCGCCAACCTGCAGCTGGGTCGCCGCTTTCAACTAATCCCGGAAATCAACCTGGTAGCAACCGATCTCGGCGGCGAAAACGGCTCAAACGGCAGCCTGGCGTTGCGCTGGCTGGCCTCGGCATCCACCACCCTCGACGTCTACGTGTCCAATGCCGCCGGCATCTACGACCTCGGCCAGCTGCTCGGCAACGAGCAGGTGCGCGTGGGCGCCCGCCTGGCCTTCAGCTTCTAGCTCTCAAGCGCAGCCGCACCCGGATGCCGTTGCGGGAGCGCAGGGTGAGCCGCGCGACCAGCTCCGGCTCGTGCTCAGGATCGGGCAGCACCTCAAAGCGGCGCACCAGCTCGGCCAACACCAGCAGGGCTTCCTGCTGGGCAAACGCCGCTCCCGGGCACTTGCGCGGGCCCAGGCCGTAGGGAAGAAAAGCATCGCGGGCCCAGCGCCGATCGTCTGCATTGGCATCACTCAGGAAGCGCTCAGGCCTAAAGGCATTGGGCTCGCTCCAGTGCTGCTCGTGGCGCTGGATTACCCAAGGGGAGATCGTCACCAAGGCCCGCATCGGGCAGCGGCTGCCCGCCAGCTCGGTGTTGGACTGAGACTCGCGACTGAAAAAACTTAGGGGTGGGTATAGCCGCAGGGTTTCATTGAAGATGGCGGCCCCGTAGGAGAGCTGGCGCAGATCCTCGAAGCCCAACGGTCGATCCGGCGCGCCGGCCCGGGAGCCCAACACCTGCAGCACCTCAGCGCGCAGGCGCTGCTGCACCTCGGGGAAACAGCCCAGCAGATACACCGCCATGCCCAGGGCACTGGCGGAGGTTTCGTGGCCCGCCAAAAACAGGACACACACCTGATCGAGCAACTGCTCGCGGCTGAAGCAGGCACCAGTTTCCGGATCACGGGCTTCGATCAGAGCCGCCAGCAGGTCGCTAGGGGTGTGGGCAGCGGGGGCGTTCAAGCGGGCATCGATGGCAGCGGCAATCCAGGCGCGGATCGGGGCGGCATCCCTGGCCAGGTAGCCCTGCAGGCGTCGGCGCGGCAGCCGCAGCAAGCGCAGCATCAGCGCCCGACCAGCGCGCTTCTGGTAGCGAGTGAAGGCCGCAAAAATCGCCTCCGCTTCCGCCCCCTCCAGCGGTCGCGACAAAATAGTTCGCACGATCACATCGGCTGTCACCAGGGTCATCTCGGCATCGGCATCCACCGAGCGGCCAGCCACCAGATCACCAGCCACCTGGGCCTCCAGCCGCGCCAAACTGGCCTGACAAGCTGCTGCCATCTGAGGCAAGACCCGCTGCAGCTGGGCCATTTGGAAGGCCTGGTCCAGGAGCCGGCGCTGCTGGGCCCACTCCTCGCCGTTCACCGCAAAGATTCCCCGACCGATCAGGGGCTCCAGGATCCAGAGCATGTAGGGATGCTTGGGGAAAGCCTCCACCT
>CAMDVN010000089.1 GCA_945877595.1 Cyanobium sp. NIES-981 | reverse complement strand
GAACCGGCTTTTTATCCTGGAGCTTTGTGACTCTTTGCTCTTCGTCCCAGAAGCCTCTCTGGCCCACCGTTGTCGCGTCAAATGCTCAACTAATAATAATCAAGATAATGTCGGAATCAAGTGACTTTTTGATTTTTCGAGGTGCCCTTTAGTTGTGCTTCTCATTGGAATTATTTTCCGCTTCTGATGATCGGATTTATAGTTGTGGCCCGCCGAAGGGTATGCCCAAGGCGTCTTCATCTAAAGTCCTCGGAGCTTCTATGTACCGATAGTATAATCTGCATGGCTTCGCTCATGAAAGGTTTTACTGTTCTTATTTAGGCAGCCATTGACAACGTAGTTTGTTTCGATTATACCCCTTCTCTTCCTTGTGCGAGTTGGGTCTCGTCCCGTTGAAGCCTATAGCAAATGAATTAAAAATGTACAGCCTGAATTCGGCTCTCGTGGAGCGCACGCCCTTTGTCCTAGCTCATCAATGAGCATTCCCGTATCCACTGCTGCCCTTATTTATAAGGGATGAGCTTATAGAAGCTAGCATAATCCATGAAATTGGAGCAAGCTTTTTGCTCCTTTACAGACTGACTTTCCGCAAGGCACTTGTGGGGTACATAATTAATCCGCGTGCTGTTTATCGGCAATTCCCCTTTCGGATTGGTTCGCTTTTTCTCCGTCCTTAACATTTTGCTCACCACTCCACGAGAGATTAAGTCAGTGAGTGACTCTGATCTGAGCGTATTGCTGGTGGCCAACACCAGCTGGTATCTCTACAACTTCCGTCTGCCGCTGCTTCGCGATCTGCGCGCCGCCGGCTATGCCGTAGCCGCCGTAGCTCCACACGACAGCTACACCTGCATGCTGGAAGCAGAAGGAGTCACGGTGCACCCTTGGATGTTGGCGCGTCGCTCGATTAATCCCCTGCTTGAGCTCAAGGCCATCGTGGATCTGCTGCGCGTCTACCGCCGCGAGCAGCCGGCCCTGGTGCATCACTTCACGATCAAGGCCTGCCTCTACGGCACCCTGGCGGCCAAAGGCGCCCGCGTGTACCGAGTGGTGAATGCCGTGACCGGCCTGGGCCATGTGTTTCTCGGCCGCCGCAAGCGCACCAGGCTGTTGCGCCGCGCCCTCAAGCCCCTCTACCGCGCCGTGTTCAGCGCCCGCCGCGCCACCGTGGTGTTCCAAAACGCCGACGACCAGGAGCGGCTGATCCAGCTCGGCATCACCGACGGCGACCGGGCCCGTCTCATACGCGGTTCGGGCGTCGACATCGAGCATTTTCAGCCGGCTGCCGATTCCGCCGGACGGTTCCGCGATCCCCTGCAGCTGCTCTTCCCCTCGCGCCTGATTCGCGAAAAGGGTGTGCAGGATGTGCTTGAGGCCTGCCAGGCCCTCTGGGCAGATGCTGTGCCGCTGGAGTTGCTCGTGGCTGGCGATCTCGACGATGGCAACCGCAGTGCCCTCACCCCAGCCGATCTCCAGGCCCTGCGCACCAACCCCCGCATCCGCTGCCTAGGCCATGTCGAAGACATGCGCGCCCTCTATGCCGCCTCGGATCTGGTGGTGCTGCCCTCCTGGCGGGAAGGCCTCTCCCGCGCCCTGATTGAAGCGGCTGCCATGGAGCGGCCGATCATCACCACTGATGTGCCCGGCTGCCGTGATGTGGTGGACCACGGCGATTGTGGTTTGCTCGTGCCCCTCCGCGATGGCCGTGCCATCGAGCTCGCCATCCGCCTGTTGCTCGCCAATCCTGACCTTGCTCGCCGCTTTGGGAAGGCGGCCCGCCAGAAGGTGGTGGCGGAGTTCCAGGTGGAGCGCGTCAACCGCAGCACCCTGGACCAATACGCCGCCCTGCTGGCCCAACCCCTGCGCCGCACCGCGGTAGGCCCGGTGGCGCGTTAGCCGCCAGCCAATGGCTGACAGCACATCCAGGCCACGGCCCGTTTCCATCAGACCCGGCACCACATAATGAATGCCGACTTCCGCTGCCTCGGCGACGACGTGGAACTGATCGAGAAACTGGAGCGGCCGTCTATTAGTCCATGTCCGGACTAGCCTTGGCAGGCCTTGCGTTCCCGGTAGTGCGATCGGTCAATGTTCACTAGGCCAAGACTCAGTTTTCCCGGCTGATTGATGCCGCCCATGCCGGCGAAACCATTGTGGTGGCCAAGGACGGCAAGCCCTGGGCCGCCTTGTTCCCCTTGAGCAAGGCGAGCCCAAGCGCCAGCCGGGTGTGCTCAAGGGCCAGCTGCTGCTGCCGGCGCCGGATGATCTGCTGGCGCCTTTGCCGATCGAGGAGCTTGACGCCATCGACGAGGCGGTTTTTCTCATCTGATGGCCTTTCTGCTCGATACCCACGCCCTGCTCTGGTGGTTAGCCGAGCCTGAACGTCTCTCCCCAGCTGTGCATGCAGTGCTGTCGGACCCAGCCCAGCCCGTCTACGTCAGTGCAGCCTCCGCCTGGGAAATCGCCACCAAGCACCGCCTCGGGCGCTTGCCAACCGCGGACGTGCTGCTCCAAGCCGGTTGGCCGCTCCTTGAGCAACAAGGTTTTCAGCCGTTGCCAGTGAGCTGGCGCCATGGCGTGCAGGCAGGCCGCTAACCACTGCCGCACCGCGACCCCTTCGACCGTTTGTTGGCTGCCCAGGCGGAGCTGGAGCAGCTGATCCTGCTCACCCTGGATCCCGCCTTGGCTCCGTTCCCCTGCCAAACGCTGTGGTGAGAGCGTGAGTGCATCCTGGCAGGACGAGCCGCGAAGACTATGGATAGGTTTCGGTAGTTCACCGGCTGGGGCTCTCTCCATGTGCAGCACTATCACAGTCGCGGGCAGACCGTGATTCCTGCTGCAATCCGGGATCGCTTTGCGCTGGGTCCCCCCAAGCGATTGGAGTGGACAGTGGAGGCTGATGGCTCTATCCGGGTGTGTCCCACTGACCAATCGCCGGTGCAGGCCTTTCGTGCCATGGGCCAGCGGGGTGGCCCCTGCCAGTGCTTGCTAGGTGACTGCGAGGCCGATCGTGCTTCCGGCTCGGCTGACCGGATTTTCAGGGGCCATGGCGCCGGCAATGGAGGACTGCCTTGCCCTGGTGGGGTGCATCGGACCGGCTTGGCTGCAACAACGCTGACGGTCACCTGCAAAGGTCAAGTGACCTTGCGCAAGGATTTTCTGGCTCATTTGGGCATCAAGCCTGGTCAGCGCCTGGACGTGCAGGTGCTCCCGGGTGGGCGGCTCAAGCTCCACGCTGAGCAGGCCACCGGCTCCATTCACGACTGCCTTGGTCTGCTGGCAGGTCGGACCCGCCATCACGCCACGCTTGATGAGCTCAACCAGGCCGCCGCCGCCAGTTGGGCTGGATCGATGGCGGCGGCTGGTGCGCGCCCTGGTTCAGGAAGAGCCGGTGCAGGCCGAGATCGCCAGTGCCCTGTTGTCGCGAGCGGAGCAGGTGGCGATTCCCCTTCCGGTGTTCTGTGAGCTGGTGTGGGTTTTGCGGAGGGTCTATGGCTTCACCGCGGCCGACTGCACCACGGTGATCGAAGCCCTGATCGCTAGTCGCACGGTCATGGCTGATCGCCCGGCGGTCGGTGCAGGTCTTCAGCTGCTGGCCTCAGCGGGCGATTTCGCTGATGGTGTGATCGCCTTTGGCGGCCGGCAGCTGGGTAGTGAACGCTTCGCCACCTTCGACCGCGCTGCCGCTCAGCTCCTCAGCGACGCTGGCGAACTGATTGAGCTCCTCTGAAGCCATGCCCGCGTGATGGAAACGACCAGGCGATTGGCAAGGGCCTGACCGCTGCTCAGCTCGGGTCGTAGATCCGCTTGCCGTCGCTGCGCTTGCTGCGGTAGCGCCGTGCTTCCCGCCGGGTGTATTCGCTCACCGTGGGGTTGGCCACCACAGGATCCACATGGGCCACTTGCTCCCACAGGTCCCGCGGCGCCCAGCGCACCGTGTGCTCCACTCGGTCGTGTTTGGTCACATGGCACCAGCGGCTGGTGCTGCAGGCCGGGCAGAACAGCTCCTCTAGCCACTCGTTGCTCAGCACCAGCACCGGATAGGCCTGGATCACCAGCTTGGCTCTTTTGTCGGCCATGCCGCGGGCCTTCAGTTGCTCGGGCGTGAGCAGGTGCAGGAAGTACTTCTTGCCATTGCCCTCAATGCGCTGCTCCGGATGGGCCGGGCAGCACAGTTGGCGGCGTTGGGGCCGGCGGGAGCGGCGGGAGCGGCGGGGTGTCTCACCCAAAGTGGCAGCTGTTGCTGGTATCAACCTAGCGCTGCTGCGACATTGCGCTTTTTTGACCCTTTTGATGCGTTTATGGGCATAAAGCGGCGCTTTGGCGTCCGGGCTTTGGCGCCGCCGCCAGCAGCTACGGCCCATCCTGTGAATGATTCCGGCTAAGGTTCGGTAATTCACGCGGTTCGTTCTCGGTCATGCGCAGCACGATCACCGCCCGTGCGCAAACCGTGATCCCTGCTCCGATTCGGGCGCGCTTCTGCCTCGGTTCATCCCAGCGGCTGGAATGGATCGTTGAAGCCGATGGCTCTATCCGGGTGGTGCCGGTGGATCTCTCGCCGGTCAAAGCCTTTCGCGGTATGGGCCGACGTGGTGGCTCCAGCCAGCGCTTGCTTGCTGATCGCGAAGCCGAGCGGTAGGCCGAGCAGGCGTCGACTTGAGTTCCAGATGGGACCGCTTCTCCTGCTCGACACATCGGCGCTGCTCACCCTGCGCGACGACGAAGCCGGTGCCGGACGGGTTGAAGAATCTCTTGAGCAACCCGGGCGCTGCTACGCCTGCTTTCTCAGCCGGATGGAAGTGCTTTACCGCGTCTGGAAAGACGAAGACGAGCGCGCCGGCCGCCTGGCCTACGAGCAACTCAAGGCCCTGCCGCTGCAGTGGGTGGAGGCCTCTGAGCCCCTGCTCGAGCAAGCCGCCAGCATCAAAGCCCGTCATTCCCTCTCGTTGGCCGATGCCTGTATCGCGGCGGCCGCGCAGCAGGTGGGTGCCATCCTGCTGCACAAGGATCCTGAGTTTCGGGCCATCGCCGATCTGCCGCAGGAATGGCTCGGTTGATCGCCAGAGGAGCGGCGCGCTCCCCGTGGCAGCGGGTGGGGATGCGGACACGCCTCAAGCTCCGGAATCTGTACAGCCTGTACAGAATTCAGACAGGTGAAAACAGACATCACGTTGGAGCAAGTGCCGTGAGGAACCGCTTTCAGCAGAACCTCCATGGCTTTCTCCCCCGCGGAGACTCCCCTTTGGGCAGCCTTATCCTGGAAAGGGAGGCCATGGAAGCCACCAATCCCCTGGTGATGTGAGCTGAAGGCAGAAGACATCCGCTGGCAGCAGCGCTTCAGCGCTACCGCCGATGCCATTGCCGAGCAAATCATCAATAGCTACCTGCCCTGCTTCCAACAATTACGCCAACGCTTAAAGCAGCGCATCGCAGAGGAACAGCCTTGACGATCACTGATTCGTTGGAAGAGCACACCCGAAGCACATCCATTCCTGGGATTCCAGATCACCGGGCTCAGCAGCTTCTCTGTCTTTTAAGCGCCCAGCCTGAAGCGCAATCTCTTTGGCTGTTTGGGTCGCGCGCCATGGGGACGTATCAGCCAGGTTCGGATATCGATCTCTGTCTGGACTTGATGCCGACGTCCGGGAGCATGTGAAACGGATGGGTCGTAGACCCGCTTGCCGTCGCTGCGCTTGCTGGTGTGGCGCCGCCTTGGCGCGCGCTCAGAATGCACCCATCAACGGCTCGCGATGAACAGCACCCGATGAACCGCTCGGCCGACTGGTTGCATCAAGCCAAGGCCGACCTCGCCCAGGCCCAGCTCAGTGCCGATGCAGGCCACCACGAGTGGGCCTGTTTCGCCTGTCACCAGGCGGCGGAGAAGGCTCTCAATGCCTTGCATCTGCACCACGGCCAGCAGAGCTGGGGCCATGGCCTGGGACGCTCGCTGCGCGACTTGCCGCCCCCTGTGGCTGCCGCGGTGTCCGATCTGGAGAATCGACTAGGGTGATCGATGCCTTTTACATCCCCACCCGCTACCCCGATAGCCTTCCAGAAGGTGCTCCCACCGATCACTTTGGCCGCCTGCAAAGCCAGGACGCCCTTAGCCATGCCCGTGCGCTCGTTGACGCAATCTTTGCTGCGCTGGCCTCGGCCTGAGCAGGTTCTTGCGGAGGCTCGGGTCTGGGCGGATGAGCAACGCCGCCTGCGGCCCAGACTGAGGCGTGTGGGCGTGTTCGGCAGCTACGGCCTTGGCAACGCGTCGGTGGGTAGTGATCTGGATCTGCTGCTGATCGATGAGGCCGCCGATGGTCCCCAGCACCAGCGCCTTCACTCCTGGCCGCTGGAGCGTCTGCCGCTTAGCTGTGATGCCCTGGTGCTCACCCCTGCCGAACTCGCGCAGCTGCTTCGCGGTTCAAGTCGCATGGCCCTGGAGCTCCAGACCGACCTGGTTTGGCTCGACTGACGGTGTAGCTGCAGGGTTCAGTTGGCGGCGCCCTGGGTCACGGCCATCAGCGCCGGCCCATCGCAGCGGCTCCAGGCGCTCTGGGCTTCGGGGCTGGCGGCCACGCCGAGTTTGGCGAGGGCGGCCCGGGCTGCGTTCTGGCGGGCCGAGAGCTGCTGGCGCTCGGCCGCCTGCTGGGCTTGCCAGCGCTGCCGCGCCGCCCCATCGGCCTCCCTCCAGCGCGCTAGGGCCTGTTGGTAGCGCTCCTGCTCCAGCTCCTGGTCGTCGCGGGTGAAGCGCGCCAGCACTGCCGGGTCGGGCGCCGCCGGCAGGGGCAGGGGCGCATAGCTCTGTTGGTTTAGCCGGCTGAGCGCGGCGCTGCTGCTGCTCAAGGCCCGCACCTGCTCACTCATCGCCCCTCGCTGGCGCCGGCAGCGGCTCACCAGGGCGCCCTGTTGCCGTTGCCGTTCCACCGCCGCCGCCCGCTGGCGCTCCGCTTCAGCCCGGCGCTCCCGTTCGGCGCCGTTGCAGCCCACCAGCAGCAGCCCCAGCAGGGTTGCCGCCACCAGGCCCGCTCCAGTTAGCTGGCCCATGGCTGGTCTCAGGCGGCCCGCCGGTAGGCCGCCAGCTCCAGATCGGCCCAGCCGTCGAGCTGGGGGTTGGTGCTTTGGATCGCCTGGTACAGCTCCTGCCGCGTGCTGGGCAGTTCTTTGAGGCGAAAGATGGAGAGGACCTCCGTCCGCTGCATGGCTGCTCTGGAACTCCCTCCAACCAACCGGATCGCATCGCCTCTGTCAAGATGGGATTTCAGGCGACCCAGCCCAGACATTCAGCCCAGGCTGCAGCAGGGCTGGCGGCAGAGTTGGTCGGCCACCAGCTGGCGCAGGGCCAGCTGGAAGGTGAAGCCAGAGAGGCCTGGTAGTGCAAAACCCTTGGCGGCGATGCGCCGGGCGTGCGCTCCAGGATTCCGTACAGCTTGTACAGAATCCTGGACAGTTCTGCACCGCTTTTCCTCCCCGTCGCTCCCCGTGGATCTGCAACGCCAGCAGCTGCTCCAAGGCGTCAGCTAGGGCCCTCGTGCCCGAGCCGCCC
>CAMDVN010000088.1 GCA_945877595.1 Cyanobium sp. NIES-981 | reverse complement strand
CCTTGCATCTGGCGGTGGCGCTGCACAGCCGCTGCACCCAGCTGGCCAGCTTCGATATTCGGATGCAGCAGGCCGCCACGGTTCTGGGTTTGAGTTCCGCCCTGCCGTAGCTCAGTGGCCAGCAAGCGCACCCTCAACGCCAAGAACCTGGAAGCCCTGGGTGCTACGGCGCTGGCGGAGCTGTTGATCGAGGTGAGCGGTGGCAATGCCGTGATCCAGCGGCGGTGCCCACTCAGCCGGCAGGCGTCCCGTATCAACTCCCCAGCGGAGGATTGCGGCAGTCTGTTGAACCTGGAGCTGCCGTCCGCGACAACCGGGCTGGCTGACCCATGGGGCTGCAATGGCCTCCAGCATCTGCACAGGCTTCTGGGCTCGATCAACCGCAGCCAGGATCACTTTCAAGCGCCGGGCATAGATGTTGGTCCACGTCGTTGGCTTGATCTCGCCACTGCCCAGCTTGCGTTCGCGGAACGCCTCGATCAAAGCCGGCCAGTTGATGGGCCCAGTGTTGCTGATGCCGGCTTCTCGAATCGCGTCAACATTCTCTGGTGCCCAGTCGATCGACAACGGCACCTGCCTGCGGCGGCCATCCCCCAGGGCCTCGGAGATCTTGACCCGGGCCTTCCCCCGCTTCCCATGGACCGTGATTCCGGAGCGGCAGCCCTCCTGGGAGAGGCTGTGGGAGAGATCCAACCCCACGGGGTGGCATGCAGTGGCGTGAACTGCCAAGAGTTGGCAGGGTGAAATGCAGTGATTGCATGGGTTTTGGGGGAAGATCCCAGACGGCTCCTCGCTTCTCAAAAAGACCAAAAAGCGAGCTTTGGGAGCACTAGGTCGCAGGTTCGAATCCTGTCGCCCCGATTGACTTTTCACCGGTAGGCCGCTGATCCTGCGGTCAAATTGCGGTCAAGCTGGCACCGCGGTCCATGGCCGCCACATGTCAGTCGCCATCAGGCAATCAGCGATTGCTGATCTCCGAGCAACGTCCGCGAGGATCAACCCATGAACCCTGCTGATACAGCTGCTCCTCGCTTGCTCGATGGTCCAGCAGACGCCCTTGGCACCGTTGTGCTGGCCCATGGGGCCGGCGCACCGATGGACAGCCCCTTTATGGCTGCTATCGCCAGCGGCTTGGCGCAACACGGCTGGCGGGTGCTGCGCTTTGAATTTGCCTACATGGCACGGCAACGCATCCTTGAGCGCCGCCAAGGGCCCGATCGAATGCCCGTCTTGCAGCAGGCCTTACGCCAGCAGGTGCAGCTGGAGAGGCAGCTCAATCCAAACTTGCCCCTTTTTATTGGCGGCAAGTCGATGGGCGGCCGGGTAGCGAGCTTGCTGCTGGACGAGCTCGCAGCCAGCTATGGGGTGAAGGGTTGCCTTTGCCTTGGCTATCCCTTCCATCCATTAGGCAAACCGCTGCAGCTACGCACCGAGCACCTCGCCACCCTGCAGACGCCAGCACTGATCTTGCAGGGCGAACGCGACAGCTTTGGGCGCCGTGAGGAGGTTGACTCCTACAACCTCTCGCCTCAGATACAGCTGCGCTGGATACCTAGTGGTGATCACAGCTTTAAGCCCACCCGCAGCTCTGGTCTGAGCGAGGCGGAGAACTGGACGACAGCTGTGGAATTCAGTGACCAGTTCCTACGGCTGCTGCTGGGTTGATGAGTAGAGACACCCTGCTCCAACTGCCCTGAATCCAGCGATGTCATGGGGTCAGCCGTAGACACGTTGGCCTGCGGCTGATGCCGGCTGGATCTACGCATCAGCGACCACAGCTTGTCTCGGGATCAGAGCCGCACGGCCAAAACAGTACTGCTTTCAGTACCAAACAACGCCCACACGGCGTAGGGTTGCCCCATTGACTGCTGTGTATCTCCATGGCCGACCAGTCCCTGAACGTGCTCCGTTCGGCCGAGCTCAAGCGGGGCGGCATCGCGGCGGTGGAGCAAGCCCTACGTGCTGGTCCAGTGCATCTTCTGAAGCGCAACAGCACAGCGGCCGTGGTGCTCAGCGAAGCTGAATACAACCGCCTGCGGCGATTGGCCGATCGACCGGCCGCTGTGGGGCCGAGCTGCCTGGACTGGTTACTGGCCCTGCCCTCAGCAGCGACAGCCCGGAGCAAGCAGGAGATTGACGCTGAGCTGTGGCAGGAGCGCGAGTGGTGATTGCCTTTCTCGATGCCAGCGCTGTGATCTACGCCGTAGAAGGAACAGAGGCGTGGGCCGAGGCTCTGAAACAACAGCTGCGGCAGCTGGCTTCATCGGCAGAGACCTCCGCAGGCGGCCTGCAGCTGGCCATCAGCCGCCTGAGCTGGCTGGAATGCCGAGTTGGGCCGCTGCGCCGGCGGGATGCGGAGGCCCTGAGCCGGTTCGATGACTTTTTCCTGCACCCGGACCTGGAGTGGGTGGAGCTCAGCCCGGCTGTTGTGGAGCAGGCCACGCAATTACGGGCCGAGCACAACTTGCGTACCCCCGATGCGCTGCAGGCAGCCAGCTGTCTGCAGCTCGGTGCCGGCGCCGTGATGGTCACCGGCGATGCCGGCTTGCAGAGGGTGCCGTCACTCCGCCTGGCGCTTGTGAACGCAGGTGAAGGGCAAAACTGAATCACGGCGGCAATTCAGAACCTGATCTTCACGCAGCTCTGAGGTGGGTGCCCCTTACTGGACAATTCTGGCCATCGGCATCCCCCTGGTCCCGTTGCTTCTGCGCTGGCTGCTGCAGCGCTGAGGCTGGATCTGGCTAGGTTCAAGGAATAACGAGGAACCGGCGCTGTTGTTCAGGATCCGTTTACTGGAGACAGAGGAGGGCTGGTCGGTGAGTGCTTTATCCGCCTGACGCACCCGGATCGTGTCGCCATCTCCGATGGAGAGAACGATGGCCTTGGGGTTGTCTGCTTGGTTGGTATTCATCAGGCAGTTATTGCGTCAAGAGCCGGTGAAGCGTGAACTTGAGACCTTCTGCCTGGAACAGCTGGGCCTGGCTGGTGTGGTTGCAATTTGTGGGGCGATTGCCGGCCCCCAGCCCAGAGCCATGGCAGTGAAGAGGGACGGTTCCCCGTATCGCTAAAGGTACCCAATCAGCGCTGAACCCGACCCAGTCTGAACCAAGAATTACGGCGATAGGCGATGCAGGAAGTTCGATTCCACCTGCTCACGGAGCGGCCAGAGCACCTGGAGGCCCAATCTGATACGCCGGCTCTACGCAGTACCGCGTCGTGCTCGGAGGAGTTGCATCACGAGGCGCGTGAGGCCCTTATTCATCACGATGGCTCTGCCCACGGTTCCTACCGGGTGCGGGTGCAACGGCGCCAGAGCCCTGCAGCGCTCTGCTGCTGATGGCAGGCGAGGGTTGGCCCATAGACCTACCGCAGCTGCTCGATCGCATTGAGCACCAGCTGCTGCCGCAGCTCCAGATTCACAGCCCGGATCCCTGCGATCCAGTGGTGGTGAAGGATCTACCTAAGCCATGGCGCACCTTGGGCTGCGGTAACTACGCGGCGGTTTTGCACCATCCCCACCACCCGTCACTGGCGGTGAAGGTTTACGGCCCCGAGCGCCCAGGCCTGGAGCAGGAGTCGGAGGTGTACCGCAGGATTGGCCATCACCCCGCCTTCTCACAGTGCTTCCACGTTGGGGAGGGGTATCTGGTGTTAAGGCGATTGCAGGGCACCACGTTGTACGACTGTCTGCGCCAGGGCATCCCCATCCCCGCGCAGGTGATTGACGACGTGGATGCAGCGCTGGCCTATGCGATGGCCCGCGGCCTGCATGGGCATGACGTGCATGGGCGCAACTTGATGTTGCACCGGGGCCGGGGGCTGATTGTGGACATCTCCGACTTCCTCAACCCTCAGCCATGCCGGGCCTGGGAAGACCTGCGCTGGGCCTACCGCACGTTTTACAGGCCGCTGATCGGCCCTTTCGGACTGCGGGTGTCGGGGAGTGTCCTCGATGGGGTGCGCCGCAGTTATCGCCTGGTGCGACGGATCAGGGCGCAGGTCCCTGGGCCATGAACTCCCCTTCATGAACTCCCATTGCCTCCTGTGAAGACCGTTGTCGATCGTTCCGCTGCTCTGGCCAGCGCCAGAAGTTCCGACCCACAACTGAAGACGCTCTGATCTGAAAACGATCAGGTTGTCATCGAGCACCAAACTTGCGTAGCTGCGCCCGACCCCCTTGGGCACTACCCCCTGGGACTAAACCACGGCTGAGCAGGCAAACGCCAGGGGCCAACGCTCCAGGCGTTGTTGTGCTCAGGCCTCCTTGGTGAGCACATGCTGCATCACCTCCAGCAATCCATCGGCCCGAGGGCGATGGCTACCCAGACGGCTGCTCCAGATGGCTCCAGCCAACAGCTCTTCCGCGCTGACCAGGGCCATGTCCTGGCCCTCCAGCAGCTGCAGCTGCTCCAACGGCACCGAAAGCTCGGCCCGGAACACATGGGCCGTGCGCCGGTGGATGTGATGCACCATCACCAGCTCAAGCTCTGGGGGCTGCCAACTGATCTCCTCCAGAAGCTCCCGCCGCAGGCCCTGCTCCGGCGTTTCGCCGGGATCGAGGTGTCCGCCAAAGAGTCCCCAGCAGCCGGGCGCGACGATCGTGGGGATTTCGTCGCGCAGTTGCATCAGCCAGCGGCCATCCCGCTGGAGCATCGCCAAGGCGACTTCAACGGCCATGGGTCACGCTCAGGCCGCCGCAGTGCGGCGCCGTTGCGTGGCGTAAAGAGCTGCCCCGCCAGCCGCCAGCACCAGGCCGGCACTGGCAGCCAGGAACACCAGCGTCTGCAGCAGCAAGAGGAAAATCCCAATGGCCGATCCGGCCGCGATCTGAATCCTTGCCTTAATCAGCAGGGTGAGCAGCAGCAGCACGGTGGCCTTGAGGGCGAGCACCTTGGCCGTGGTGAAGGGGAAGAACGGATTCAGAAGCACGGCGCTAAGCCTGGTGTTTTCATGCTGGCGAGCTGCTCCCCGATCGGCTGGCGTGAGCAAGAGGTTGTTCATTCAGAGGAATTCGTGCAGTCCGCCGCTGGGGCGCTGATGCTCCGGCAGATCGCGCAGCAGGCTGAAATCGGCAAAGTCAAAACCGGGCCCCACGCAGCAGCTCACCAAGCTCCAGGTTCCGGTGCAGCGAGCCGCTTGCCACCAGTTCGCTTCCACGACAGCCACCGGGGTCAGCCCGTGTTCCGCTGGGCCAAGACATTGACGCTGAACCTCCCCGCCTGCGGGAGGCAGGGTCAGCAGCTCAAGGGGATCCCCTCCTGCAAAGTGCCAGGTTTCGTCGGCTGCGCTGACGCGGTGCCAGCAGCTGATTTCGCCGGCATGGAGCAAAAACAGGATGGTCGTCAGAGCCGAACGCGCCTGGCCGTCGCTGCGACTAATTGCCTGGGAGCTGCGATGGATCTCGCGATACCAGCCGCCCTCTGGATGGGGCTGTAGCCCCAACTGAGCAATCAAGGACTGATCGTCAGCCAAGGCTGTTGGCCATCTCACACATGGCGAAACCGTACGACTATCGCTGTTTCTGGCGACTCTGGAGCTGGAGCTCGACGGCACCTGCTGACTGCGTGGGAGCTCCTCACACTCGAGGTCGAGGCCTGCCAACAGGCCTTGCAAGTCCTGGGCTTGTCAAGCGACAGTGAAAAGTGAGCCAGCCGATCGCCTTCTCATGGTCAATCCCCTGAGCCCAGGGGCTGCGGCGGGTTCCACTGCGACGGACGGACCGTCCAGCCGGCTTGCCGCTTCTGGGCCCAAAGCTTGATCGCCTGCTGCCGGTTCATGTCGTAGGTCCAGCATTGGCAGCGGCTGGTGAGGTGCTCGCCGAGGGCGATCACGCCCTGGTGCAGCTGACACTCCTATGGACTGTCAACCCCTCGGCTCAGCTGCGTGGCCTGCTGGAAACAGGCCGGCTGATGCAGATCGGCCCACGCCGGTACCTGACTCGACCCTGCAGCGGCAGCCGCCGGACGGTGGACTACCTGGCCAGAGAAGGGATCCCGATCAGCCGCGATCGAGTGCGCAACCTCATGCGGCGCATGGGTTTACGGGCGATCTACCAGAAGCCCAGCACCACGGTGCCTGGTGAGCCATCGGAGCGCTATCCCTGCCTGGTGGACCTCAAGCTGGTCACAGCAGTGGATCAGGTCTGGGCGACCGACATCACCGACATCCCGCTGCAGAAAGGCTTTCTCTACCTGGTGGCGATCGTGGATCTGTTCTCCAGGAAGGTCTACTCCTGCGGAGAAGGCTGCGCCTACAGCTGGAAGCTCTCAAACAGCCTTGACACGGAGTTCTGTCTGGATGCCCTGGAGATGGCATTGGAAGGTGGCCGTAGACCAGAGATCTTCCACTCCGACCAGGGATGTCAAGTCACCTCCGGTGACTTCGTGGCCAGACTGCAGGCAGAGGGGATCAAGATCAGCTGGTCAGGAAGAAAGCGTTGCTACGACAACATCCTTGTTGAACGACTGTGGAGAACGGTCAAGTACGCAGCCGAAGGCTTCTCGGCAAAGCCGAGTAGAGGTCTACCTGCATGCCTACAGCGATGGCTGGGAGGCTGAAATCAGCCTGGCCTGCTTCCTGTGGAGGTACTGCCATGTAAGGCCGCACAGCTCTCTGGGAGGCAGAACTCCCCATGAGGTCTACACTGAGACCGAACCCTGTTCCTCCCGCCCAGGGTTAACGATGTCAGGGGCTGGAACTGTCCAATAAAAGGCACCCACCTCAGCCATCGGAGCAAGTGAAACAGCAGGTAACCCCTGTAAACTATGACAATAATCAATTGTGATTGTTCACTTGCCAGCAAGCCTAAGCGGTCGATATGAGCGTTTAATCACATGCAACACTAGCCTGGTAAGGCCATTGGTCAATCTGCCTGTTCAGCCATGTCAGAAGACCAGTTAAAAGCTTTTCTACTTCTACTAATTGAGAACAAAGACCTTCTGGACAAGTTCAAGGATTCTGCAGGTCTTGAGCGCCTGTCAGAATTAGCCCAAGAAGCCGGTATCAATCTTGATCCAGATGATTTGCTCAGATGTCAGCACGAATACCTCACCGATGACGAGCTTGAATTTTTTGCTGGCGGTGGATGCATGAATCCCATGACCCAGATGCCCCCCACTCCGGGCCCGACACAGTGGGTTGACATTGGGGATGGAAACTATATTTATAAGCGCTGCTGACAAGCAGGGTCAGAGCCAGACTGTTGGTTTTGTGTTGATTTCTGCAATATTATTAATGCCGCAATCAAGGGGCTGCTGCGATCTCTTTTCTTTTGGAAATCTCTAATAGTGTTTTAGCACTATTAGAGATGACCATGCATTAAAAGTGGGCTGCTAGACCCCCAGCTGGGCTCAGCATTCCGAAACGGTGACGCCGGGTAGGCCTTGGAATTTGCGTGCAAAGGCAAATGCTTTCTCAGTATCGATCAGCCGCATCTTCTTGACCGGCTTCCCGCGCCTACCAAAGTGCCCAACGGTGCAGGGCACAGTGCCGCTCTGTTTGATACCGGGCGCATAGCGAAGGACGATCAGCAGGTGGATATTGCAGACGTGGCCTTGTGGAGATGCCATGGAAATTTTGGCGAGGAACCCCCAAGCACGCCCCACGGCGCAGCAGCAGGCAAGGGTGGCGAAGCCACTTGCGTTGCCCTTTGCGGCTGAGAGTAAGTGAGGGCAAGCTCAATGGGGTGCTCGACGAATGACCAGCAGTTCCCCAACCCCAAAGGTGCTGCTTCGTTCCGCCTGCCGGCTGCTATCTCCGGGGTCAACCAAAGCAAGCGGGGCTGAGTGCTGTCTCTAAGCAGTAGGGGCGGGGTGATAACGCCTCAAGGGATGCGGTCCTGCTGTCTGGTTTGAAAAAGCACCTGGATTGCAGGCACCCGGTGTCAGCCACGCATGAGTGCCCAGCTGGGGGGCCAGAGGCCCTCTCCAAAACCGGCGCTGA
>CAMDVN010000087.1 GCA_945877595.1 Cyanobium sp. NIES-981 | reverse complement strand
TGTTCCGGAGTGATCCCGGCTGACCAGCGAGCTCTCATACAGGTTGTTGAGAGCCGCGACATCGTACGGGGAATCAGGATTTTGGACCGGTAGGATCCACTTCAGACCAGTTCCTCCCCATGCGTTTCCGTCCTCTGCTGGCCGTGGTGCTGGCGTTTTGCCTGTCCCTGGTGACCGCCTGCAGCGGCGATTCCAAGGCTGTGGAACGAGCCAATCTCACCTACGACGACATCCACAACACCGGTCTCGCTAACAGTTGCCCGGCCTTGCCTGACTCGGCCCGCGGCTCGATCCCTCTGGATGCGTCGAAGCGCTACCAGCTGCGCGAGATCTGCATGCATCCATCCGAGGTGTTCGTCAAGGGCGAGCCAGCTAACAAGCGCCAGGAGGCCCAGTTTGTGGCCACAAAAATCCTCACCCGCTTCACCTCCAGTCTGGATCAGGTCTATGGCGATCTGAGCGTTACCGACGACAGCATCAACTTCAAGGAGCTGGGTGGCATCGACTTCCAGCCGATCACCGTGCTGCTGCCCGGTGGTGAGGAGGTTCCGTTCACCTTCTCCAGCAAAGAGCTGTTGGCCACAGCCAATGGGGCTGCCATCACCCCCAGCACGGATCTCAACGGCGACTACCGGGCTCCCAGCTACCGCACCAGCAACTTCCTCGATCCGAAGGGTCGCGGCCTCACCACCGGCTACAGCAGCGCCGTGGGTCTGGTGCCTGCCGGTGACGACTTCACCGGGGAAACCGTCAAGAAGTACGTCGACGGTACCGGCAACATGAGCCTCTCGATCACCAAGGTGGATGCCTCCACCGGTGAATTCGCCGGGGTGTTCACCGCCATCCAGCCCTCCGACACCGACATGGGCACCAAGAAGGCGGTCGACGTCAAGATCACCGGCGAGCTCTATGGCCGCCTCGAGGAAGTCTGAGCGGCTGCTCCGAAGCGATCTCGATCTCTCAGCCTCCATTCTCGGAGTTCCATCCGAGTTCCACAGGCGTTTGATCAGGGTTTCCACTGGAACAGATCTGCGGCTGGGGCCCCTTCGGGGGCCCTTTTTTGTTGGCTGCCCGGGGCCCCTGCCCTCTGGGAGAATCCCACCCAACCAATCGATCCCCTGCGCCGATGTCTGCCGCCCTCTCTAGCCGCTCAGGCCTGATCGAACCCCATGGCGGCAGCCTGGTGGATCTGATGGTTCCCGCTGAGCAGCATGAGGCTCTGGTGGCAGGTGCCGATCGGGTCGTCGAATGCAGTGATCGCAATGCCTGCGATGTGGAGCTGCTCGTGGTGGGGGGCTTTTCGCCCCTGAGGGGCTTCATGCATCAAGACGATTACAACGCGGTGGTAGCTGGAAATCGGACCACCAGTGGCCTGCTCTTTGGTCTGCCGATCGTCTTCGATACCAGCGACAGTTCGATTGGCCTGGGTGATCGATTGCTGCTCACCTACCAAGGTCAAAACCTGGCCGTGCTCACGGTGGAGAGCCGCTGGGAACCCGACAAGGTCAGGGAGGCCCAGGGTTGCTATGGCACGACCTCGCTGGAGCATCCGGCCGTGCGCATGATCGCCACCGAGCGCGGCCGTTATTACCTCGGCGGCCGGGTGCAGGGCCTGGCGTTGCCCCGGCGGGTCTTCCCTTGCAAAACCCCAGCCGAGGTGCGCGCCACCTTGCCGCTGGGGGAAGACGTGGTCGCTTTCCAGTGCCGCAATCCCATTCACCGGGCCCACTACGAACTGTTCACCCGCGCCCTAGGTGCTCCCAATGTGAGCGCCAACGGGGTGGTTCTGGTGCACCCCACCTGCGGCCCCACCCAGGACGACGACATCGATGGTGCGGTGCGCTTCCAGACCTATGAGCGGTTGGCTGCCGAGGTCAGTAATCCCCGCATCCGCTGGGCCTACCTGCCCTATGCCATGCACATGGCGGGGCCGCGTGAGGCCCTGCAGCACATGATTATCCGCAAAAATTACGGCTGCTCCCACTTCATCATTGGCCGCGACATGGCCGGATGCAAGAGCTCGCTCAGTGGCGAAGACTTCTATGGCCCCTACCAAGCGCAGGATTTTGCCCGTGACCACGCCCCGGAGCTCGGCATGGAAACCGTTCCTTCCCTCAACCTCGTCTACACCGAGGAGGAGGGCTACGTGACCGCCGAGCATGCCGAGGCCCGTGGCCTGCACATTCGCAAGCTCAGCGGCACCCAGTTCCGCCAGATGCTTCGCGGCGGCGAGGAGATCCCGGAGTGGTTCGCCTTCCGTAGTGTGGTGGAGGTGCTGCGCTCAGCTTCCTGAGCCGGCGGTTAACATTCCTTTACTTCTGTTGTTCGTGAGGCTCGGCTTGTGAAAAAGCGTTGGCGCAACGCGGGGCTCTACGTGCTCCTGGTGATCGTGATGATCGCTGTGGGCACGGCCTTCCTTGATCGACCTGATCCGGCGAATGCGCCTCGCACCCTTCGCTACAGCGATTTTGTGGAGGCCGTTCAAGACAACGAGGTCTCCCGGGTGCTGATCTCGCCTGATCGCGGCACGGCCCAGGTGGTGGAGAACGACGGCCGTCGCGCCGTGGTCAACCTCGCCCCCGATAAGGACCTGCTCAAGCTGCTCACCGATCACAACGTCGACATCGCCGTGCAACCCAGCCGCGAACCAGCGGCTTGGCAGCAGGCGGTGGGCAGCTTGATCTTCCCGTTGCTGCTGTTGGGGGGACTGTTCTTCCTGTTGCGCCGGGCCCAAGGCGGCGGGGGCAATCAGGCCATGAGCTTTGGCAAGAGCAAGGCCCGCCTGCAAATGGAACCGCAGACCCAAGTCACCTTTGGCGATGTGGCCGGAATCGAGGGCGCCAAGCTCGAGCTCACCGAGGTCGTCGATTTCCTCAAGAATCCGGATCGCTTCACAGCCGTGGGCGCCAAAATCCCCAAGGGTGTTCTGCTGGTGGGTCCTCCCGGCACGGGGAAGACCCTGCTGGCCAAAGCCGTGGCTGGCGAGGCCGGGGTGCCCTTTTTCTCGATCTCCGGATCTGAGTTTGTTGAGATGTTCGTGGGCGTGGGCGCTAGCCGCGTTCGCGACCTTTTCGAGCAGGCCAAGAAAAGTGCACCCTGCATCGTCTTCATTGACGAAATCGATGCCGTGGGTCGTCAGCGCGGTGCCGGACTCGGCGGTGGCAACGATGAGCGGGAGCAGACCCTCAACCAGCTCCTCACCGAGATGGATGGATTCGAGGGCAACACGGGCATCATCATCGTGGCGGCCACCAACCGGCCCGATGTGCTTGATTCGGCCTTAATGCGTCCAGGTCGTTTTGACCGGCAGGTGGTGGTCGACCGGCCCGATTACAACGGGCGGCTTCAAATCCTCGAGGTTCATGCCCGAGGCAAAACCCTGGCCAAAGATGTCGATCTCGACAAGGTGGCCCGCCGCACCCCTGGTTTTACGGGCGCTGATCTCGCCAACCTGCTGAATGAGGCGGCCATCCTTGCCGCTCGCCATCAGCTCACCGAAATTTCCATGGACGAAGTGAATGACGCGATTGAGCGCGTCATGGCTGGTCCTGAGAAGAAGGATCGGGTGATGAGCGAGAAGCGCAAGCGCCTCGTGGCTTACCACGAATCGGGCCATGCGTTGGTGGGAGCCCTGATGCCTGATTACGATCCGGTTCAGAAGATTTCGATCATTCCCCGCGGCCAGGCCGGGGGACTCACCTTCTTCACCCCCAGTGAGGAACGGATGGAGTCGGGTCTGTATTCCAGGGCCTATCTGCAGAACCAGATGGCCGTGGCGCTGGGAGGCCGTGTCGCCGAAGAGATCGTCTATGGCGAAGACGAAGTCACCACCGGTGCCTCCAACGATCTCCAGCAGGTGGCCCGTGTCGCCCGTCAGATGGTCACCCGCTTCGGCATGAGTGATCGCCTTGGGCCCATTGCCTTGGGCCGCAGCCAGGGGGGCATGTTCCTCGGCCGCGATATCGCCGCCGAACGCGACTTCTCCGAAGACACAGCCGCTGCCATCGACGAGGAGGTCAGCCAATTGGTGGCCGAGGCCTATCGCCGTGCCACTGAGGTCCTCAGCGCCAATCGCACGGTGCTCGACGAGCTGGCTTCCCTGCTGGTGGAAAAGGAGACCGTGGATGCCGAAGAGCTCCAGGAGCTGCTGATTCGCAGCGACGTGCGCGTTGCCGAATACGTCTGAGCACCAACTGGTTCAGTCGCTGCACCACCAGCCCGTGCTGGTGGTGCTTCGGGCTGAGCAGCCCCGCAGCCTTATCCCTAGGCTCGAGCGTCTTGATCAGCTCGGCATTCGCCATGTCGAAATTGCTTGGAGCACTGCTCCGGGCTGGAGTGCCCAGTGCCTGGAGCTGGGCCTGGCCTTCCCCAACCTGCTGCTCGGGGCCGCCTCGATCTGCAGCCTTGAGGCCTTAGAGGCTTCGGCGCAGGCAGGCCTCAGCTATGGCGTGTCGCCTGTGTTGAATCGGCGCTTGCTGGAGCGGGGCCGCCAGCTGGGCCTCACCCTGGTTCCGGGGGTCTTCTCTCCCACGGAGGTGGCCCAGGCTCAGGCCTGGGGTTGTGCTGTGGTGAAGCTGTTCCCAGCCATCACCCTGGGGCCCCACTACTGGCAACGGCTGGCGGCCCCCCTGGCGCCACTGCCGTTTTGCATCGCCGCCGGGGGCTTGGCGCCCCGGGATGTGCCCCAATGGTTGGCGGCTGGTGTCGATGCAGTAGCCCTGGGCGCATCCCTGGCTGATCCAAACGCCGCTGACCCAGACTCCTGGCACGAGCTTCAACAGTGGCTGGCCACACGGCCGGCTGGCCTCACCAGAGGCTGCACTGCCCCTGGTGCCTGAGCAGATGATCGGCCAGCACTAGGGCCACCATGGCTTCCACCATGGGCACAGCCCGTGGCAAGACGCACGGGTCGTGACGACCTTTGGACTCCAGGGTGGTGGCGGCACCGGAGGCATCCACCGTTTGCTGGGGTTTTCGGATTGTGGCGGTGGGCTTGAACGCCACCCGGATCACAATCGGTTCGCCATTGCTGATGCCGCCCTGAATGCCGCCTGAGTTGTTGGTGGCGGTGTGGAGGCGTCCGTCGGCGGTGGGCACAAAGGCATCGTTGTGTTCACTGCCCTTGAGCAGGGTGCCGCCGAAGCCCGAGCCGATTTCAAAGCCCTTGGTGGCGGGAAGCGACATCACCGCCTTGGCCAGGTCGGCTTCGAGCTTGTCAAACACCGGCATGCCCAGCCCCACGGGTGGTCGGCGAACGACGCACTCGATCACACCACCGCACGAATCGCCAGCGCGGCCGATCGCCTCAATGCGCTCGACCATGCGCGCAGCCATGGCGGTATCGGGGCAACGCACGATGTTGGCCTCCACGTCGCTGAGCTCAACCAGCGCAGGGTCAATCGTGGCTTCCAAATCGTGAATTCGTTTCACCCAGGCGAGCACCTCGGTGCCATGGGTTTTGGCGAGCAGTTGCTTGGCAATGGCTCCGGCGGCGACCCGGCCGATCGTTTCTCGTGCTGAGGCCCGTCCACCCCCACTGCTGGCCTGGATGCCGTATTTGGCCTGGTAGGTGGCATCGGCGTGGGATGGCCGAAAGGCCACGGCCATCTCCTTGTAATCGCCAGGACGTTGGTCCTTGTTGCGGACCACCATGGCGATCGGCGTGCCGAGGGTTACCCCATCGAGCAACCCGCTGAGAATTTCGACTTGGTCGTCTTCCTTGCGGGGTGTGGTGATCTTGCTTTGGCCTGGTTTACGCCGGTCCAGTTCGGCCTGGATTGCCTTGAGATCGAGTGTCAGCCGTGGTGGGCAGCCATCAACGATGACCCCGACGCCGCCGCCGTGGGACTCGCCAAACGTGCTGATTCGAAAGAGCTGACCGAAACTGCTGCCCATACCATCGAGCCTACCGAAGGCCCCTCAGCGGAAGAGGGGCGCTGAGATCCGCCGTCGCATGACCAACAGCCGGGTGGCGAGGGCACCCAGCATGGTCAGCAGCACCGCCACCTGAAGTTTGAAGGGGTCGTAAGTCGAGGAACTTGCGTAGTTGGTGATGAAGATCGAGAGGGCTAGACCCCACACAATCGCAATTTCGGCATAGACCGACCGTCGCAAAGTTGGATGGGTGGTGTCACCGCGCACGACATCCCGCAGAATCGAGCCACCGGCCCCGGTGAGGGCGCTGAGCGCTGGACCCCAGAGGATGAGGGGCTCACAGCGGGTTTCCACTGCCACGATGACCCCCACCACGGTGTAAGCCGCCAGGGCGATGGCATCGAGCACGTCGATCACCGGGGCCATGCGCATCCACTCTGGGATGCGCCCAACTCGGGGCAAGATTCGGATCAGGACAAAGGAGATCAGCACCAAACCAATCACCACGAAGAGGCTGATCGGTGAGCGCAGCACGGCCGGGACATCGCGGTTGATGATCAAGTCGCGCATCAATCCACCGCCTACTGCAGGCAGGGCCGCCAGCACGAAGGCTCCAAACAGGCTGAAGTCTTCGCGGTGGGCCATCAGCACGCCCGACATTGCAAAGGCCACGGTTCCCAGAACCTCTAGGGCATAGAACCAGTCTTGGCCCACGGTGAGGGCGAGCAACACCGGGAAAAGATAGTGCTGCACGATTTGGTTGTAGCGCCCATCCCGGTGCAGCTGCGCCATGGCGGCGTCAAATCGTTTGACCAGCGCTGGTGTTGTGGTTTTTTTGCTGAACAGCACATGGATCGGGCCGCGAAAGACGTTGAAGTCACTGACCGCGAGCTGATCGGTCCACTTGTTTTTCCAGGCGATCGTGGCCCCCACTAATCGATCCACGGGTGCCAGGTCAACCCGGCCTGTGTGCAGATTCTTGAGATTGGCCTCGTGGTCATTGGCCCACACGATCCGCTTGGCCTGGCTGGGATCGGCTGCAAATGCTGCGATTTGTTCGCCGTAGAAATATCCTTTAACCAGTCCGATCTTGCTGCTACTGCTGCTCAAATTCTCGCTGAAGGCGTTGGGATTGCTCAAGGCCAAGGTGGACCTTGGATCAAAGCGGCGCCGATAGAGCACCACTTCTTCATAGCGGTATGGCTTCGAGTAATAGGAATAGGTTTCGCGTTCATCGGTTCGAAATGCCCCGCCGGCTACATCGCGGCTCCCGTCGCGGAGATCCCGTTGGTGCTGGCTCCACGACACCTCTGTGAGCTCGAGCTCCATGCCGAGTTCGCCTTGAAAGGCCTCGCGCAACAGCTGCACATCGAGGCCTGTCAGTTCGCGGCGATCGCCTTTGCCGTCAAGGTATTGGTAGGGGTCCCATGGGTACCAGCCACCCTGGATCACCTCCCGCCCCATCTTGGTTGAGGTCGAAGGGGGCGCCGACGTCACTGCAGCAGGCTGGGCACGTTCAGGCTGTTCAGGTGCAGCCTGTTCAGCTGCAGCCTGTGTCGCTGCTGGGGGTGTGGGGGCTGCCTTGCCGTTTGCAGGCTGGGTGACCCCCAGGGTGAGCAGCAGCAGGCTGATCAGGCCTGCCATGACCCACAGAAGGGGCCCCTGCTTGGCGTTTGATCCCATGGTCTTGGCGAGGTCTTGTTCGGAATTCAGGCTTGAATGCCCATCGACCAGGGTGGCACAACCACGCCACTGGGCCACTCCCGCACGGCAGTTGAGTGCAGGTGGACCAAGCCCGTGCCACCGCACGACACCAAAAAACCCCCTGTATTAGCAGGGGGTGTTGGGGATTCCGTTGGGTTTGGGCTGGGATCAGCCCAGGGAGGTTTGGACCTCAGCCGATTGCAGGTGCGGTCAGGGCCACCGAGGTGGTGCCAGCAGCTGCCAGGTCGAGGGGGAAGTTGTGAGCATTGCGCTCGTGCATCACTTCCATGCCCAGACCAGCGCGGTTGAGAACATCGGCCCAGGTGTTCACCACACGGCCTTGGCCGTCGAGGATCGACTGGTTGAAGTTGAAACCGTT
>CAMDVN010000086.1 GCA_945877595.1 Cyanobium sp. NIES-981 | reverse complement strand
TCGACGGGCCTAGAAGCGGAACTGAATCTTGGAATAGACCCCGCTACCGAGCAGCCAGTTGTTCCAATAGGCCCGAGGACCTTCATCGATGGGGCTGATCCAGCCCAGCTCGAGGGTCCAGTGGCGGCCGGCCAACCAACGGAGATAGGCGCCACCGGAGCCAACCGTGTCGCTGAACCAGCTGCCGCTGCGCTGCAGGCTGATGCCGCCATAGCCGAGGAACGGCACCACTTGCACCGCCTGGCTGCTGTTGCGCCAGAGCGTGTAGGCCAGCTCGGTGCTCCACAGATAGCCGTTGTCACCACTGATGAAGGTGCCGGGCAGGCCCTTCAGGCCCGTGTCACTGCCCAGGGCGAAACCCATGTCGTTGGTCAGCTGGTTGAAGGCCAGCTGGCCGGCCATGCGCCCGTTGAACTGCAGCCGGTCGCTGATGCCCCACGCCAGGCTGATGATGCCGCCCAGGGCCCGCGACTGGCCTGGTGCGGTGCCGACCGTGGCCAGAGAAGCCAGCTGTTCGGCGGTGCTGACGCCGGCGATGCCCTGCAGGCCATAGATGTTGCCGCCCCATGCCAGGGAGCCGCTGCTACCGCCGAAGGCCAGGCCCGCGCGCACAAAACCGCTGCTGATCTGGTTGATCGGGCCCAGGCTGCCGCCCACCAGGGCCGTGGCGGCCCCGTTCAGTTCACTGGCGGTGCTGTTGCCACTGAAGCCTGCAAACGCCATCAGGCGCTGGCCCAGGCCTTTGTGCAGGCCTTGGTGCAGGGTCCATTCCAGTTGACCCAGCCCTTGATATTGGATGAAGGAGACGTTGTGGGCGGCGCCGCTGGCCTCCACCAGGTTGCGGCGGCTGTAGCCGAAGGACGAGGTGAAGTTGAGCCCGCTGGCCAGGGGAAAGCTGTAGCTCAGGGAGGTGATCGCGGCGCCCAGCTCGGGGTCCTGGTCGGCGTTCAGTTCGCCATAGACCAGAAAGGTGTCACCGCGGGTGGCGAGGTTGTTCTTGAGCACCACGCCGACCGTGCGCCATTCGCCGCTGCCGGCGTTGCCGTCGTTGCGGATGCTGAGATCACCCGTCCAGGGCACCGGCACCGGCTCGATCGCCAGGTTGAGCACCGCTGCGGTGGGGTCGGTGCCCAGGCGCCCCAGGTTGCCCTTGATCTGTCCGATGCCGGGCAGGGTGCGCAGGGCCACCAGCTGCCGTTCCAGGGTCGGCAGGTGCAGCACCTCGCCCTGCAGGTCCCGCAGGCGGCTGCGGATGTCGCGCGCCAGGGCGGCATCCGGGCTGGTGATGCGCAACTCGGCGATGCGCCCCTGCACCACATTGAGGCTGCCGGGGGCTGGTGTGGTCCGCACGTAGACCCGCGAGTTGACGTAGCCGTCGGCGGTCAGCCTGGCTGTCAGGGCGGCGGCGCAGGCGTTCAGGGTCTGGGCCTGGGTGGCACGGCGGCATGGGCCCAAAATGCGAAGCACCTCATCCGGGCTGTAGGGGGTCTGGCCCTCCAGTGCCGGAACCGGGCTCAGCTGCTGGTCTTCGCTGGGCTTGGGCTCAGGGGTAGCGGGGGTTGTCGGGGCGCCCGGCAGGGCAAAGATCGGCCGGTTCTGGTCGGGTTGGCCAGGGCGTTTGGGTGCCAGAGGCATCTCCTCTGGCAACCGGGCGGGACCGGGTTGCAGCGGCGGTGCCACCAGTTGGGCCAAAAGCAGCATGCCGGCGGGCGGGCTGGGCGTGATGGGCCAGTTTGATACGAATCCTGATTTTTCTGGCGTGATTGAGGGCAAAATGCGGGAACTGAAGCCCTGGGCTCGCTGTTGTGAACTGGTTGTTTCTGGTTCACCTCAAGCCCTCCCGGATCGTGCCGTTGCTGCTGGGGGGGCTCTGGGGCCTGGGTGTATTGCCGCAACCGGTCCGAGGCCAGGTTGCCGCCACCGACGCCGGCGGCTTGAACACGGCGGTCAACGGCGTGGTGGGCGGCAGTTGCAGCAGCGGCCTCTGCCAGGTGACGGGGGGCACGGCCGCTGGCAGCAACCTGTTTCACCGCTTCAGCAGTTTTGACACTCGCGGCGCGATCTCCGGGGTGCAGATCCTCAACGGGGCGTTTGCCAATGTGGTGGTCGGGGTGACAGCTCCGTTGGGGAGCTTCATTGACAAACCGGTGAGCCTGAGCACTCCTGGCAGCCTGGTCTGGCTGTCACCCGGTGGTCTTGCCGTGTCGGGTGCCGGCGGTTTTGTCAACACCACCCAGCTGACCCTGAGCACGGCCACCAACCAGTTGGTTGGCGCTGGTCGTTTTGATGTCTTCGGGACTACGCCGCAGCAGGCTGCCTTGTTGACAGCGATGCCGCGCACGGGGGCGGCCGATCTGGTGCTCGATCCGGCATTGCGGGCCATGGCGGGCATGGCACCCGATCCTGAGATTGTCTTGCAGGGGATCCACCTCACGGTTGATCGCTCCCTGCTGGTCGACAACCCTGGGGGACTGGTCTCGGTGGCAGGTAGCACCCTGTCGGCGTCATCAACCAGCGGCACGGGCGGCAGCATTACCCTCACGGGCCGTGACGTCTGGATCGATGGTCTGTCGAGCCTGCTGGCCACTGGCCCAGCCGGTGGTGGTTTGATCCAGGTGGGCGGCAGCTGGCAGAACAGCGATGGCAGTGTGCGCCAAGCCGTCAACACCTGGGTCGGCGCCGGGGCCCTGTTGGATGCCTCCGCTACGGCTCACGGAAACGGCGGCACGGTTGTGGTCTGGAGCGATATCACCAACCCGCTGGGTTCCACTGTGGTCTCCGGAACGTTGCAGGCCAAAGGCGGCCCCCAGGGAGGAGATGGCGGCCTGATTGAAACCTCGGGTGCCTGGCTGAATGTGGATGGGATTTCGGTTTCTGCTCGTGCTTTTCGCGGGAATCCCGGAACATGGTTGCTTGATCCCAATGATCTAACGATATCGACATCTGGGAATCAAAATCTTGTTCAGCCGACATATACGGCCAATCCTGCCCTTGCGACGTCCAATCTAAATGTGACGACCCTGGGCAATGAATTGCGCTACTTCAATGTTTCCGTGATTGCAGATGGCAATATTACGGTTCAAAATCCCATCGAATATGGAGTTGGAGGAGGTGGGGTGGGGAGCCTGACGCTGCAGGCAGGCGGCGGGATCGTTCTCAACTCGTCCATCAATCTGAGTACGACTGCCCAAAGCCAGGTCTCTGTAACTCTCGTGTCGGGCACCGGTGGGCTGTCTGGCTCGGTCGGGACCGGGATATCCGTGCAAAGCGGCCTTGTTACGGGCTCTTCTATTAATGTCAATCAAGGTGGTACTTCCACCTATGGCGGCGTGATCGCAGGCACGGGAGTCGTGCTCAACAAGTTGGGCGTGGGTTCGTTGACCTTGACAGGAGCGAACACCCACACGGGTGGAACCTCTGTTCAAGCTGGAATTCTCAACATTCAGAATGGGTCGGCGCTCGGAACTGGCGCTGTCAATGTCAGTGCTGGGGCGAGCCTTGGGCTGTCAGGTGGTATCACCGTGGCCAATGCCATTGGTATTTCAGGGGCGGGCCCTGGTTTGATTGGCTCGCTTCGAAATCTATCGGGAGACAACACAATCACCGGTCAGGTTTCCCTGCAATTTTCTGACAACACAATCGCGGCGGATGGGGGCTCGCTCACGTTTGACAGGCCCGGCACAACAGCCTCGGCCATTGTTGTCAACACTGCTTATCAGAAGTTGGATCTGGTGCTTGGTGGCGCGGGTAATCTTGTGTTCAACGACTCTGTCAATCTTTCGTATTCGTTGCAGGGTGGTACCGCCTACGGAGACTTGATCAAGAAAGGTGCGGGAACGGTCTTTCTCAATGCCCCCAACCAGCTTGGTGCAACCCTTGGGATCAATGGAGGTGCGTTGGCCTATTCCAATGTTGATTTCTTCGGGGGCGCTGTCCAGGCGGCCCGCGCCGTGATTGTTGACGGAGGCGTGCTCCGTTCACAGGTGTCGGATACGATCAATGCGTCTGGAAACAGTACTTTTCTGCTGGGTGCTAATGGGGGCGGTTGGCAGGTAGACCCTGGTTTGACGGTTACATTTACAGGTGCCATGTCTGGTGCTGGCTCTTTCACTAAGTCGGGAGCGGGTGAGTTAATCCTCAGTGGGGCTCACGGATTCCAGGGGGCATTAAACGTGGTCGGTGGCTTGTTGCTGGTTTCAGGAAGTCTGCCCGACACCACGGCGATGACGGTCAGTGCTGGGGCTATCTATCAGCTTGGAGCCAGCGATACCATTGGCTCGATTGCCGGCAGCGGCAGCATCAACCTCGGCAGTTTCACGTTGACCGCTGGTTCTAACGGGGCAAGCACCACCTTTGGTGGCACGCTGTTAGGGGCGGGCAATCTCATCAAATCCGGAGCGGGAACCCTCACCCTGACTGGCGCCAACTCCTACACGGGCACCACCACCGTGACCGGCGGCACCCTCACGGTCAACCAGATGCCGCCCTCGACGGCGACGTGTTCGGGGGGCTCCTCCAACATCTGCCCCACCGCAACGATCACGGCGGCGGCGATTCAGTCGCTGTTGACACCCAGCATCAGCGTGACGCCGGGCTTCTCGGTGAGCAGTACGACGACAATGGAGCCGTCCACAACGGCAACCTCAATTTCGTCAATTTCGTCAGCTTCGTCGACTTCGTCATCGGATTCGACGTCATCGACTTCGACCGCGTCAACGTCGTTGTCCTCATCCGAAACGTCCGATTCGGGTGCCTTGACGGCCAGTGGGTCATCGCCCGCGGAGAGCGCCGACTCTCAACCGGTGGCCATGGTGCCGGCTGATGGCAGCACCTTAATCAGCTACGCCAATGTTGATGTTGTGAGTTCCCTGGAGAGCTCCTTCTCGACCTCTGAAATTGGTGCCACGACATCAGGCACCAGTTCCGACTCCGGCACCACGAATGGCAGCACCATGAATGGCAGCACCACGAATGGCAGCACTTCCGACAGCTCCAAAACCGAGCCCGCCCAATCGGAGGCTGCTCGATCCGATTCAGGTAAGGCTGACTCGGGCCAGTCGGACTCAGGCAAGCCAGAGGCCGCAGTCACGGGCGCGTCCGCGTCTGGCACAAGCGCTGGGTCGGGGCCGCCACCGACCGTGATCGTGTCTGCCCAGCAGGCGGCCGCCAGCAGCCAGCAGTCTGATCTCAAGAGCGGCCAGCAGGCCCTCAGCAACCTGGCGCCCGAGCGCGCCAATAGTGCCTTGGTGGCCCCCAGCGTGCCGCAGATGCAGCAGAGCCTCTCCAATGCCACCAACCAGGTGCGCAATGGCGGGCTGGGCCCCCAGTCCAGGCTGCCCCGGCCCGGCACAGGGGCCGATAGCTGGCTGCTGGCGACGGCGGAGCCGTTGCCGGGCAGCTCGGATGCTGGCCGGGCCGCCCTGTTGCCGCTGGTGTTTAACCGGGCGGCCTACACCCCGGCCGTCCTGCATGTGCGCTTTTCGGAAGCCCGGGGGGGCACGGTGCGTTCCGACACCGATGCTTTTCTCGACCTCACCCTCGTGCCGATGCAGGGAGAGGTCGAGGGCCGGCGCGTCGAGGTGTCCAAACAGGATTTCGCCGCCCTGCTCAAGCAGCTTTACACCCAGCTCTCGCGCCAGGAGTCGCTCAACAACAGCAATCCGAGCGCGCCGGCACGCCGTCTGTATGAGTTGCTGATCGGTCCGATCGCGCCAGTTCTGGCCAAACGTGGCATCACCACCCTGCTGATTTCGGCCGACCGTGGTCTGCAGGCCGTTCCGTTTGCGGCCTTGCATGACGGACAGCGCTACTTCGGCGATACCTATGCCTTTTCGCTGACGCCATCGTTGGCGCTGACCAGCATGGCCCTACCTCAGGCGGGCCAGGGTCGTCTGCTGGCGGCCGGTGCTGCCGTGTTCGACGGCCTCGCACCGCTGCCCTTGGTACCCAGTGAACTCGACCAGGTGGGTCGCATTGAAGCCAAGGACGTGGCCCTCAATCGATCCTTCACCCCCAGCACCTTGCTGGAGCAGGCGGCCGACCCGCGCTATAGCCGTGTGCACGTGGCCACCCACGCCGAGTTTCTTCCCGGAGGCCCGGCTGCCTCGCGTCTGTATTCGGGCACGGTGCCAATTCCCCTCAGTGACTTCGTCAAGTTGCGCCGCGCCCGCCAGGGTCCCCCCTTGGATCTGATCAGCTTCAGCGCCTGCCGCACCGCTCTTGGGGATGCCGATAGTGAATTGGGCTTTGCTGGGCTTGCGCTGCAGGTTGGCGCCCTCAGCGCCGTCGGCACCCTCTGGTATGTCGACGATGTGGCGACTTCGGCCTATTTCGTGCAGATGTATCGCTATCTGGAGGCCGGCATCCCCAAGGCCGAAGCGCTGCAGCTGACCCGCCAGGCGTTCAGCAGGGGCCTCGTGCGGCTCGACGGCGATCAGTTGCTGGGGCCGGAAGGCCGTGCCTTGCTGAGCGGACTGACCAGTGGCCAGCAGCGTCGCGTCGCTGGAGGGTTGCAAAACCCCTATTTCTGGGCCGGGGTTGAACTGCTGGGCGCGGCCTGGTAAAGACTGCAGCACACCGCGACATCGACATGGCCCTGCAAACCCTCGCTTCGGTGCCACTGCTTGGCCAGGCCGGCACCTTGCTGCTGCTGTTGGTGCTGTTGCTGCTCTCGATTCCACTCGAGCGTGAACGTGAGCGCAGGCGTCGCAAGATCAGTCATCTGATCCCCAGCATGCGGTTCTTTCGCCTGGCGATCGCTGCGGCTCTGGTCAGTGGTGCCCTCAGTGCCCTGGGGGTGGCCCCTGGATGGCAGAGCTGGGCTGGGCTCCTCTCCCGACTCAGTTTGTATGTGGCCTTTGTTGATCTTGGCATCGGTTTTGCCTGGCAGTTGTTCTCACTGACCCGACAGGACGAAACGCCGGCGCCACGCTTTTTCAAAGATCTACTTTTCGTTGCCATTGCCTTTGCTGTCATTGCTGCCGAGTTGAATCAGCGCGGCATGCTGAGCACGATCGGAACGGCGGCCGTTCTTTCGGTTCTGGCCTTCATTGTGGGTCCAGGCTCGGCTACGCAGTTGCAGAATATTTCTTCGGCTTTGACCGTGCAGGTCGAGCGCCAATTTGCGATCGGTGATTGGGTCGAAATCGATGGACAGCAGGGGCGTGTTGACAATATTTCCTGGAATAGTACCTATCTGTACGATGACATCTTTGATCGTTATGTCGTTTTGCCGAATGCAACGATTGACAAGGTCAAGATCATCAACTATTCGCGGCCATCACCCACTGACTTTGGTCTTGAGGTCAAGGTAGGCCTGCCTTATGAGATGCCGCCTTCCCATGCTGTTCATTTGTTGAAAAGTGCTGTTCTGCACCATCCGCAGATCCCACAGCCTGAGCGAGGTCGTGCTTTCTTGATGGGTTTTGGCGCTTCAAGTATTGATTATTCCCTTCATTTTTTTGTGCCTGATTTTTTGCAACGTTATGAGGTTGCTACTGATATCAGCACACGCATCTGGTACGCCGTCAAGCGCGAAGGATATTCAATCCCCTTCCCAATTGTTGATTTGCGTACGCCCGGATCTAGCCGGGGCCAGCAGGCTGCTGAGCAGTCAGAAGCACAGTTCAAGAGTTTTTCCTCGCTGCGGGCCATTGACCTGTTCTCGTCGTTGAGTGATGCCGAGCTGCGCCTGATTGCTGGAGAGGATCCCGTGCTTGAGTTTGCTCCTGGCGAGCTCATCATCAAGCGCGGTGAGTCGGGCGGTTCGATGTATGTCATTCAAGACGGCACGTGCTCAGTGCTGCTGGCTGATGCTGCTGCCACGGGGGGTGAGTCGGAGATCAGTCAATTGCATGTTGGCAACATCTTTGGTGAATTCGCGGCGCTGACCAACTCAGAGCGCACCGCCAGCGTCAGGGCTCTCAACCACGTCAGTGTTCAGCAAATCTCTCAAAACAGCATCAAAAAGATCTTTCTGGCCAATGCGTCTGCCATGCAGGAGTTTGCTGCGGTGATGGCCCATCGTGAGGC